>NZ_JBDPLX010000014.1:0-191647 GCF_039871815.1 Micromonospora sp. B9E7
GAACGACTCCCCATCACCCACCAACCCCGCCAAATCCCAACCCCGATCCGACGGAAACTCCACCACCCCATCCCCACCAGAAACCACAAAATCCCACAACTCATCCGGCGAACCCACACCACCCGGATAGCGGCAAGCCATCCCGACGATGGCAATCGGCTCATCCACCACCACCGACGAGGCAACAAACTCCGGACCAGACCCCTGATCCGCACCCAACAACGACCCCAGATAACCCGCCAACACACCCGCCGACGGATAATCAAAAACAACACTCGACGGCAACGACAAACCGGTCACCACATTCAACCGATTACGCAACTCCACCGCAGTCAACGAATCGAACCCGAGTTCCTTGAACGGCTGGTCGGCGTCGATCAGACCGGCGCCGGTGTGCCCGAGGACGGCAGCCGCGCTGGTGACCACCAGGTCGAGCAGCTGGCGGGCCCGCTCCTCGGCGCTCATCGCGGCGTACCGGCCGGCGGCGGGAGCGGTCGGCGTCGAGTCGCTGGCCTGGAGGCGAATGTGGTCGGGCAGCGTGCTGACCAGCGGACGGACGCGGGCGGACGCGTACATCGGGAGGAAGCGGTCCCAGTCGACGTCGGCGATGGTCACGCTGGTCTCGTCGTGGTCGAGGACCGACTGGAGGCCGGAGAGGGCGAGTTCCGGGTCGAGGGTGAGCAGGCCGCGCCGGCGTAGCTGCTCGGTGATCTCCGGGTCGTCGGCCATGCCCCCGCCGGCCCAGACGCCCCAGGCGATCGAGGTGGCCGCGAGACCACGGGCGCGGCGCCACTCGGCGAACGCGTCGAGGAAGGCGTTACCGGCCGAGTACGCGGCCTGCCCGCCGCTGCCCCAGACACCGGAGATGGAGGAGAACAGGACGAACGTGCTGGGCTCGTCGCCGAGCGCGGCGTCCAGGTTGATCGCACCGGCGACCTTGGCGGCCAGGACGGCGTCGAGGTCGACGGCAGTGGCGGTGCTGAGATCGGTGTGGTGGTCGACGCCGGCGGCGTGCACCACTGTGTCGATCCGCTCGCCGGCCGCCCGTAGTTGCTCGACGAGCCGGTTCACCTCGTCCGGGTCGGCGACGTCGCAGGCGGTGACTGTCACCCGGGCCCCGTGGCGGCGCACCTCGGCGGCCACCACGTCGGCGTCGGGAGCATGGAGACCGCGACGGCTGACCAGGACCACGTGTTCGGCTCCCCGGACGGCGACCCAGCTCGCCACCCGAGCGCCGAGGCCGCCGGTTCCACCGGTGACCAGGACCGTGCCGCGCGGCAGCCACGCGTCACTGGGCACAGCCTCGGTGTGCGGGTGACGCAGCAGTCGGCGTACGTAGGTGCCGGAGCCGCGTACCGCGATCTCGTCCTCGCCGCTGCCGTGCAGCGCGGCGGCCACCCGGTCGGCGGCGCGCTGGTCCAGCTTGTCCGGCAGGTCGATGAGTCCGCCCCAGAGGTGGGGGCGTTCCAGGCCGAGGACACGACCGAGACCCCAGGCCAGGGCCTGGCGGGGCGCGTCGAGGCGGTCCGCGCGGCCGGTGGAGACGGCGCCCCGGGTGGCGGCCCAGAGCGGCGCCTCCAGACCCGCGTCGGCGCAGGCCTGCGCGACGGTCAGGAGAGTCGCCGCCGGGTCGAGCGCGGGGTCCAGGGCGAGCAGGGACAGGATGCCGTCGGTGGGTCCGGCGGTGCGCAGTCGTTCGGCGAGGGCGGCGCGATCGGGTGTCACGGTGAGCACGGTGGCGTCGCCGAGTGCGGACAGGAGCGTCGTGGTGTCGTCGGCGTCGGCACTGGTCAGCACGATCCACCGGCCGGTCGTCGGCGGGTGGGGTGCGCCGGTCGACGGCTCCCAGCCGATCCGGTAGCGCAGCGTGTCGAGCACCGCGTGGGTGTGCCGGCGTCGCCGCCACGCGGAGAACGCCGGCAACAGCGCTTCCAGGGTCTCGCGGTCCTCGTCCGAGCCAAGGCCGAGGGTTTCCGCGAGGAAGGCGGTGTCCTGGCGCTCGATCGCCGACCAGAAGTGTCCGTCGGCCGGGTCGCCGGCCGTTTCGGGCCGCTCGGCGGGTGGCGAGGTGAGCCAGTACTGCTGCCGTTGGAAGGCGTAGGTGGGCAGGTCGATCAGCCGCCCGCCGGTCACGCACGGCGTCCAGTCCACCGCGACGCCACGCACGAAGACCTGCGCCAGGGCGGTCAGCAGCGTGGCAGGTTGGTCCCGGTCGGCGCGTTGCACGGGTACGAACACCGCGTCCGTCACGCAGTCCGCGCCCATCGCGGACAGGACCCCGTCCGGGCCGATCTCCAGGAACGTGGCGACACCGAGGCTCTCCAGGGTGGTGATCCCGTCGGCGAACCGGACGGCTTCCCGCACGTGCCGCACCCAGTAGGCGGCGTCCTGCGTCTCGGCGACCTGCCCGGTCAGGTTCGACACCACCGGGATACGCGGGGACTCGTAGGACAACCCAGCCGCAACCGACGCGAACTCGGCCAGCATCGGCTCCATCAGCACCGAGTGGAACGCATGACTCACCCGCAGCCGCTTCGACTTCTCGAAGTGCGCCGCGACCGCCGTCACCTCGTCGGCCACACCGGACAGCACCACCGACCGGGGGCCGTTCACCGCCGCCACGGACACCCCGTCGGTCAACAGGGGCAGCACCTCGGCCTCGGTCGCCCGCACCGCGACCATGACGCCCCCGGCGGGGAGCGCCTGCATCAGGCGGCCCCGGGCGGTCACCAGCGTTGCCGCGTCCGGAAGGGAGAGCACCCCGGAAACGTGCGCGGCGGCGATCTCCCCGATCGAATGCCCCACCAGGAAGTCCGGGGTCACCCCGAACGACTCGACCAGCCGGAACAACGCCACCTCGACCGCGAACAACGCCGCCTGCGTGTAGACCGTCTGGTCCAGGGCCTCCGCGTCGTCCGAGATCACCTCCCGGATCGGCCGATCAAGATGGAGGTCCAGCTCAGCGCAGACCACGTCGAACGCCTCCGCGAACACCGGGAACGACGCCGCCAACTCCACACCCATGCCTGGGCGCTGCGAACCCTGGCCGGAGAACACGAACGCCGTCTTGCCCCGCACCACCGACCCGACCACCGGACCCGGCTCACCAGCCGCGACCGCCGCCAGCTCGTCCGGCCCGAACACCACCGCCCGATGCGCATGCACCGACCGCGACGACACCAACGAGAACCCGACATCCACCGGATCCGCATCCGACACCACCGCCAACCGGGCAGCCTGCCCCCGCAACGCCTCCGGCGACCGCGCCGACAGCACCCACGGCACCAGGGCGGACACGACCGCCTCGTCCCGGGGCGGCACCTCGACGGCCGGCGGTTCCTCGATGATGACGTGCGCGTTCGTACCGGAAACTCCGAAGGACGACACCCCGGCGCGGCGCGGCCGGTCCTCGGCGTCCGGCCACGACCGGGCCGTGGTGAGCAGTTCCACCGCGCCCGCCGTCCAGTCCACCTGCGGCGTCGGCTCGTCCACGTGCAGCGTTCGCGGCATGGTCCGGTGCCGCATCGCCATCAGCATCTTGATGATCCCGGCGACGCCGGCGGCGGCCTGGGTGTGCCCGATGTTCGACTTGATCGAGCCGAGCCACAGCGGCTGGTCGGCGGACCGGTCCTGGCCGTAGGTGGCGAGCAGCGCCTGGGCTTCGATCGGGTCGCCCAGGGTGGTGCCGGTGCCGTGGGCCTCGACGAGGTCGACGTGCTCGGCGGGAACCCGGGCGTTGGCCAGGGCGCTGCGGATGACCCGCTGCTGGGCCGGGCCGTTCGGGGCGGTCAGGGCGCTGCTGGCACCGTCCTGGTTGACCGCGGTGCCGCGGACGACGCCGAGGACGCGGTGACCGTTGCGGACCGCGTCGGAGAGCCGTTCCAGGAGCAGCATGCCGGCGCCCTCGGCCCAGCCGGTGCCGTCGGCGGCGGCGGCGAACGACTTGCACCGGCCGTCGGTCGAGAGCCCACGCTGCTTGCTGAAGTCGACGAAGACGACCGGGGTGGCCATCACGGCGACGCCGCCGGCCAGGGCCAGGGAGCATTCACCCTGGCGCAGCGACTGGACGGCCAGGTGCAGGGCGACCAGGGACGACGAGCAGGCGGTGTCCACGGTGACCGCCGGCCCCTCCAGGCCCAGGGTGTACGCGACCCGCCCGGAGGCGACACTGCCGGAGTTTCCGGTGCCGAGATAGCCGGCGACGTCGTCCGGGATGCTGGTCAGGTTGACCGCGTAGTCGTGGTACATGACGCCGGCGAACACCCCGGTACGGCTGCCCCGCAACCGGGTCGGGTCGATCCCGGCCCGTTCGAAGGTCTCCCAGGACGTCTCCAGCAGCAGGCGCTGCTGCGGGTCCATGGCGATCGCCTCACGGGGTGAGATGCCGAAGAAGGCCGGGTCGAACCGGCCCGCCTCGTGCAGGAAGCCGCCCTCGTGGGTGTACGACGTCCCGGGGTGGTCGGGGTCGGGGTGGTACAGCGACTCCAGGTCCCAACCGCGGTCGACGGGGAACTCGGTGATGCCGTCCCGCTCGTCGGCGACCAGGCGCCACAGGTCCTCGGGGGTCTCCACACCGCCGGGGTAGCGGCAGGCCATGCCGATGATCGCGATCGGCTCGCGATCGCGCTCCTCCATCTCGCGCAACCGCTGACGGGTGTCGCGCAGGTCGCTGGTGGCGCGCTTGAGGTAGTCCAGGAGCTTGGCTTCGTCGGCCATCAGAACGTCACTCCCCGTCGGTGTTCCATGCGGTCAGGCAATGCCGAGTTCGTCGTCGAGGAGGTCGAACAGTTCCTCGGCGGTGGCGCCGTGCAGGGCGCCGCTGTCGTGTGTCGGGTTCGCGCCGGTCGTCCAGGTGTCGAGCAGGCTGCGTAGCCGGCCGGCGACCTTGGCCCGGTCCGGGTCGTCGGCGCTGACGGCGGCCAGTCCCGCTTCGAGGCGGTCCAGTTCGCCGAGCACCGACAGGGCGGACGAGGCGCGTTCGTCGAGCAACTCGTCCTGGAGGTAGCGGGCCAGCGCCCCGGGCGTCGGCTGGTCGAAGACGATCGTGGCGGGCAGCCGCAGACCGGTGGCGGCGGCGAGCCGGTTACGCAGGTCGACGGCGGCGAGAGAGTCGAGGCCGCACTCGACGAGCCCTCGGTCGGGCTGGATGGCGTCGGCGGAGGCGTGGCCGAGAACCGCGGCGACCTGGCTCTGCACCATCTCCAGCAGGATCCGTGGCCGGTCGGCGGGTGCGGCGGCGACGAGTCGCCGCTTGAGCGCCTCGGCGGGGTCGGCGCCGTCGGTGGTGTTCTCGGCGACCCGCCGGGCGGCTCGACGGACCAGGCCGCGCAGCAGCGGCGGCACCGGGCCGTTGCCGGCGACGGCGGCCGGTTGCAGTCCGATCGGCAGGACGACGGGGGTGTCGGCGCCCACCGCCGCGTCGAACGCGGCGAGCCCGGTCTCGGCGGTGAACGGGGTGATGCCGAAGCTGGTCATCCGGCTGATGTCGGCGTCGCTGAGCTGCCCGGCCATGCCGCCGCCGACCGCCCACGGCCCCCAGGCCAGGGAGATCGCGGCGAGGCCGTGGTGGCGGCGGTGCCGGGCGAGCGCGTCGAGGTAGGCGTTGGCCGCGGCGTAGTTGCCCTGCCCCGGGCCGCCGAAGCTGCCGGCCGAGGAGGAGAACAGGACGAACGCGGTCAGGTTGCGGTCCCGAGTGAGCTGGTGCAGGTTGTGGGCGGCGTCGGCCTTGGCCGCCAGGACCGCGGCGACCCGCTGCGGGGTCAGTGAGGCGAGGACACCGTCGTCGACGATGCCTGCGGCGTGCACCACGGCGGTGAGCGGGTGTTCGGCGGGGACGGCGGCGAGGGCGTGGGCGAGCTGGTCGGCGTCGGCGGCGTCGCAGGCCGCCACGGTGACGCGCGCGCCGAGTTCGGTCAGGTGCGCGGTCAGGTCCTCGACGCCGGGCGCGTCCGGTCCGCGGCGACTGGTCAGCAGCAGGTGTCGTACCCCGTGGGTGGTGACCAGGTGCCGGGCCAGCAGGCCGCCGAGGGCGCCGGTGCCGCCGGTGACCAGGACCGTGCCGTCCGGGTCGGTGTCCAGGCCGGTCGGCGCGGTGGTGGCCCGGGCGAGGCGCGGCGCGTAGGCGCGGCCGTCGCGGAGAGCCAGTTGCGGTTCGCCGCTGGCGAGGACACCGGGCAGGCTCGCCGCGGAGAGCGGCGAGTCGTCGACGTCGGCGAGCACGATCCGGTCCGGGTCCTCGGACTGGGCGGAGCGGATCAGGCCCCAGGCGGCGGCGTGCGCCAGGTCGGGGGCGTCGGCGGCGGGGTCTGGTTCGACCGCGCCGCGACTCAGCAGGATCAGGCGGGCCCTGTCGAAGTCCGGGTCGGCGAGCCAGCGCTGGGCGAGGGCCAGCCAGGCGTCGACCGCCGGGCCGGGTGCGTTCCCGCCGGGCCGGGTCGGGACGAAGACCATCTCGGGTACGGCACCCGAGGCGGCCAGCGCGTCCAGGTCCGGGTAGTCGTCGACCAGGGACCCCACGGCGGCTGCCGCGTCGGCCACGAACGAGTCGGGTGCGCCGATGACGGCGTACCGGCCTCCGGTGGGGGCGATCTGCGGCTCGACAGGCGTCCAGTCGACGGTGAACAGCGGGGCCTCGTCGGTCGGCTGCCGCAGTTGGGTGACCGAGACCGGGCGCAGCACCAGCTTGCCGACGGTGGCGACCGGTTGTCCGGTCTGGTCGGCGAGGTCGATGCGAACCCCGTCGTCGCCGTTGGGCGTGATCCGTACCCGGGCTGCGGCGGCACCTGTGGCGTGCACGCTGATGCCGGTCCAGGAGAACGGCATCCGGCTCTGGGTGGGGCTCAGTCCCTGCTGCGCCTCGGCCGCCGTGCCGAGACCCATGGCGTGGGTGGCGGCGTCGAGCAGCGCCGGGTGTACGCCGTAGCGGGTGGCTTCGGTGGCGGTCGGCTCGGCCAGGGCGACCTCGGCGTAGGTCTCCTCGCCGCGTTGCCAGGCCGCGCGCAGGCCTTGGAAGGCCGGGCCGTATCCGTATCCGAGTTGGGGCAGGAAGTCGTAGAGGAAGTCGACGTCGATCGGGGTGGCGTCGGCGGGCGGCCAGGTCTCGTCCGGGTCGGGTTCGGTGACCGGCGCCGGGGAGGCGGTGCCGGCGGCGTGCCGGGTCCACGGGCTGTCGTCGTCCCGGTCCGGACGGGAGTGCACGCTGAGGGCGCGGCGGCCGTCGGCGTCGGTCGGGCCGACGCGTACCTGCAGCCGGGTCCCGACACCGTCCGGGACGACCAGTGGCGCTTCCAGGGTGAGTTCCTCGACCTGGCCGCAGCCGGCGTGGTCGGCGGCGTGCGCGGCCATCTCGACGAAGGCGGTGCCGGGCAGGATCGCGGTGCCGAGCACGGTGTGGTCGGTGAGCCAGGGTTGACGGGCGGTGGCCAGTCGGCCGGTGAACAACACCTCGCCGGTGTCGGCGAGCGTCGTGACGGTGTGCAGCAGCGGGTGCCCGGTGCCGCTGGACGCGGCGTCGGCCGGGTCGCCGTGCAGCCAGTAGGGCTGGTGCTGGAAGGCGTACGTGGGTAGCGGGGTGCGGCGGGCGTCGGAGCCGGCGTAGACCCCGGCCCAGTCGGGGTCGGCGCCCCGGGTCTGCAGTCGGGCGAGCGCGGTGAGGACGGTGACCGGTTCCGGGTGCCCGGCGCGCAGGGCGGCCACGGCGATCGCGACGCGGCCGGTCTGGTCGGCGAGGGTCTCCTCGGCCATCGCGGCGAGCACCGGGTCCGGGCCGAGTTCGAGCAGCGTACGCACCTGGTGCCGGTGGAGTTCGAGGACCGCGTCGGCGAAGCGGACGGTTTCCCGGGCGTGCCGTACCCAGTAGTCGGGCGAGGTGAGTTCGGCCGTGGTCGCGACGTGACCGGTCAGGGTGGAGACGATCGGGATCTGCGGCGGTTGGTAGGTCACCGCGGTCGCGGCGCGCCGGAACTCGCCGAGCATCGGGTCCAGGTGCGGCGAGTGGAAGGCGTGGCTGACCTGGAGTCGCTTGGTCCGCCGCCCGGCGTCCCGCCAGTACGCGACGACCTGCTCGACCGAGGACTCGTCTCCCGAGACCACAGTGGAGGATGGTCCGTTGACCGCGGCGACGGTGATCCGGCCGTCCACCCCGTCGAGCGAGGCGAGCACCTCCGCCTCGTCGGCCTGGACGGCGGCCATCGCGCCGCCGTCGGGCAGCGCCTGCATGAGCCGGCCACGGGCTGCCACCAGGGCGGCCGCGTCGGCCAGGTCGAGGACACCGGCCACGTGGGCGGCGCTCAGCTCGCCGATCGAGTGCCCGGCCAGGTAGTCCGGGACGATGCCCCAGTGCGTGAAGAGCCGGAACAGGGCGACCTCGACGGCGAACAGCGCGGGTTGGGTGTACTCGGTGCGGTCCAGCAGGTCGGCGTGTGCCGGGTCGAGGACGAGGTCGCGGATCGGCCGGTCGAGGTGGGTGTCCAGGTGGGCGCAGACCGCGTCGAACGCGTCCGCGTAGACCGGGTACGCGTCGTACAGTTCCCGGCCCATCCCGGCTCGCTGGCTGCCCTGCCCGGTGAAGAGCACCGCGGTGCGCCCGTCGACGGTGACGTCGGCGGTGAGGGCGGGAGCCGTGGTGTCGTCGCGCAGGGCGGTGAGGCTCAGGCGTACGTCGTCGAGGTCGGTCGCGACGATCACCGCGCGGTGTTCGAGGGCCGCCCGGGTCGTGGCCAGGGACCAGCCGAGGTCGGTGAGGTGCGCGGCGGGCTCGCCGGCGAGGTGGTCCAGCAGCGCCGCCGCCTGCGCCCGCAGGGCGGGGGCGGTCTTGGCGGAGACCACGACCGGTACGGCGGGGAGCTGCCCGCCGTCGGTCGACGCGACCGGCGCCGGGTCGGCCGGGTGTTCCAGGATGACGTGGGCGTTGGTGCCGCTCACGCCGAACGACGAGACGGCGCCCCGCCGGGGACGACCGGTGTCCGGCCACTCGCGGGGTTCGGTGAGCAGTTGGACGGTGCCGGCGGACCAGTCCACGTGCGGTGACGGCTCGTCGGCGTGCAGGGTGCGGGGCAGCACCCCGGCCTGGAGCGCGAGGACGGTCTTGATGACCCCGCTGACGCCGGAGGCGGCCTGGGTGTGGCCGATGTTGGACTTCAGCGAGCCCAGCCACAGCGGCTCGGTCCCGTCGCGGCCGTGGCCGTAGGCGGCGATGACCGCCTGCGCCTCGATCGGGTCGCCGAGGACGGTGCCGGTGCCGTGGGCCTCGACCACGTCGACGTCGGCCGGGGTGAGTCCGGCGTCGGCCAGGGCGGCCCGGATGACCCGCTGCTGGGCCGGGCCGCTCGGGGCGGACAGGCCGTTGGAGGCGCCGTCCTGGTTGATCGCACTGCCCCGGATCACGGCGAGGACCTGGTGACCGTTCGCCTGCGCGTCGCGCAGCCGTTCGACGACCAGGACGCTGACACCCTCGGCCCAGCCGGTGCCGTCGGCGTCGGCGCCGAAGGCCTTGCACCGGCCGTCGGCGGCGAGGCCCCGTTGCCGGCTGAACTCGACGAAGACCATCGGGTTGCCGATCACCGCTACGCCACCGGCCAGGGCGAGGTCACATTCGCCCCGGCGCAGCGACTGGGCGGCCAGGTGCAGGGCGACGAGCGACGACGAGCAGGCGGTGTCGACGGTCAGCGCCGGCCCTTCGAGGCCGAGGGCGTACGAGATGCGGCCGGAGATGACCGCGGTGGCGGTGCCGGTGAGCAGGTAACCCTCGGTGCCCTCGGGGGCGTTGCGGACGCCGGCGCCGTAGCCCTGGCTGGACGCGCCGACGAACACGCCGGTCCGGCTGCCGCGCAGCGCGTGCGGGTCGATGCCGGCCCGTTCGAAGCCCTCCCAGGCGGTCTCCAGCAGGAGCCGCTGCTGGGGGTCGGTGGCGAGCGCCTCGCGCGGGGAGATGCCGAAGAACGCGGCGTCGAACTCGGCGGCCTCGTGCAGGAATCCGCCGGAGCGGGTGTAGCTGGTGCCCGGGTGGTCCGGGTCGGGGTGGTAGAGGGCGTCGACGTCCCAGCCACGGTCGGCCGGGAAGTCACCGATCGCGTCGCGCCCGTCGAGCACGAGCTGCCACAGGTCGTCGGGGGTGCGGACGCCGCCGGGCAGGCGGCAGCTCATCGCCACGATGGCGACCGGTTCGTCGGTGCTGGTGGGGGCCGTGGTGGGGTTCGCCGACGGGGCCGGGGCGGTGCCGGCCACCTCGTCGCGGAGCAGCCGGGCGATGGCGTGGGCGTTCGGGTGGTCGAAGGCGAGGGTGGTGGGCAGCCGCAGACCTGTCGCGGCGCAGAGCCGGTTGCGGAACTCGACGGCCGACAGGGAGTCGAAGCCGAGGTCGCGTAGCGCCCGGTCCGGGGTGACGGCGGAGGCGTCGGCGTGCCCGAGCACCGTGGCGGCCTCGGCGCGGACCAGGTCGACCAGGAACGTGTCCCGTTCACCGGGTGTCATGCCGGCGAGGTGCTCGCGCAGCCCGGCAGCCTGGCTGTCGTCGTCGGGGGCCGCGTCGGACAGTGCGGTACGGGCGTCGTCCAGGTCGGCAAGCAGGGCGCTGGGCCGTCCGACGGTGAACGACGGGGCGAACCGGTCCCAGCGCACGTCGGCGACCGTGACGGTGGCCTCGCCGAGCGCGACCGCCTGTGACAACGCGACGGTGGTCTGCTCGGGTGGCATCGGCGGCAGGCCGCGGCGCAGCAGGTGGTCGGCCGTCTCCTGTTTGGTGGCCATACCGCCGCCGCCCCAGGCGCCCCAGGACACCGCGGTCGCCGCGCAGCCGCGGGCCCGGCGGGCCTCGGCGAGCGCGTCCAGGTAGGCGTTGCCGGCCGCGTACGCGATCTGCCCGCCGCTGCCCCAGGTGCCGGCGACCGAGGAGAACAACACGAACGCGTCCAGGTCGTCGGGCTCGCCGAAGAGCCGGTCCAGGTTCGCCGCGCCGGTGACCTTGGCGTCCAGCACGTGGGCGAACTCGTCGAGGGTGACGTCGGCGATCGGCGTGTGCTGGGCGACACCGGCGGTGTGGATGACCGCGCGGATCGGGTCACCGGCGTCGGCGGCCTGCCGTACCAGTGCGGTGATCGCGTCGCGGTCGGCGACGTCGCAGACGGCGACGGTGACACGTACACCGGTCGCGGTGAGTTCCTCGGTCAGCTCGGCGGCACCCGGTGCGGCCGCACCGCGCCGGCTGGTGAGGACGAGGTGGTCGGCGCCGTTGCGGGCGAGCCACCGGGCGAGTTCGGTGCCGATGCCACCGGTGCCACCGGTGATCAGGATGGTCCCGGACGGCTGCCAGGTCGGCGCGGTGCCGGCGGCGGCGCGGGTCAGCCGGCGGGCGAGGACACCGGAGGGGCGCACCGCGACCTGGTCCTCGACTCCGTCGCCGACGGTGATGCCGGTCAGGACGGCGCAGAGCCGGTCGGCGGTCCGCTCGTCGAGGGTTTCGGGCAGGTCGACCAGACCGCCCCAGGAGGCGGACTGTTCCAGGGCCGCGACCCGGCCGAGACCCCAGACGAACGACTGCGGGACTCGGCGTACCGGGTCGGCCGGCCCGGTCGAGACCGCGCCACGGGTGGCGGCCCAGACCGGGGTCTGCGGGTGGGTGTCGCGCAGGGCCGCGAGCAGGTCGGTGGTGGCGGCGGCGCCCCGGGTGAGGGCCCGGTGCTGTTCGGTGGGGCGTTCGTCCAGGGCGAGCAGGGACAGGACGCCGACCGGGGCGGGCCCGTCCAGCGCCGCGCTGAGTTCCGCCCCGGGGGTGACGGTGACCGTCGCGCCGGCCCGGGTCATCCGGTCGGTGATCGTCGCGACCAGGTCGTGGTCGGTGCCCTGCTCCGCTACGAGCAGCAGCCAGCCGCCGTGCAGGCGCGGCTCCGGCAGGTCGGTACGCGGCCTCCAGGTCACCCGGTAGCGCCAGGTGTCCAGCGCCCGGTGCTCGCGGCGTTCCCGCCGCCATTCGCCCAGGTACGCCACGGCGTCGTTGAGGTGGCCCATGCCGAGACCGGTCAGGTCGCCGCCCTCGACGGCCGCCCAGAACTCGGCGTCGACCGGGTCGGCGGCGATCCGCTCGGGCGCCGGTTCCGGCCAGAACCGACGCCGCTGGAACGCGTAGGTGGGCAGGTCGGTGCGGTGAGCCTCGGGCAGCACCGTGGACCAGTCGACGGGGGCACCGGCGACGTGGGCCTCGGCGAGCGCGCGGACGATCCGGCGCTGGTCGCCCTCGCCGCGACGGAGCGTGTGCAGCACGGGGGTGGTGACCGTGTCGCTGATCCCGGCGGTCAGCACCGGGTGCGGGCTGACCTCGAGGAAGAGCCGGTTTCCGGCGGTGGCCGCTGCGGTGACGGCCTGGTCGAGGCGGACCGGGTTGCGCAGGTTGGCGTACCAGTAGGCGGCGTCGAGTGCGTCGCCGTCGGCAGGGGCGCCGGTGACTGTGGACAGGAACGGCACCGACGTCGGGCCGGGGGTGATGCCGGCCAGCGCGGTGGTCAGGTCGGCCTGGACCGGCTCCACGGCCGAGCAGTGCGAGGCGTAGTCGACCGCGACCCGCCGGGCCCGGACGCCCGCGCTCTCGCACCGGGTCAGGAAGGCGTCCACGGCGTCGACCGGGCCGGCGACCACGACGGCGGACGGTCCGTTGACGGCGGCGATCGTCAGACCGTCGGCCAGCAGGTCCTCGACGGTGTTCAGCGGGGCGCTGACCGAGACCATGCCGCCGGTGCCGGCGAGTCGGAGCAGGGCCCGGCTGCGTAGCGCGACGACCTTCGCGCCGTCGTCGAGGGACAGCGCGCCGGCCACGACCGCGGCGGCGATCTCGCCCTGCGAATGGCCGATCACCGCCGTCGGGGTGACGCCGTGGCCGCGCCAGAGTGCGGCCAGCGAGACCATCACGGCCCAGAGCGCCGGCTGCACCACGTCCACCCGGTCCAGCAGGCCGGGGTCGTCGGAGCGGAGCACGTCGAGCAGGTTCCAGTCCACGTGCGGGTGGAGGGCGTCGGCGCAGGCGGCGATCCGGTCGGCGAAGATCGGCGCGGTGTCGAGCAGGTCGGCGACCATGCCGCTCCACTGGGAGCCCTGGCCCGGGAAGACGAAGACCACCTCGGCGTCCGCGACGGCGGTGCCGGTGACGACGTCGGCGTCGGTGGCACCGCCGGGGGTGGCGAGGGCGGCCAGGCCGTCGCGGTGCCGCGGGCCGAGGACGACCGCGCGGTGGGTGAGCAGCGAGCGGGCGGTACGCAGGGTGTGCGCGACGTCCGCCGGTACGGTGGCGACGCCGGGGCCGTCGAGGTGGGCGGCCAGCCGCGACGCCTGGTCCCGGAGTGCGTCGGCGGTGCCGGCGGAGATCAGCCAGGGAAGCTCCCCGGTGGCCGGGGTGACCGGCTCGGCCGGCTCCACCACCGAGGCCGGCTCGGCGGCCGGTGCCTCCTCCAGGATGACGTGGGCGTTCGTGCCGGACATGCCGAACGAGGACACCCCGGCGCGGCGCGGCCGGTCCCCGGTCGGCCAGGCGCGTTCCTGGGTGAGCAGGCGTACGTTGCCGGCGGCCCAGTCGACGTGCGGGCTCGGCTCGTCGACGTGCAGGGTCCGGGGCAGCGTCTCGTGCCGCAGCGCCTCGACCATCTTGATGACACCGCCGACACCGGCGGCGCCCTGCGAGTGCCCGAGGTTGGACTTGAGGGAGCCGAGCCACAGCGGGCGGTCCTCGGGCCGGTCCTGACCGTACGTGGCGATCAGCGCCTGGGCCTCGATCGGGTCGCCGAGCACGGTGCCGGTGCCGTGCGCCTCGACGGCGTCCACGTCGGCGGTGGTCAGCCCGGCGTTGGCCAGGGCCTGCAGCACCACGCGCTGCTGGGCGGGGCCGTTGGGGGCGGTGAGCCCGTTGGAGGCTCCGTCCTGGTTGACGGCGGAGCCGCGCAGCACCGCGAGGACCGGGTGGCCGTTGCGCTGGGCGTCGCCGAGCCGTTCCAGCATGAGCAGGCCGACGCCCTCGGACCAGCCGGTGCCGTCCGCGGCGGCGGCGAACGACTTGCACCGCCCGTCCGGCGCGAGACCGCGTTGGCGGCTGAAGCCGATGAACGCGGTCGGCGAGGCGAGGATCGTGGCGCCGCCGGCCAGGGCCAGGTCGCACTCGCCCAGGCGCAGCGCCTGACCGGCGAGGTGCAGCGCGACCAGCGACGACGAGCAGGCCGTGTCCAGGGTGACGGCCGGGCCCTCCAGCCCGAGCAGGTACGCGACCCGGCCGGAGATCACACTGGGCGCGGTGCCGGTGAGGAAGTAGCCCTCGCTGCCCTCGGGTGGGTTCTGCTGGAGCAGCGAGACGTAGTCCTGGGTGCTCGGGGTGCCGGCGAAGATGCCGGTCCGGGTGCCGCGCAGGTGGTGCGGGTCGATACCGGCCCGTTCGGTGGCTTCCCACGCGGTCTCCAACAGCAGCCGCTGCTGCGGGTCCATGGCCATCGCCTCGCGGGGGCTGACCCCGAAGAACTCGGCGTCGAAGGCGGCCAGGTCGGGCAGGAAGCCGCCGTCGCGGGTGTAGCAGGTGCCCGGGTTGTCGGGGTCGGGGTGGTAGAGCCCGTCGAGGTCCCAGCCCCGGTCGGTGGGGAACGCGCCGATCCCGTCGCGCCCCTCGGCGACCAGCTGCCAGAGGTCGTCGGGGCTGTGCACACCGCCGGGATAACGGCAGGCCATTCCGATCAGGGCGATCGGCTCGGAACCAGCCGATTCCAGTTCCCGAATGCGTTGACGCGCCTTGTGGAGGTCGGTCGTGACCCATTTCAGATAGTCCCGGAGCGTTTCTTCGCTTGCCATACGATGCCACCTCTTCAAGGCAGAGCGACCCGGAATGAGCTGGGCCGGAATACGACGATCCGCAATCAGGACGCTATGGTCGCCCTGGTGGGCCAACAACCCCTGCGGACTCGCGGCGGACCCTCGCGCGCCCCGACGGCACCCCGATACCGGCCAGCCGATAGGGGTAGGTAGGGGATATCTACGGGGGTGCCGCCCAGGTCATTCTCAATACACAAAGCACGGAGCAGAGCGGGATGGCAGCGAGGAAGCGCCGACCCGGGCTCCACCGGAAGGACCGGGTGACTCTTCGGGAAGGCAGAACAATGACCACGACACTGTTGACGCCGATCGATTCTCCTACTGACCCGTTCGGCCCGCCGGCCGATCTGAGCAGGTTCCTGGGTCAGCACTACTTCAGCCACGACGCCGCGAACCCGGCGACCAACCCGCCGCTGGACTTCGAGAAGGCGGCCTTCCAGTCCCGGACCGTGGTGACCGCCGAACAGCTCACCTCCGTGGTGCAGGTGATGCTCGTCGGTGGCCCCAGCGCCATCCCGCGCAGCCTCGTCGTCAGCAAGACGCTGGCGGCGAACGAGAAGCTGAAGATCTGCTACCTGGACGGGTACGAGCACTTCGAGCGCGACGCGGAGCTGGGCGACGTGTTCGTCTGGTCGATGCGTACCTCGATGGCCTTCTGACACACGCCGCCGGCCTCGGTGCCACGGCCCCTGCGGGGGGCCATGGCGCCGAGGCCGGCGGCGTCGGGCGTACGCGGGTCAGGCGAGCTGGCGGCGCAGCAGCCGCAGGGACCAGGTGGTGCTGAGGACCAGCAGGCCGATCGCGACCAGCGCGCCGATCAGCACGATCCGCTGGTCGTAGTTGCCGCTGATCAGCTCACGCTCGGCCTCGACGACGTAGCTGAGCGGGTTGGCCCGCGACAGGTAGTACAGCCAGTCCGGGGCACGGTCCATCGGCAGCAGCACACCGGACAGCAGCATCAGCGGCACGACGATGCCGCTGACCACCGGGGCCAGCGCGAACTCGTGCTTGAGCTTGAGCGCCAGGCCGTAGGAGGTGAAGCCGACCGCGACCGCGGTGATGGCGAGCAGGACCAGCCCGGCCAGGATCGGCAGTACGCCGGCCCGGAAGCCGAGGATGAACGCCAGCCCGATCATCAGGATGGCCTGGACGAGCAGGAGCACCACGTCCTTGAGGACCCGGCCGGTGAGCAGGGCCACCCGGCTGAGCGGGGTGACCTGCATCCGCTCCAGCACGCCGGAGCGGGTGTCCGGGATCAGGGAGAAGCCGGCGTTGGCGGTGATGAACAGGGCGAGCTGGATGAGCATGCCGGGGACGAACCACTGCCAGGAGCTGAGGCCGCTCTCGTCGGTGGTGTCGCTCAGCAACGGCCCGAACAGGACCAGGTAGACCAGGGGCACCGCGACACCGACGATCAGCGTGCCGGGGCTGCGGAGGGCGGGACGGACCGCCCGGTCGAACGTCAACCAGGTGTCTCGCAGGAACGACATGGGGATCCTCACTTCACAGGCCCGGGAACGCCGGGGCGGTCTCGCTGTCGCGCAGGCTGCGCCCGGTGACGGTCAGGAACACGTCGTCGAGTGTCGGCCGGCTGGTTCGCACCGAGAACACGTCGACGTCGTTGCGGTCGAGTTCGCGCAGCAGGCCGGGCAGGACGCTGTCGCCGCGAGCGATGCGGAACCGCACGGTCGTGCCGTCGACGGTGACCTCCTTCGCGCCGTCGAGCCGTTCGGCGGCGGTGGCGGTCTGCGCGGGTGCGGAGGTTTCCAGGGTCACCAGGTCGCCGTTGACCTGTGCCTTGAGCTCGTCGGCGGTGCCCTCGGCGACGATCCGACCGCCGTCGATGACGAGGATCCGGTCGCAGAGGCTGTCGGCCTCGTCCAGGTAGTGGGTGGTGAGGAAGACCGTCGTCTCGTGCTCGCGGCGCAGGTTGCGGATGTGGTTCCACAGGTTGCTGCGGCTCTGCGGGTCCAGCCCGGTGGACGGCTCGTCGAAGAACACCACCGGCGGCCGGTGCAGCACGCCCATCACGATGTCGATACGCCGCTTCTGACCGCCGGAGAGGGCGCCGATCAGGCGGTCCTCCAGCCCGGCCAGGTCGTACTGCTCCAGCATCTCGCCGACGCGGGTGCGGGCGGCCGACGCGGACAGGCCCTGCAGTCGGGCGTGGGTGACCAGCTCCTCGCGGACCTTGTACTCGACGCCGGCCGAGGAGTTCTGGCCGACGTAGCCGATCAACCTGCGGACTCCGGCAGGGTCACTGAGCAGGTCGCAGCCGCCGATGTTGGCCTCGCCGGAGGTGGGCCGCAGCAACGTGGTCAGCATCCGCAACGTGGTGGACTTGCCCGCCCCGTTGGGGCCGAGGAAGCCGACCATCTCGCCGGACGAGACGTCGAGGTCGATGCCACGGACGGCCTCGACGGTGAACTTGTTGATCTGGAACGTCTTGGTCAGACCCCGCGCCTTGATCATCGGTGGTCTCCTCTCGACAGGGATCCCACCGTCGGCGGAAATCCTCGAAACGGCGCTGGTACCGGCATTCGCCTATCGCAACCAGCATCGAGAGAGGCCAGTGCCCGGACAACCCTTAGCCGGCCCCCTAGCGCCCCGTAGCCCAGCTCAGACGGCCCGAGAACCGATCGGCGAGCGTTCCGGCCGATGCCGGTGCGCGCCTACGATCGGCGTCGTGAGTGTTCCCGGTACGGTCCCGCACGGCAGGTTGTTGGCGATCAGTGATCTGCACGTCGGCTATGCCCGCAACCGGGAGACGGTGCTCGGGCTGCGCCCCGGACACGCCGACGACTGGCTGATCGTCGCCGGCGATGTGGGCGAGAAGATGGCCGACGTCGAGTGGGCGTTGACCCTGCTCGCCGGGCGCTTCGCGAAGGTGGTCTGGGTGCCGGGCAACCACGAGCTGTGGACGCCCGCCGACGACCCGGTGCAGTTGCGCGGCGAGCAGCGCTACCGCGACCTCGTACGGATGTGCCGTGACCTGGGCGTCGTCACGCCCGAGGACGACTTCCCGGTGTGGCGCGGGGCCGGCGGCCCGGTGGTCGTGGTGCCGCTGTTCGTGCTCTACGACTACACGTTCCGCCCGCCGGGGACCACGAAGGAGCAGGCGCGTCACTGGGCCGAGTCGGCCGGGATCGTCTGCACCGACGAGTTCCTGCTGCACCCGGACCCCTACCCGGGAGCGGACGACTGGTGCCGGGCCCGGCTGCGGGAGACCGAACGGCGTCTCGCCCAGTGCGATCCGGCGCTGCCGACGGTGTTGGTCAACCACTTCCCGCTGACCCGGGAGCCGACGTGGGTGCTGCGCTATCCGCAGTTCGCCCAGTGGTGCGGCACCACCGGCACCGCCACCTGGCATCTGGACCACCGGGCGGCCGTGGTGGTCTACGGCCATCTGCACATCCCGCGCACGACCGTGGAAGACGGCGTCCGCTTCGAGGAAGTGTCGCTCGGCTACCCCCGCGAACAGGACCTGTACGGCCGCCACGGCGACCCGCTGCGGGTCATCCTTCCCGCGCCCGAGCCGGCCTGACCTCGCGGACCGGCGATCACTTTCGGGCAGCACACACACCGGGGCCCCGCCCGCGCGGTGACGCGGTACGGGGCCCCGGTGTGTGCGGTCAGACGGTCGCGGACAGGTCGAGTTCGAGGTGCGCCGGCAGGTCGGTACGCCCCACCACGCCGAGCTTGCGGTAGATGCGCGTCAGGTGCTGCTCCACAGTGCTCACCGTGATGTAGAGCTTGTCGGAGATCTCCCGGTTGGTGTAGCCGATCGCGGCCAGGGCCGCCACCCGGCGTTCGGCGTCGCTGAGCATCGCGGCACTGCCGGTGACGCTGGGCTGCGCCGCGGCGGTCTCCTTGTCGTCCCAGCCGATGTCCCGCGAGAGCCTACGGAGCAGGGGTTGCGCGTCGCACTCCTCCGCCAGTGCCCGTGCCCGCCGGCCGATCATTCCCGCCCGCCGCGACTCACCGAGCGCGTGGTACGCCTCGGTCAGGTCGACGAGCACCCGGGAGTGCTCGTACCGGTCGGCGCCGGACTGCAGCAGGTCCGCCGCCTGGCGCAGCAGCATCGGCCGGTGCCGTAGCTGGCTGGTCGCGGCGAGGAGGCGCAGCGCGGAACCGTGCACGCGCGGCATGTCCTTGCCGCAGCGGCCCAGCTGGTCCTCGATGAGCCGGCGGGCCTGGTCCGGGCGTCCCATCCGCAGCAGGGTCTCGGCGGCGTCGGTGCGCCAGGCCACCAGACCCGGCGCGTCCAACTCCCAGGTGGTCATCAGCTCACCGCACTTCTGGAAGTCGCGAAGCGCGAGCGGCAGGTGCCCGGTCGCCATGCTGTAGCGACCACGGGCGTGCAGGTAGTGCAGCCCGTACCGGGTCTGGAACATGGTCTCCGGAACCGGCTGGTCCAGCCACTCGGACACCTCGTCGAAGCGACCCATCGCGGTGCAGGCCGTGACGAGGCTGGCGAGCGGCACGCCGACGCCCACACCCCAACTGCTCGGCGGCATGATCTCCAGGGCCAGGCGGGCGTGCCGGGCCGCGCCGGGCAGGTCACCCAGGCGCAGTGCGACCTCGGCCCGGATCGCGGCGAGACGGGCCTGCCGGCTGGGGGCGCGCCGGGTGTGCGCCTCCTCGATGAACAGGTCGCACCAGGGCGCCGCCTGTTCGGCGTGCCCGCCGTAGGTGAGGGTGAGCAGGGCGCTCTCCACCGTGTCCAGGCTCATCTCGTCGAGCCGGGAACTGCGCAGGATGCGCTCGACGACCCCGGCCACGCTCTCCGACGGGGTGTCGCTGAGCACCGTGGACAGCGCGTTGGCCGCTTCCAGGCGGCGACTGGCCGAGACCGTGGAGACGGTCACCGGCGCCGGCCGGAAGTGCTGGGCCAACGGCGTGTACGAGCAGCGCAGCCAGGGTCGGGTCATCGCCAGTTCGCCGGCGGCGGCCGGGTCGAGGTCCACTCCGGTGGCGGCAAGGTGCGCCAGGATCACCTCCGCCTCGGCGAGCTGCCCGTGCCACAGCAGCGCCTTGGCCAGGATCACCGCGTCGCTGCCCTGGAGGAAGCCCTTGTCCAGGGCGCCGGCGAGTTCGGGCAGGTAGCTGCTGGAGGTGCTGGGGTTGACCCGCCACTCGGCGCGTACCAGAGTGGTCATGATCTTGATTTTCTGCCGTTCGTCGGTGCACGCCCGCCAGGCCAGCTTGAGGTAGCTGACGGCCGACTCCACCTGGCCCTCACGCAGGGCCTGCCGGGCGGCGTCCTCCAGCGCCGCCACGCCCCACGCCTCACTGGCCTCCTTGGCGCCCAGCAGGTGCTCGGCCACGACCCGCGCCGACGCGCCGCCGTCGTAGGCGAGCACCGCAGCGCGCCGGTGCAGCTCGGCCCGCTCGTCCTGGTCGAACCCGGCGAGCACGGCGGCCGCGGCCACCGGGTGCCGGAACCCACCGAGAGTGAAGATGCCGGCGGTGGTCAGCGCCCGCATGGCCTGCGCGACCACGCCCGCGTCGGTACGCAGGAGCCGGTCGAGCGCCTCGGTGTCGGCGAGCACGGCGACTCCGCGGGCGACCTCCAGCAGCTGCGGCTCACCGCGACGCAGGCAGGACACGACGGCCTGGGCGTACCGCTCCCCCACCACCACCTCGTCCGGCGCGGCGCCGGTCTCCTCGGTGACGGCCTGGTAGTCCTCCAGCAGGCCGCTGACCAGCAGCGGGTTGCCGCCGGTGAGCTGGTACCACTGGCCGGCCAGCCGTTCGGCGACCTCCGTGCCGACCGTCTCGGCGGCGAGCTGCTGGACGCCGAGGCCGGTGAGCGGAGCCAGCTGGAGCCGGCTTCCGTGCCCCGGGCGCAGCAGCTCCGCCTGCCAGGAGGGATCGGCGCTGCGCCCGAACTCGGTCTGCGTGAAGGCGACCAGGACCGGCGCGAACCGGGCACGCCGGGCCAGGTACGCCAGGCAGACCACCGAGGCGCGGTCGGCGTGGTGCACGTCGTCGACGAGCAACGCCAGCGGATAGCGTTCGGCCAGTTCCAGCAGGATGGTGCAGAGCCCGTGCACGATCTGCACGTCGATGTGCTCGTTGTCGTCCCGGTTGTCGGCGGCCAGGGCCGCGACCGTGCCCTCGTGCAGCAGGCTCATCGCCCGCTCACGCTCGCGGTCCTGCAGGGGCGCGTCGTGAAAGAGCTGGCTGAGCAGCGCCAGGGGCAGGTTGCGCTCGGCGTGGGCGCCGCTCGCGGTGACCGCCAGGGCACCGAAGTCGACCGCCCGGTCGGCCAGGGTGTGCAGTAGTTCGCTCTTGCCGGTGCCGACGGTACCGGTGATCATCGCCACCCGGCCACGGCCCGCGACCGCCTCGGTGAGCAGACCCTCGAGGCTGGTCACCGCCTTGTCTCTCTCAACGAGTCCCATGTGGATTTCCCCCAGGTCTGGAATGGTGAACGGCCTCGAATGGTGTTCAGCCGGCCCGGTCGAGGCCGACGGTGCCAGCCAGGTCGAGGCCGACGGTGCCAGCCAGGACCGGGCGCAGCCGGGGTGGCGCGGGGTGCATCACCGGGGCGTCGAGATCCCCGACGGTCTCCAGGGCGTTGCCGGAGCGCAGGGCACGGCTCAGCGCCGCGCGGACGGCGGCGAAGGCCGCGGTGTCCGGCTCCGCGTCGATGCCGACGCCCCAGACGGTACGGGTGCCGAGACGACACTCGGCGTACACGACCACGTCGTCGCGCTCGCGGACCGCACCGACCCCGGTCCGGTGCACGGCGCGCACGTCGATCCCCCAGGACAGCATCGTGGCGCGGATCTGCTCGACCGCGTCGGCCCGCGCCGCGCCGACGGTGAAGCCGCCGCCCCCGACGTGCAGTTCGGTGGCGACCATGTCGCGGAAGCGCAGCGGCACCGACAGCGGGCGCCGCACGACGTACTCCTCCAGGAACAGCTCCCCGATGCGCGTCGGTGAGATCTCCACCCCGGCGGCGTCGGCCTGCGCCTGCACCACGGCGGCGAACTCCAGTTGCAGGTCGCGCGGCAGGAGCATGCCGTGCCGGCTGGCCAGCACGTACGCGACGCCGCCCTTACCGGACTGGCTGTTGATCCGGACCACGGTCTCGTAGGTGCGGCCGACGTCCTCCGGGTCCAGCGGCAGGTACGGCACCTCCCAGGGCAGGTCGTCCACGGACGCGCCGATCGCCATCGCGGCCCGGGCGCGCTCGTCGAAGCCCTTCTTGATGGCGTCCTGGTGCGAACCGGAGAACGCGGTGTAGGCCAGGTCCCCGCCGTACGGGTGGCGCGGGTGCACCGGCAGTTCGTTGCAGTACTCGACCGTCCGCCGGATCCGGTTGATGTCGGAGAAGTCGATGCCCGGGTCGATGCCCTGGGTGTAGAGGTTCAGCCCGAGTGTGACCAGGCAGACGTTGCCGGCCCGTTCGCCGTTGCCGAACAGGCAGCCCTCGATCCGTTGCGCGCCGGCGAGGGTCGCCAGCTCCGCGGACGCGACACCGGTGCCACGGTCGTTGTGCGGGTGCACCGAGAGGCACACGTGCTCGCGGCGGGACAGGTTGCGGTCCAGCCACTCGATCTGGTCGGCGAAGACGTTCGGCATGGTCCGCTCGACCGTGGTCGGGAAGTTCAGGATGATCGGTCGGTCCGTCTCCGGCTGCCACACGTCCATGACCGCTTCGCACACCTCGAGGGAGAACTCCAGCTCGGTGTCGTTGAACAGCTCGGGCGAGTACTGGTAGCGCAGGTCGGTGCCGGCCAGGGTGCGGTCCGCGTACTTCATCATCAGGCGCGTTCCCTGCACCGCGAGGTCCAGGCACTCCGCCCGGGTCATGCCGAAGACGACCCGGCGGAACAGCGGTGACGTGGCGTTGTAGATGTGGATGCGTGCCCTCGGTGCGCCGGCCAGGCTCTCCACCGTGCGCCGGATCAGCTCGTCGCGGGCCTGGGTCAGCACCGTGATGCAGACGTCGTCCGGGATCAGGTCGTCCTCGATCAGCAGCCGGACGAAGTCGTGGTCGTCCTGGCTCGCGACCGGGAAACCGACCTCGATCTCCTGGTAGCCCATCTCCACGAGCAACCGGAACATGGCCAGCTTCCGGGCCGGGCTCATCGGATTGGCCAACGACTGGTTGCCGTCGCGCAGGTCGGTCGAGAGCCACCGGGGCGCGGTGGTGACCGTACGGCCCGGCCACCTTCGGTCCGGCAGGCTCACCGGGACGGAGGGCAGGTAGCGGCCGGCGGATCGTCGACTCGGGTTCACGATGGATTCCTTTCCTCGCTGTACGGAGCCGGCACGCGAAGCCCGGCCGCCACCTGACTCATCCGCGGGTGCCGAAGTACATCGAGTACGAGTAGGGAGTGAGGAGCACCTGGACCTGACAGGTGTCGGACTCGTCCTGGACTCGGAAGGTGACCGCGATCTCCGGATAGGCGGCGCTGACGCCGAGACCGGAGAAGTAGTGGTCGCTGTCGAAGACGATCCGGTAGGGGCCCCGTTCCAGGAGCTCTGCCGCCCAGTCGTCGATGTGGCCGTCGGGGTCGGACTCCGCATCGGCGACGGGCTTCCAGCCGCCGTCGTCAGCGCGTTCCAATCGCGCCCGGATGCCCGCCGCCGGGCGGCCGAACACACCGTCCAAAGCTTGCGCCGAAACACTCATGTGTTGTCACCTGCCAGTCGGTCCCGTCGCTGTGACCCGCGACGCGAGCGGGCGACGGTTGGTTGCCGGATTCCCGGCCTAGGGCAGAAGCCTGCGCCGGCTGGCTATCGGATGGCCTTCGCCGTTCTATCGCCGGCTATCGGTCGCGATCCGATAGCGGTGATAGGGGTCGGCAGGCGAACAGATAACGCGGTGATGGGGCTCGTTCCTACGTTTGTGACATCGCCGAACACGGCGGAACGAAATCCCCCCTCACCTGGAGGAACATCGCCATGCGCAACAACGTTTCGCTCACCGTCAAGACCCGCATCGCCATCGCTGTCGCCGCCGCCGCCGTCACGGTCGGGTTGTTCGGAGCGACCGCCGCGCACGCCGAGGACGCCAGTGGCAGCACCCCGGCGCCGGCGGCCACCCCCACGCCGAGCACGACCGCCTCCCCCAGCCAGCCCTGGGGCTGATGGAGCACCACGTGGGCCTCCGGCGGGCCATCTGATCAACGGCCACCGGGCGCACGTCCCGGGAGCCCGGTACGGCTGACGAGCCGGCCGGTCGCACCCCGAGTTTCAGCCCTGACGAATGCCCTGCACCATCGAGGAACCGCTGCCCGTGCGATCCGGCCGTTGCGGCCGAGGTTGACGCACCAGCGGAACCACGTTGTCTCGCACCGGTTCGGCCGCCAGAGCCGCCGGATGTTCCCGGCCGCCGGCCGCCACGTACGCCTCGGTCAGCTTGGTCAACACCCGTTGTTCGAACTTCGGCGCGCGGATGCCCCGGAACAGCCCCAGTGCCCGGTGCAGATGCACCACCGCCTGCGTCGCGCTGCCGCGTTCGAGCGCGAGTTCGCCGAGCGCCAGCGACACCCGCGCCTCGATGAGTCGTTCACCGGCCGTGCTCGCCAGGCCCAGGGCGCTCTGCAACGCTGTTTCGGCGGCGGTCAGATCACCGGCCGTCATGTGCGCCACACCCATCCCGTGCAGCGCGTACGCCTCGCCGACCGGGTCGCCGATGTCCTGCACCACCGCCAACGCCTCGGCGAATGCGCTGGCCGCCGCGTGCGGGTCCCCGGTGTGCAGGTAGGTGTCGCCCATGCGGTGCAGCACCTGCGCCTCCACCCGACGACTGCGGGCACTGCGGCTCATCACCAGCGCCTCGGGCAGGATGGCCAACGCCTCCTGCGGATTGCCGCTCTCCATGTGCACCTGCGCCAGACTGTGCAGCACGTAGGCCGCAGCGCCCAGGTCGCCGCTGCGCCGGAAGCTGTCCAGCGCGTGCTCGTAGCGGGTGGCGGCGGCCGGCAGGTCCCCTCGGATCCGGTCGGCGAACGCGATCTGCCGGGTGACCAGCGCCAGCCCCTGCTCGTCGTCGAGGCTGCGGAAGATGGTCCCGGCCGCCTCCAGGTCGCGGCGCGCCTCGTCGAACCGCTGCTCGGCGAGGAACAGCGAGCCGTTGGAGTAGAGCATGGCTGCCTGCCCCCGGTTGTCACCCGCCGCCTTGCTGGCGGCGAGCGCGACGCGGTGGGTCTCCCGCCAGTCGTTGAGGTAGATGCGCGGCTCGAAGAGGGTCACCGCGATGTGGGCGAGCGTCCAGCACAGGTCGGTGAAGCCGGCCTGTGCGGCCTGACGGACGCCGGCGACGAGCGAGTGCCGCTCCCGTTCGAACCAGCTCAGCGGACGGCTGACCAGCTGCTCGGTCAGCCGTTGCGGCAACGACCATCGTGGGGCTTCGCTGCTGAGGATGAAGTAGGGCCCGCCGTGCAGACCGCAGTGGGCGGCCTCGGCGAGGAACAGCAGGGCACCGAGCACCCGACACAGCGCGGCGTTGCGGTCGGCGACGGTCTCCTCGGCGGCGAGGCGTTCCCGGGCGAAGACCCGGATCAGGTCGTGGAACCGGTACTGCGGGACCTGCCCCGGACCCATGCTCGTGCTCTCCACGAGCTGCGCCTCGGCGAGGTCGTCCAACAGGTCCTGGGCGTCCATCACCGGCTCGTCCAGCAGTGCGGCGCTGACCCAGCCGGAGAACGACGGCACGTCGAGTACGGCGAGCCGGCGGAAGAGCCGGCGGGCCTCCTCGGTGAGGCTGTCGTAGGTGAGCGAGATGCTGGCCCTGATGCCCATCCCGCTGTGCTTCAGCTCGTCCAGGCGTCGCGCCTCGTTGTCGAGCCGCTCGACGAGGTGCTCGACGGTCCAGTGCTGCCGTGCGGAGAGCCGGGCCCCGGCGATCCGCAGGGCCAGGGGCAGGTTCCCGCACAGGAAGGCGAGCTGTGCCGCCGCCTCGGGCTCCTGCTCGATCCGTTCCCGTCCGGCGACGTGCGCCAGCAGTTCGAGCGAGTGTTCCTCGTCGAAGACGTCGACGTCGAGGTGGATCGCGCCGGGCAGGCCGGCCAGCCGGCTGCGGCTGGTGACCAGCACGGCCGAATGGGGGGTGCCGGGCAGCAGGGGCAGCACCTGGCTCTCACCGGCCACGTTGTCCAGCACGATCAGCATCCGGCGGTCGGAGAGCAGGTCACGGTAGAGCTCGGCGCGTTCCTCCAGCACCTCGGGCATCGCGGTGCCGGGGACGCCGAGGGTCCGCAGGAAGCGTTCCAGCACCTGCATCGGGCCGACCCGCTGCGGGCTGCGGCCGTGCATGTCGGCGAAGAGCTGCCCGTCCGGGTACCGCGTCGCCGCGCGGTGCGACACGTGCACGGCGAGGGTGGTCTTGCCGATGCCTGGTTTGCCGGCGGCCACCACGATCGGCACCGCGAACTGCGTCGGGCTCTCGGCGGCCATCAACAGTTGCTGCTCGATGACGTCGATCTGCTTGGACCGGCCGGTGAAGTCGGCGATGTCCGTGGGTAGCAGGCACGGCACGGTGACCGGGATGACCGGTTCGGTGGGAGCGACGATCACCGGCGGGGTGATCGCGCCGAGGGGGATGTCGTCCACCGGCGCGACGACCAGCGCCGGCGGGACCGGCGGCAGCGGGGCGGGGGCGGTCGACGCTGCCGGGGCCGGCGCGGGTGAGATCGGCGCGGCGAGTTCCTCGTCCGAGGTGAGGATCGCGTGTTCCAGCTGTTGTAGCCACTGGTTCGGTTCGAGACCCAGCTCGTCGATCATCGTGCGGCGGGCCTGCCGGTAGACGTCGAGGGCCTCGGCCTGGCGGCCGGACCGGTACAGGGCGAGCATCAGCTGCCCGCGCAGCCGTTCGCGCAGCGGGTGCTGTTCGACCAGGTCGGAGAGTTCCGGGATGAGATCGCGGTGTCGGCCGAGTTCGAGTTCGAGTTCGACGCAGTCCTCGTGGAGGTTGATCCGCCGCTCGTCGAGGCGGTTGGCCGCTGACTGGACCAGCCGGCTCTCCAGCCCGTAGAGAGCGCGGCCCCGCCAGAGGGCCAGGGCGGCGCGAATGTGTCCGACCGCCTCGTCGACGTTCTGCGCGGAGCGAGCCCGCCGGCTGCCCTCGACGAGACCGACGAACCGGTCGAGGTCCAACGTCCCGTCCGTGACCCGGAGCAGGTAGCCCTGGGACCGGGTGACGATGGTGTCGGGGTAGTCGTGGGTGTTGAACAGCCGTCGGAGCGCCGAGACGCAGATCTGCACCTGGGCACGTGAGGTGCTGGGCAGATCGTCGCCGTAGATGGCCTCCATCAGTCGCCCCACCGGGACGACCCGGTTGGCCTCCAGTGCGAGGCTGGCGAACACGATCTGTTGGCGGTGGCCACCCAGGTCGAGTCGTCTGCCGTCGACCAGTACCTCAAGCGGCCCGAGAACCCGTACCTCCACGCGCACCTCCCCCGTGGTGACGCGACGTCGACGTCGTCGCTCGGTGCCATCCCCCCGGTCGGCTACCGATCGAGCTTCTTGACCGTGGCCTGATCGGCCCGGAGATCGAGACATCTAGATACACGACTCACCCCCCGTGTTCGTCTAGAGACTACGAGCAGTCACCACGGGTCGAGAACACGAGAAGCGTTTAGATGCCCGAAGGTCCCAGCCAAAACTCCACCTTTCGGCTAGGCAGTCATGAGAATGACACGCGTCAGACACCGCCCGGCAAGGTCCCCGTTTCCAGCAGCGACAGTAAAGTTGCCTTCTGCACCTTGCCCAGGGCATTGCGCGGCAACGATTCCACCACGTGCACACGGCGCGGTCGCTTGTGCCGGGACAACCGTTTCTCCACATAGGTCACCAGTGATCGGGCGGCCAGCGACTTTTCGCCGACGATGAACGCCACCACCTCCTGGCCCAGGTCGGCGTGCGGGGCACCGACCACGGCGACCTCACGCACCTGCGGGTGGGTGAGGAGACAGTCCTCGATCTCGCCGGCGCCGATCCGGTACCCGCCGCTCTTGATGATGTCGGCGCTGGCCCGCCCGACGATGCGATAGTCCCCCGCCTCGTCGACCGTCGCCACGTCACCCGTGCGGAACCAGCCGTCGGCGGTGAACGTCTCGGCGGTCTTCTCGGGCAGGTGCAGATAGCCGTCGAAGAGCGTCGCGCCACGGATCTGCAGCGCCCCGAAGGTCCGCCCGTCGGCCGGCACCGGCGAACCCGCGTCGTCCACGAGCCGGGCCTGCACTCCGCGTACCGGACGGCCGACCGAGCCGGCTCGCCGGGGGCCGTCGGCCCGGGTACTGAGCGTTATCAGCGTTTCGGTCATGCCGTACCGCTCGACGGGCCGGTGCCCGGTCAGCGCCTCCAACTCGGCGAAGACCGGCGCGGGCAGCGGCGCGCTGCCGGAGACCAGCAGCCGGGCCGCGGACAGCGCGCGGGCGGCGGCCGGCTCGCCGCAGACCCGGCCCCACACCGTGGGAACCCCGAAGTACATCGAACCCCGCGCCGCCGCGTACCGGGCCGGCGTCGGCCGCCGGGTGTGCACCAGCGGCGAGCCGACCCGCAGCGGCCCCAACAATCCCAGGATCAGACCGTGTACGTGATAGAGCGGCAGCCCCTGCACGAGGACGTCCTCGTCGGTCCAGTCCCAGGCGTGCGCGACCGCGTCGATGCCGGCCCGGATCGCGGCGTGGCTCAGCGACACGCCCTTCGGTGGACCGGTGGTGCCGCTGGTGTAGAGGATCAGCCCGGTCGTGGACGGTGCTGGGCCGACGCTCGACAACTCGCCACGCCGGGCCGGGTCGACCGGCATCACCGGTATCGGACAATCCGCCAGCACGGGCGCTTCCGGCTCACCGGCCAGCAGCAGCTCGGCTCCGGAGTCGGTGAGCACGTGGGCGAGTTCGGCCGCACCGGTGTCCGGCGGCACGGGAACCACCGCCACCCCGGACAGCAGGCCGCCGACGATCGCGGCCACCGTTGCCACACCCGGGCTGGCGAGCACCGCCACCGTCCCGGCCCCGGCGATGTCGGCGGCCACCCCGCCCGCGTTGGCCCGCAATGCTTCCCGGGAGATGGCATGGCCATCGACGCTCACGGCGTCCGCACGGTCGGGCCCAGCTCCGGACAACGACGGCAACAGCATGCCCCAGCCCCCTCGCGGCCGCACGAACGCAACCGAAGCTGAATCTACGGACCCACCCGCCGCCGGCCCACCCCTATTGGCCTCGAACCCCTTGACACCGGACGACCCATCCAGCGACACTGCCCGATGCTAATTCGATTTAGCTGCACACTGCGTCCATCGACCGAGCCCACTTTCGAGGACGCGCCGCCACCCACCGATGGCTTCGCCCGAAACCCGTCCGAACCAACAAATGGTGGATCCGGGCTCGGGATTCACCAGCACCACCGCCAGTGCGCGCCCGCACCAGACACGCACGTCGCGAGTGGAATGAGGCGGCGGCCCGAAACGGTCCGAATCAGACGAAGCGTCATGAGACAAAGGAGCAGGGTCGGATGAGGAGAGCGATCGGAAGACGCGGGCTCACGCGTGTGATCTCGTTGCTCACGTTCGTGTCACTCGGTGCGGGCGTCATCGCCCCCACGCCAGCCGCCGCCGCAGGCAAGCCCACGGCCGTCGAAGGCGCGACCGTCAAGAAGGATCGGCATTCGCCGACCGGCTACACCGTCAGGTTCGTCTACCGCAATCCTCAGGCCACGCAGGTCCGCCTCGCCGGGGACCTGACCCTGCTCGATGTGGGCACGGGCACCACCCGTTATCAGCCGGAAGCATGGCAGCCGGGGCGCTACCACGCCGGCGGTACCGAGTTCCTCAGGGACATGACCAGGGACGCGAAGGGATACTGGTCGGTCTCCCTCCCGCTGCACGCCGGCGGTCTCAGCTACTGGTACCGCGTCTGGGACCCGACCCAGGGCTGGGTGAACAAGCGCATCTGGGATCCTGCCTCGACGAATCCTCGGCCGCCCGGCGAATCTTCGTTCCGGGTCAGGAACAACGACGTCCTCGATGCCGTGTACGTGCCGTACGACAAGAAGCAGAACGACCCGGTGCTGCGGAAACGTGCGGATTACGAGCTGCCGCTCGCGGACCGTTCACGGCGCGGCACGGTCCAGTATGTTCCGTACACCACGATCCTCGGCGACGGTGGTCACCACCTCGGCGTCTACCTGCCGGCCAACTACGACGCCAACCGTCCCGAGCCGTACAAGGTCGCGTATCTCGCCCACGGCATCTTCGGTGACGAGACCGACTTCATGGTCCCGGCGAACGTCCCGAACATCCTGGACAACATGACGGCCAGGGGTGAGATCGAGCCGACGGTGGTCGTCACCATGGGGAACCACTTCACCGGCACCAGCCTCGGCTTCGCCTCCTACAACCAGACGAACGCCGCCGACAACCTGGTCCAGACGATCCTTCCCCTCATCGAGGAGAACTACAACGTCTCGACCGAGCGTACGGGACGCGCCTACGCCGGGTTCTCCTACGGCGGGATGACGGGCGGGGTCGTCATCAGGAACTACCCGACCACGTTCGCGTTCTACGGACACTTCTCCGGTAATCCGTCCCTCACCGCGCAGGACTACGACACCATCGCGGACGCGGTCGGGGACGACCAACTCTCCGTGTTCCTCGGTAACGGGGTCTTCGAGGGCAACCTCAACGCCCAGAACGCCATCGCGGACAACTTCCGGGCTCGGGGGTTCACCGCCGCGACGACCCAGGTCCCCGGCGCACACGACGGCATGACGGCGGGCCAGCTCTTCACCATCTTCGCGAGGGACCACCTGTGGTCCGGGGTCGACTCCGTGTCGGTGACGCCGGCGACGGCGCGCCTGACGCAGGGCTGGAACTGGACCAGGCAGTTCAACGCCCAGGTGACGACCAACGAGGGTGTGAGCCCAGCGGTGACGTGGTCGATCGACGGGGCGACCTCGGCCGGCACGACCATCTCCGCCGACGGCCTGCTCTCGGTGGCCGCCGCCGAGACCGCGCCGTCGCTCACCGTCGTGGCGACGTCGGTGGTCGACCCGACCAAGGCAGCCGCCGCCCAGGTCACCCTGACGCCACCCGGCGCGGCAGGAGTGAGGGTACGGGCGAAGGCCACACCCACGTCAGTCGTCCGTGGTGAGACGGTCACAGTCAACGTCGATGTGCGGGCCCGGTCGCCGCACGGCAAGGCCCCGAAGGTGACCGGCGAGGTCGCCGTCACCGTCGGCGGCACGACGCGGACCGTTGCGCTGTCCGGAGGCGCGGCCGTCGTCAAACTGCCGACCGCCGGACTGTCCGCAGGGGTGCACCCGGTCCTCGTCAGCTACTCCGGTGACCCGACCTACGCTCCCGCCACAGCTGACCGCCAACAGCTTCGGGTTCGCTGACCAGTCGCACGGTGGGCCGGCGACCTCCCGTCGTCGGCCCACGCCGGACGCGCTCGCTACCCGCTCCGACTCGCCATCCGCCACTGAGCCGGCTCGGGCTGTTGGGCGCGGCCCGGCGGTGACCCTCGGTCATCTCCGTGGGGGCGGATGCATCAGTGAGCGACCTGACGGGCCCCCCGCAGCCCCGACTTGAGGCAGGAATTGCCTGTCTAGGTGGGCCGATCGGCGGCCGTGTCGTCCTCGCCGTACTCGCCGCGAATGGGCAGGTAGTAGGCGGGTAGGAAGCCGGCGATGATGACGACGCCCGCGAGCGGCACGAAGGCGCCGACGAGGATGCCGGAGCCGATCCAGACCAGCGCGAGTGCGAATCGGCGGCCGATGGCGCGAATGCCGAGGGGTCCGAGGTCGGGGTCCAGCAGGTTGGCCCGGCGAAGATGGGCCCAGATGACATTGAACAGAGCTGCCGCTGTCCACAGCGTCGCACCGTAGACGACAACCGCCGTGCGCAGCCCCAGCTCCGCGCGTATCGCGTCGGCCAGCAGTGAGGTGGAGAACGGCAGGAAGGCGATGACCATCAACAGCAACGTGTTGAGGAACAGGACCGTCCGATCGACGTGCCGGACACGGTCGAACATGACGTGGTGGTTGACCCACACCTGCCCGACGAGCAGGAAGCTCAACGCATATCCCAGATAGGACGGCCACAGCGCGCCGAGACCCCGGAGGAGATGCCCGAAATCCCGCGGCGGTTGGATTTCCAGCACCAGAAGCGTCACGGCGATGGCGAATACCGCATCGCTGAACGACATCAGCCGGCCCGGCTGACGTACCAACCGACGATTGCCATTTTCGGACTCCACGCCCTGATTATGCGGAGACGAAGCCCTGTCACCGCCGAATACCGATACATCGCCTGCTGAGGAGAACTGCGCACAGCCACCACCGCGCCGACTATCCGCGCTCGTCCGACGGTTGCTCCTTCGTCAAATGCAGCAGCCAGCCCTCGCCGGTACGGATCAACGCGTAACGCCGTCGGCCGGTACGGCCGTGCAACGTGAACAGCATCCGACGGTCGGTACGGTCGTGCTCCTCCCACGTGCCGATGTCCGCGATCGACTTGTCGGCGTCCTCGTAGGTGAGGTGATCGAGGTGGTGGTCGGGCACGGCTATCGCGAGTCGGTTGTCGTCCGGGCTGTCCGGCAGGCCACGAGGGACCGCCCAGGAGCGCAGCACACCGCCCTCCTCGAGCCGCAGGTCGAAGTGCGGTCGTGGTTTGCGGTGGTGGTGCAGGACGAAGGCGGGTGCCACTCTTGCCATTGTCGGCGCTGGGCGGCTCGTTCGCCTGTCAACGCGTGGGTTGGCTGTCGTACCCACCTGTGAGGCTTCGGACCATGGCTACTTTCGTTCTGATCCACGGTGGCGGGGGCAGCGCCTGGGACTGGCACCTCCTCGTCCCCGAGCTGAGCAGCCGCGGCCACGAGGTGGTGGTGCCGGAGCTGCCGATCGAGGACAGGTCGGCGGGGTTCGCCCAGTTCTGCGAGACGGTCGTCGGCGCGATCGGTGACCGGCGTGACGTCGTCGTCGTCGGGCACTCGTACGGGGCGTTCACCGCGCCGCTGATCGCCGACAAGGTGCCGGTGCGACTGATCGTCCTGCTCACACCGATGATCCCCGAGCCCGGGGAGAAGCCCGGCGACTGGTGGGGCAACACCGGCTACCAGGGTGTGGAAGGGCTCAGCGAGGAGCAGCAGTTCTACAACGGTGTGCCGGCCGAGATCGTCGCGCGGGCCGCGGGGCACGTCCGGGACCAGGTCAGCGCCGAGGGCAGCGAGCCGTGGCCGCTGGATGCCTGGCCGGACGTGCCGACGAGGGTGCTCATCGCCCGCGACGATCGATTCTTCCCGGTGGACTTCCTGCGAAGGGTGGCCGCCGACCGTCTCGGCGTCACCCCGGACGAGATCGTCGGTGGGCACGCTGTCGCGCTCAGCCACCCGAAGCAACTCGCCGACCGACTCATCGCGTACCTGCCGGGCTGAGGACGCCGCACCGATCAACGGCGAACCTCAGTGCGGCAGTCGGGCCGGTGCCATGGCGGCCCGGTCCGGCGGTGCGTCGTCGGGACGCCCCGCCGGCCGTGGTCGTGCTCAGGAGCTACAGGTGTTGAGCATGCTCTGCAGGGCTGACTTCTCCGACGACTGCAGCGTCAGACCCCAGTTGTACTTCACGGTGATCCACATCTTGCTGTAGGTGCACCGGTACGACGACAGCGGTGGTTGCCAGGTGGAGGGGTCCTGGTCGCCCTTGGACTGGTTGACGTTGTCCGTCACCGCGATCAACTGCGGGCGGCTCAGGTCGTTGGCGAAGCTCTGCCGACGGCTCGTCGTCCACGAGTTCGCGCCGGAGCGCCACGCCTCCGCGAGGGGCACCACGTGGTCGATGTCGACGTCGGAGGCCGCCGTCCAGGTCGCGCCGTCGTACGGGCTGTACCAGCGACCGGAGGTGGCCGCGCAGGAGCTGTCGACGACGACGGAGGTGCCGTCGCGCTTGAGGACCTGCTCCCGGGTGTTGCAGCTACCACTGACCGTGATCCAGTGCGGGAACAGGTCCCGCGAGTAGCCACTGGTCGAGCCCTGCGCCGCCACCGTCAGGGCGTTGAGTTGCGACTGCGCAGTCGCCTTGGACGGGATCCCGGGCGGCGCGGCCCAACCGGGCTGGGCGTTCGTGGCGGTCAGGCCGGCCATCGCGAGCGCACTGACGGCGAGCGCGGCGGCGCGCTGCATCACGCGCGTACGGCGAGGTGCGGATCGGGTCGTCGACATGGTGGGTCTCCTCTGTGGGGGTGGAGGACAACCATCTCTGTCGCCCATGTCCATCGATCGATGCGATGCTGAAGAATTGCCGTACAGCTCTTGAGCAGACGGATCAGTTGGCAACCATCGACCGCGTGCCGAAGCGGCGCGTGCCTCCAGACTTCTCAGGCGACGGCGGCGGCCATCCGGCGTACCGCTTCGGTGATCAGCTCCGGTGCGGTGGCCAGGTTCAACCGGACGTGGCCGCCACCGCCGGTGCCGAAGGCCGTACCGGAATTGAGCGCCACCCGGCCCCGGTCGAGGAACACGCCGGCGGGGTCGTCGCCGAGGCCCAGGGCGCGGCAGTCGAGCCAGGCGAGGTAGGTGGCCTCACCGGGGTGGTAACGGACGGCCGGCAGGTGCTCGGCGAGCAGCGCGGTGAGGAGGCGGCGGTTGTCGTCCAGACCGGTCAACACGGCGTCGAGCCACTCGCCGCCGTCGCGGAACGCGGCGGTGTGGGCGATCACGCCGAGGTGGCTGGTGCTGACGCTGGCCTCGAACGGAACCCGGGCGACGTCTCCCGCCGCTGCCGGGCCGGCGATGAGCAGCGCACCGCGCAGACCGGCCAGGTTCCACCCCTTGGAAGCAGACATCAACGACAGGCCGTTCTCCGCGCCGGGCACCGAGAGGTACGGCACGAAGCGCGCTTCCCCGACCACCACCGGAGCGTGGATCTCGTCGGCGACCACTCGTACCCCATGCCGGTCGGCCAGACTGGCGACGGCGGCCAACTCGGCCGCGGTGTGCAGGACGCCGGTCGGGTTGTGCGGGTTGCACAGCAGGTACGCGGCGGGCCGGTCACCGGCCCGCGCCTGCCGGAACGCGTCCGCCAGTGCCCCGACGTCGATCCGCAGGTCCTCGCCGAGCGGCGCCTCGACGATCCGACGGTCGGCGTTCGTCACGAAATCGTAGAACGGCGGGTAGACCGGGCAGTTGACGACCACCGCGTCCCCCGGCTCGGTGACCAGCCGCAACACCTCGACGATGCCGTGCATCACGTCGGGCACCAGCGCGGTGCGCTCCACGGCCAACCCGTCCCAACCCCACCGACGGTGGGCGAACTCGGCCAGCGCCTGCGGGTACGCCGTGCCGGCGGTGTAGCCGGTGTCGCCGCGCGCGACGGCGTCGGTGATCGCCCGGGCCACCGGTTCGGCCAGCGGTACGTCCATCTCCGCCACCCAGAGCGGCAGCACGTCGTCGGGGTACTCCCGCCATTTGAGGCTCGTCCGCTGCCGGAGCTGGGCGATCGTGAGCTGGCGAAGGGGGTTCGCCGCGTCCAGGGCACCACTCGGCACACCACTCATGGCCGAAGCCTAATCCGCTGCGTTTCGGACCCGTTCGGCTACCGCCGGGCATGTCGTCGCGCCGCGCGCACTTGTTACCGTCGATGAGAGGCCACCGCGGTCGAGGAGGCATGATGATCGGTCTGGTGACCGTCGGCGCAGTCGCGGCCGTCCTGCTCGTCGGTGTCGTGGTGCTGGTCCGCAGGCCGGCCGATGTTCGTCGGGTGCTGCGATGGTCGGCCCTGGCAGTCACCGTGCTGGTCGCCGCCGCACTGACTCCGTACACCGTGGACGACTCCGGCGCCGCAGCCGCCTACCTGCTCGGCGTGCCCGTCGTCGCCGCGGTGCTGCCGGTTCTCGCGCAGCGGATCGGCCGGTTGGCCGGGGTCGCCGACGTGGTGGCCGCGCTGGGCGTCACCGGGTGGGGGCTCCTGCTCGGGCTGGGCATCGGCGTGGCGTTCCTGCCGGCGGTGGTGCTCCTGATCGCCAGCGCCGCCGCAGGCACCAGCTCACTGCGACCGTCCACCACCGCCTGACGCGCCAACCGAGCGGGACTCCGCATTGCGGATTCATCGATAGACTCGACTCACGTCACGGGGGTGGGGTATGCGTATCGGTGTATTGGGTTCGGTGGAGGTCCTCGGGCCTGAGGGTCCGGCGTCGCTGGTTCAGCCCGGACACCAGGCGATCCTCGACCGTCTGCTGCAACTCGCGAGCCAGAAACCACCCCGCGACCCGTGAGCGAAGCCCGGTGGGATGCAGTGAGCCCATCCGCGGCGTCCTGGTGGCACCGCACGGCATCCGCCCACGCCGTGGGGGATGGGGTCATCGGGTCGAGTGCCACCAGATGGGCGCCGGCTGTCGAGGTCGGCCCAGGTAGGTGACGACCGCCGGGCGTGGCAGCGGATCGAACTGATTCGCTGCCACGACCGGCAACAGCCACCTGCATTGACCAGCCTCCGTGTGCTTCCATCGATCCTGAGCGGAACGAACCAGCGTGGGGTCGATGGAGATCACATCGTTGTTCATCTATGCTCATCCTGATCCACGCCAACGGCCTACGCCCGCGCCGCCCCGCGACCCACGCGCGCCGTCGATCGCCGGTTTCCACGACCGGCCGATGCCGATTGGAGTCGTCGATGAACTGGCGTCCAACCATGGTCCCGCTGGCCGGGCTGTGCCTCGTGCTCGGCACCGCAGCGGCACCCACCGGGGCAGCCGCAGCACCCGCCGGAAACCCGCGTGCTGTCCATGTCAACGCTCACGCTGCGGCCACCGGGGCCGGTGCCACGCTCGCCAATCCGCCCGGCACACCGCCTGGCGCCTGCCCGGCGGGCACCGGGTACGGGCCACCGCTGCCGGCAAGCTCCATGACCGCGGCGAAGATCCGGAGTGGATTCTCCTTCCTCGAAGGACCCGTCTGGGTCGCGGACGGCGGCTACCTGCTGATGTCCGACATGGCGGCCGGCAGCGGGCCGTACAACGTCCAGCCGTCCACCATCCGCCGGTTCACCCCGCCGGCGACCTTCGACACGTTCCTCGCCGACGCCGGCAGCAACGGTCTGGCACTGAGCGCCGACGGTCAGCAGATCATCGCGGCCACACACGACCAGCGAAGCGTCTCCGCGTACCGGTTGAGCGACCTCACCCGCAGCACCGTCGCGGCGAACTACCAGGGCCGGGCGTTCAACTCACCGAACGACGTGGCAGTCCGTTCCGACGGCGTCGTCTACTTCACCGACCCCAACTTCCAGCGCGGCAACCGCCCGGACCAGATGAGCGGGCGTACCAGCGTCTTCCGCGTCTCCGGAGGTCAGGTGACGTTGGTCGACGACCGGCTACGCCAGCCCAACGGAATCGCGCTCTCGCCGGACGGCACCGCGCTGTACGTGGGCGCCTACTCCGAGAACAAGATCTACAAGTACGCCGTGCAGCCCGACGGCAGCACCGGCGCCCGCAGTGTCTTCGTCAACTACATCGGCGGTCCGGACGGCGTCACGATCGACTGCGCCGGCAACGTGTACTGGGCGTCGGGCGGGGACTCGCTCGTCCACGTCTACTCCCCCGCCGGCACCCAGCTCGGCACGATCCGGTCCGGCACCTCCGGCACGACCAACGTGGCGTTCGGCGGGTCCGACCGGCAGACCCTCTACGTCACCTCGGGCCCGAGGAACGACTCCGGCCTGTACAGCGTGCGGCTCAACGTCCCCGGATATCCCTACTGACGCCGACGGTAATTCACTGGCCGGCATCGTGGCCGGCTTGGTAGCGTGCGCCCAGATCCGTGACTCGGCCGAGGAGGTGGGACCCGTGAACGCAGTTCGCACGTGGTGCTCTCTCCCGTCACGGACGGGCGACTGAGGTAACCGTCGCCGGGAGCGCCCATCAGGCTGGCACTCCCGAAAGGCACCACAATGCATTCTGTCCGTTTCACCGCTGAAACCTCGTCGGACGGTGTGGTCGAACGCGACTTCCTCGTCGGCGAGATCCCGGGTGTGCTCTGGGCACCCGTGACCGGCGCCGACCATGCCCCGATCGTGCTCCTTGGGCACAACGGCGGCATGCACAGGAAGGCGCCGGGGCTCCGGGCCCGCGCCCTGCACACCGCAGCCACCTGGGGGTTCACCGTTGTCGCGATCGACGCGCCGGGGCACGGCGACCGCCCCCGTACGGACGAGGACGAGCAGGCCCGTCTGGAGATCCGGGACGCCGTGACGGCGGGTGACACCCAGCGGTTCGCGGCCGCCAGCACCCGCTTCATGGCCTCGTTCGCCGAGCAGGCGGTGTCGGAGTGGCGGGCGACGCTGGACGCCCTGCAGGCGTTGCCGCAGATCGGCCCGGACGCGCCGGTCGGCTACGGCGGGGGCATCGCGATGGGCACGGCGATCGGGGTACGCCTGACCGCGGCCGAGCCCCGGATCACCGCCGCGATCTTCGGCGGCGCGGTCCCCGTGGACGAGCCGGTGATCACGGCTGCGCGGCAGATCACCGTGCCGGTCCAGTTCCTGCTGCCCTGGGACGACGAGCACGTCGACCGCTCCTCCGGGCTCGCGTTGTTCGACGCGTTCGCCTCCGCGGAGAAGACGCTGCACGCGAACCCGGGCGACCACCGCACCGTCCGGTGGGTCGGACTGGACGAGGCGTTCCTGCCCCGTCACCTCAGCCGGGTCTGACCCGACCGGTACCGGCGCGTTCAGGGCTGCTGACCCGGCCGGTCGACGATGGCGATCCGGATCACCGCGCCGGCCGCGTGCAGCGACTCCTTGCCGTTGCGCACCACCGACATTCGGCGGCCGAGGTAGACGTGGGTGTCGCGGTCGAAGAGGAGGTCCACGTTTCCGCCGATCACGCCGGGCGTCCGGATCGCCACCGCGGGCCGGCCGGCGGCATCCACCACGCCGCCCGACAGGACGACCGCGCCGGGCTCCCGTGCCATCATCTCGTACAGCGCCGCCAGTGCTCGGGGGGGGACGTAGCCGTCGAGCATCGACCGCGCGGTGGTGTACACCATGTGCTCGCCCCCGTAGACGGCCTCTTCGTCGGCGCCTTCGGGCAGGTGCAGGTCGACCGGGTGGTCCCGGAGGTAGCGAAACAGCTCGTCCGGGTCGGAGGGCAGGTCGCCGTGGTACGCGGGCTCCGGGAACACGTCGAGTTCCTTGGTGGGGTCGGCCGGATCGTCCAGGCGGAGCACCTGCAGATCGCTCCACCCGTTCGGCTCGGATTCCAGTCGGTGTCGTCTCTGCGTGTGCGCCACGCCCCCGGCCGACTCCCACCGCTGCACCCGCGAATTGGTGTACGGGCCGCTGTCCGGCAGGTCCCGGAACGTCGTCACGGATTCCGTGAAGACGAACTGATCGGGTCGAGCGGTGAGTTCGGGCTGCTGGCGGGCGGCATCGGCGGCCATCCGGAGGATCTCCGAGGCGCTGGCCGTGGGCGGCGGACGGTCACCCACCCTCATGGTCTGGACCACCAGGCCACCGACGGTCAGCGTGACCGCCAGCCCGAACGCGCCGGCCACACGCCAACCGGGAAGGAACCGCCTACGGCGTCCGGCCGAACGGGCTGCCCCGACCTCCTCGGCGCGCCGGCTGACGTGGGCCGTCAGATCGGTGAGAAGTTGTTCTTCGAAACCGCGCGGTGGTTCATCGATCTTGTGCACAGCGTCATCTCCGTCTCATCAGGCGAGGGTGGTGGCCGGGCGGGCGAGCACGGCGCGGACGACGCGACGGGCACGATGCAGGCGGACCCGGGCCGCGACCGGGGAGATCCCGAGCACGGTCGCCGCCTCCGCGACAGTGAGGCCGTCCACGGCGACGAGTTCGACGAGCGTCCGGGTGCCCTCGGGCAGCTCGCGCAGTGCCCGATAGGTCCGGCGAGCCGCGGACTCGGCGTCGATCCGTTCCTCGATGCGGGCAATGTCGTCCGGGCCCAGGTCCCGTCGTCCGGCCAGTCGGCCGGACACCCGCAGCCGTAGAGCCGCCCGACGCCGCTCGTCGCCGATGACGTTGCGGGCCACCCCGAACAGCCAGCCGACCTGGCTTCCCCGGTCGGGCCGGTAGCCGCCCGCGGATTCGATCACCGCCAGGAACACGTCGGCGGTCAGGTCGGCAGCCAGGTGCGGATCGTCGACCCGTCGCGCCACGAACCGGCTCACCGCCTCCAGGTGCCGCCGGTAGAAGACCGCGAAGGCCGCCGGGTCGACGCCGATGCCGCAGATGTCACCCTCCGCTGGGCTGGGGTCATTCACAGGCCGTCCTCTCTGGTTGCCGTCACACCTCTTCTTCGTACGGCAGAGCGCGGGTGTTACCGCGCAGCAGGAGAAACGGACGGACGGCGGTCACTTCGCCCGCAGCACGATCGCGTTGCCGACGCGGCGCTCGGTGACCGGCTCGTGGCCCCAGTAGTCGGTGGGCCTGTTGTACAGGATGTCGTTGATCACGAGGGTGCTGTCCCCGCCGATGCCGAGCATCATGGCGTCGACCGCCCCCAGCCACTTCATCACCGCTGCGGCCTCCGGCATGGTCACGCCGACGCTCACCCCCGGGCGGCGCCCGTCGATCACTACCAGCAGCAGCTGACCGGCGGCGGTGATGCCGGCGAGGGTTCGCGGGTGCCGGTCCAGGAAGAGGCTGGTGTGGTAGCCGTCGCGGGACCGGTAGCCGTTCGCTCCCACGTTGATCCACACCTCGCCGCCGCGCACCAGAGCCGGGCCACCGGAGACCGCGGCGAACGTCTGGCTCGTCACCCGCTGCCCCTGCGGGTCCAGGATCTGGGTGCCGGGCTGGAACGCCTGGTTGAGGACGGTGTGGTCGCGCAGCCACGTCCCGCCGGCGCCGATTCCCTGGAGTACGCGGCCACCGGCGGGGATGGGGCCACCGGCCGGGCTGCGAAGCTGCTTCGCCACCCAGTTGCCGTCGACCACGACGTCGACACTGCCGGCCGGTCCTACCGGCGTCTCCGTTCCCCACTCGGGGCGGAAGACGACGATCTCGTCCGGGTCGGTGCAGGTCTCGAACCGCCACGGCTGGTCGGCGTAGGGCAGGTCACCGGGCGTACCGCCGGGCGTGGACGGCGGCCGGAGGTCCCCGCCGACACCGCCGCAGTGCGCGATCTTCCCCGGCTTGCGGTGCAAGCCGTCGACCTGCCACTGCGCACCGTCCGGGGCCTTCACGGTAGTCGTGGAGGTCAGCTCCGTGATTCGTAGCGGACCGTTCGCTCCGTTGAGCAGCAGCGCGGTACGTCCGTTCACGGCCTCGCTCAGCAGGTTGTTGCCCTGCACGTAGATGCCCATCGGATCGCCGTCGAAGCCGTTGAAGTCCGGGTTGTTCGGGCTGTTGATGTCGAACTCGCTCGCGTTCACCGCGGCCAGAGCGCCGGCGTACCGGGCGATGTCCCGAACCCGGTCGGCGCTGCGCAGCTCCGGCCCGTGCGCGGCGCCGACCGTCACGGCGGCATCCGGTTCCACGACCAGGGCCCGTACCTCCCACGGGCCGGTGCTGACCTGCCCCCGGAACGCCTCGTGTTCGACGACACCCGTGATGCCGGCGCTCCTGACCTGCGCCAGTCTTGCCTCCGCCGAGGCGGCGTCGCCGAACGTGCCGAGGTGCACGGCGTAGAACATGGTCAAGTCGGTCGGCGGGCGATACTGCAGGTCCGCTGGCAGGGGCGGGTCGTAGCTGACCTTTGTGGCCTCCGGGTATCCGGCCGCGTGCAGGTCCGCCACGAAGGTGTCGGCCCGTTGCGAGTCGCGGGTCACCAGGTCGGCGCGCGCCGGTGGGAAGTGCAGGGCGATGGTCCAGGACGATGAGGCGTAGCCCTGGGTGTACTTGCGGTAGGTGACTCCGGGGGCGGGCGTCTGGACCGACCCGATCTTGGTCACCAGGCCCTCCGGCCCCAGGGGCATCCGGTTCACCGGGTCCTTGAAGGGAACCGAACTGCTCGCGGCGATCGCACCGGCCTCGGCGGCGGCCGGACACGACACGGCCGACGTGACGACCGCCGACCCGATCGCGACGACGACGGCCAGCGCGGTCGCGCGAAACCGGCGATGGTGATTCATGACGACTCCCCCGTGGATCGATGCTCGCGGCCACCATGTGGCGCAGTGGAGTTTCGCATCCGGATCAGCGTCGTGCGGCCCGGCGAACGGAACGCGACGTCCGATCATCGCCAGACGAATGGTCTCTCGCCGACCAGGCTTGCCGTCATGAACAACGCACTTGACGGAAAGGTGGCCCTGGTCACCGGTGGTGGTCGTGGTATTGGCGCGGCGGTGGCGTTGCGCCTGGCGGAGGAGGGTGCCGATGTGGCACTCACGTTCCAGCAGAATCAGCGACGCGCGGACGGCGTGGTGGACCAGATCAAGGCCGCGGGACGGCGAGCTGTCGCCATGCGGGCGGACAGTTCCGACCCGGCGGCGGTGGTCGCCGCGGTCGACCGGGTAGTCGGCGAGCTGGGCCGACTGGACATCCTGGTGAACAACGCCGGCGCGTTCCTGCTCGGCCCGTTGGAGCAGTTGAGCCTGGAGGAGTTCGAACAGACCGTCGCGGTCAATGTCCGGGCGCCGTTCGTCGCTGCGCAGGCGGCGGTACGCCACATGAGGGCTGGCGGTCGGGTCATCAACATCGGCAGCAACGTGGCCGAGCGGGCGGTCTTCCCCGGCTTCGCGCTGTACGCGATGAGCAAGACCGCACTGATCGGCCTGACCAAGGCGCTCGGACGCGAACTCGGCGGAAGGGCGATCACCGTGAACCTGGTCAATCCAGGGGCGACCGACACCGAACTGAACCCGTCCGACGGTCCCAATGCCGACACGATCAACGGGTTCACCGCCCTCGGCCACTTCGCCCAGCCGAGTGACGTGGCCGCCACGGTGGCCTTCCTCGCCGGCCCGGACGGGCGCTACATCACCGGCGCGACGGTCAACGTGGACGGTGGCTTCACCATCTGATCGTCGGCTCACCGCCGTCCTGTCCACCCATCCAGGGCTGCGGCCCGTCCCTCCTCGGTCCGAGCGGGGACGGGCCGTGGCCCACCGGGCGTTGCGTCACGCGAATACCTAGCAGTACTATGCCTAGTATCTCTAGGGTTGAGAGTGGGGTGACTTCTGTGAAGGTTGCGAAGGATCTGGTGGCCGCCTCGGCCACGCCGATGGTGCTCGGCATCCTGACCGAGGGTGAGAGCTATGGCTACGCGATCCTCAAACGGATCAACGAGCTGTCCGGGGGCGAGCTCGACTGGACCGAAGGGCTGCTGTACCCGTTGCTACACCGGCTCGAGCGCCTCGGCCACGTCGAGTCGAGCTGGCAGTCGGTCACCGGCGAGCGCAAGCGCAAGTACTACCGCATCACCGAGAAGGGCCTGGCCGAGCTGGCCGAGCAGCGCCGGCAGTGGGACACCGTGGTGGGCGCGCTGAAGGAAATCTGGCATGACCGGGTGCCACTGACGGTGCACCCACTGGAGGGCCTCGCATGACGGACCACGACGGGCAGCAGGAGCTGGAGGCCCAGTTCGAGCAGTGGCGCCGCTACGTGCTCCGCCGCCGGGAGCTGCAACCGACGGACGCCGACGAGCTGGAGGACCACCTCCGTGGCTCCGTCGACGAGCTCGTCGCGAGAGGACTGAGCCCGGACGAGGCGTTCCTGGTCGCGGTCAAGCGAATGGGCAGCCTCGACGAGCTCTCCCGCGAGTTCGCCCGGGAGCATTCGGAACGGCTGTGGAAGCAGCTGGTGCTGACCGCCGACTCCAGCAGCCCGGTCGCCGACACGCGCTCCCGGCGGGACCTGTGGGCCATGCTCGCCTGCGCGGCCGGCGCGGTGGCGTCCGTCAAGGTGCCCGAGTTGTTCGGGTTCGACTTCGACGACGACGGCTCGTTCTACGCGCGGAACTTCACCCTGTTCGCGCTGCCCTGGCTGGCGGCGTTCCTGGCCTGGCGGCGCAGCGCCCGACAGTCGGTGATCGTGGTACTGGTGGCGCTGTTCGCCCTCGGTGTCGTGGCGGCCAATGTCTACCCACTGGCAGACGACTCGCAGTCCATCGTCGTCACCAGCATCCACCTCCCCATCGCCCTGTGGCTGGTGGTCGGTCTGGCCTACGTCGCCGACGACTGGCGGTCGTCGCGTCGACGCATGGACTTCATCCGTTTCACCGGCGAGTGGTTCATCTACCTCGTCCTCATGGCCCTCGGCGGCGGCGTACTCTCCGCGTTCCTGTTCAACACGTTCGCGGCCATCGGAATCGCCCCGGAGGAGTTCATCTCGCAGTGGCTCCTGCCCTGTGGCGCGGCAGCCGCGGTCGTCGTGGCCGGGTGGCTGGTCGAGGCCAAGCAGAGTGTCGTCGAGAACATCGCGCCGGTCCTCACCCGACTGTTCACGCCGCTCTTCACGGCCGCCCTCCTCGCGTTCCTCGTCGCTGTCGTCTGGACCAGCCACGGCATCGACGTCGAACGCGAGACCCTGATCCTGTTCGACCTCCTGCTGGTCGTGGTGCTGGGGTTGCTGCTCTACTCGCTCTCGGCCCGTGATCCGCTGGCTCCGCCCGGCCCGTTCGACAAACTCCAGCTCGCGCTCGTGGTCAGCGCGTTGGCCATCGACGTGCTCGTGCTGGTGGAGATCACCGGACGCATCACCGACGACTACGGCAGCACGCCCAACCGGGCTGCCGCGCTCGGTGAGAACGTCATCCTGCTGGTCAACCTCGCGTGGTCGGCGTGGCTCCTGCTGACCTTCATCCGCCGGCGCGCACCGTTCGCGGCGCTCGAACGGTGGCAGACCAGCTACCTGCCGGTGTACGCCGGGTGGGCGTGGTTCGTGGTCCTGGTCTTCCCGCCACTGTTCGGCTACGTCTGACCGGGCAGGCTGCTCGGGCCGCCGCGGACGTCCTCCTCGATCCGCTTCGCGGCGGCCAACAGCGGCGGGAGCAGTTCCCGACGGATCATCTCGAAGGACCCTCGGGTGGCGTGCGCGGAGACGTTCACCGCCGCGATCACCGACCCGTTCTCGCCGTGGATCGGGGCGGCCACCGAGCGCAGCCCCTCCTCCAACTCCTGGTCCACGATGGCGTACCCCTGGGCGGCGATCTTCGTCAGGGCGGTGCGCAGCTTCGCCGGGTCGGTGACGGTGCGCCGGGTCAACGGCCGCAGCTCCGCCGTGGCGAGGTAGTCGTCCAACCAGTCCACCGGTTGCGCGGCGAGCAGCACCCGACCCATCGAGGTGGCATAGGCGGGGAACCGGGTGCCGACGCTGATCCCCACCGTCATGATCCGCTTGGTGGGAACGCGGGCCACGTAGACCACCTCGTCGCCGTCGAGCACCGACACCGAGCAGGACTCGTGCACCTGCGCGACCAGCGCCTCCATGTGCCGCCGCGCGACCTCGGGCAGGCTCAGACTCGACAGGTACGCGTAGCCGAGTTCGAGGATCCGCGCGCGCAGCGAGAAGAGCCGGCCGTCGGTGTGCACGTAGCCCAACTCGACCAGGGTGAGCAGGAACCGACGCGCCGCGGCCCGGGTCAGCCCGGTCCTCCTGGCCACCTCGCTGAGGGTGAGCTGCGGATGCTCGGCGTCGAACGCCCGGATCACCGCGAGTCCGCGTTCCAGTGACTGGACGAACTCCGACGACCTCGCCGCGTCCTCGCTCACGCTCACCCGGCCTCCTGTCGCAGGGTCTCCCGGGCCACCTTGAACGCCCGGTTCGCCGCCGGTACGCCAGCGTAGACGCCGACCTGGAGCAGGACCTCCGCCACCTCGGCCGGGCTCAGCCCGTTGCGCAGCGCGGCGCGGACGTGCATCGCCAACTCGTCGTCGTGGTGCAGGGTGGCGAGCACGGCGAGGGTGATGCAGCTACGGGTACGCCGGTCGAGGCCCGGGCGGCTCCACACCTCCCCCCAGGCGTAGCGGGTGATGAAGTCCTGGAAGTCGGCGGTGAACTCGTCCGTGCCGTCGATCGCGCGGTCCACGTGGTCGTCGCCCAGCACCTGCCGGCGTACCGTCATGCCCGCCTCGTGCCGATCACGGTCGTTCATCTGTCACCGCGCTCCTCGTGAAGGTGTTCCAGCAGGAGCCGGCGCACCTGCTCGGGTTGCTCGACGTTGGCCAGGTGCGCCGCCGCGCCGACCACGGCCAGTCGGGCCCCAGGGATGCCCCCGACGATCTCGCGGGCGTGCTCGACCGGGGTGGCCGGGTCGTCCGCTCCCGCGACGACGAGCGTCGGCGCGGTGATCCGGCCGAGGTCGGGTCGGAGGTCCATCGCGGCGATCGCCTCGCAGCAGGCGGCGTAGCCGTCCGGGGGCGTTGCGGTCAGCAGCGCGCGGTGATCGGCGACCACGTCCGGCCGGGCGGTGGCGAAGGCCGGGGTGAACCAACGGGCCACCACCGCGTCGGCGATCGCCGGCATTCCGGAGGCCCGTACCGTCGCCGCCCGTTGGTGCCACTGCTCGGGCGGGCCGAGCGACGCCGACGTGCAGAGCAGCACCATCCGCCGCACCCGGTCGGGCGCGTGCGCCGCGAGCCACATGCCCACCATGCCCCCGAGGGACAACCCCGCGTAGTGGACCCACGGCACGTCCAGATCGTCCAGCGTCCGCAGCAGCTCCCGGCCGAGAAGATCAATCGTGTACGGCCCGGACGGCACCGCCGAGCGGCCGTGACCCAGGTGGTCGTACCGGATGACCCGGAACCGTTCGGCGAGCGCCGGGACCTGCGGTTCCCACATCGCTGCGGCGGTGCCGAGGGAACTGCCGAGCAGCAGCGTCGGCGCGTCGTGCGGGCCGTCGACGACGAGATGCAACCGGGAGGTCACCGGGCCGCTCCCCGAGCGGCGACCAAGGCCCGGTCGACGAACCGGCCGGCCGAGCCGAGCCAGCGGTACGGGTCGAGCGCCTCGTCTATCTCCGCCTCGGACAGGTGGGCGCGGATCTCGGGGTCGGCGAGCAGCGCGGCGCGGAACGAGGGTTCGGCGGCGGCGCGGGTCACCAGGTCGTGCGCGACGCCGCGACCGACGGCGGGTGCCAGTCGCGCGGCGACGGCCTCGGCGAGCAGGAGGCCGCCGGTCGCGTCGAGGTTCTCCCGCATCCGCTCCGGGTGGACCTGCAACCCGACCAGCATCCGTGCGCACCGGGCGGCGGCGCCGCCGGCCAGGTGCAGCAGGTCGAGCAGCGGCTCCCACTCGGCGTGCCAGGCGCCTGCGGCCCGCTCGTGCTCCTGCACCGCCGCAGCGAACAGGGTGGCGACGAGACCCGGACCGCGTCGCGCCGCGGCGCTGACGAGGATGGAGTCCACCGGGTTGCGCTTGTGCGGCATGGCCGAGGAGCCGCCCCGGCCGGTGCCGCCCTCGGCGACCTCGCCGATCTCGTTCTGGGCGAGCAGCCCGACGTCGAGCGCGACCTTGCCGGTGCTCACCAGGAGCCCACCGAGGGCGGCGGCCAGGTCGAGCCAGGACTGCCGGCGGGTGTGCCAGGGCAGTGGGCTCGACGGGAGGCCCAGGTGCGCGGCAAACCGCTCGGCGACCTCCGTGCCGGCCGGGCCGAACGCGGCCAGGGTGCCGACCGCCCCGCCGAGCTGCGCGGGCTGGGCGGCGCCGGCCTGACGCAGCCGGTCCCGGGCCTCGACCAGACCGGTCAGCCATCCCGCGGCCTTGAGCCCGAACGTCGTGGGTGCCGCCTGCTGCCCGAGTGTTCGGGCGACCAGCACGGTGCCGCGGTGCGCGTCGGCCAGCCGGGCGGCGGCGTCCACCGCGGCGTCGAGGTGACGCAGCAGCGGCCCGAGCGCCCGTACGGCCACCAGGACCAGCGCGGTGTCCAGGACGTCCTGACTGGTCGCCCCGACGTGCACCCAGCCTCGGGCGTGCTCGGGCACGGCGGCGGTCAGCGCGCCCACGAGCGGGACGACCGGGTTGCCGGCAGCGTCGGCCGCCCGACCGAGCGCCCCCGGGTCGTACCGGTCGGCGCGGCACTGCTCGACGATCGCCTCGGCCACCGGTGTGGGCAGGATGCCGGCGTCCGCCGCGGACCGGGCGAGCGCCGCCTCCACGTCGAGCATCGCCTGGAGCAGGGACGGGTCGCTGAGTTCCGCGTCGACGTCCGGGGCACCGGAGACGCCGCCGAGCAGGCCGTCAGACGGCGAAGAAGACGGTCTCATGGTCTCCCTGCAGGTGGATGTCGAACCGCAGCCCGTCCGTCGCGGGCTTCGCCAGCAGGGTGTCACGGCGGTCGGCGTCGACGCTGCGCAGCACGGGGTCGGCGGCGTTCGCCGCCGGTTCGTCGGGGAAGTAGATCCGGGTGACGAGGCGGTGCAGCAGCCCACGCCCGAAGACCGACAGGGTCAGGTGGGGCGCTTCGGTGCCGCCGTCCGGCGCGGGCAGCGAACCCGGCTTGACGGTCAGCAGTCGGTACCAGCCCTGCCCGTCGGTCTCGCTACGCCCGAATCCTCGGAAACCGGCGAGCGCGGGCGGGCGGGCGCCACGCGGGTCGTCCGGGTGGTCGAACCGGCCGTCCGGGTCGGCCTGCCAGCTCTCCACCATCGCGTCGACCACCGGCGCCCCGGTGCCGTCGAAGATCCGACCCCTGATCCAGAACGCGCCCGGCGTGGTCTCGGGTACCACGTACGGGCCGTCGGGCCAGCGCAGACCGATGTGCAGGTACGGTCCGACGGTCTGCGCGGGCATGACGCCCAACTGCTCACTCATCGTCGTCCTCGTCCTCGTCCTCGAAGGGTGTGCTCTCCCGGCCGCGCAGCACGATGTCGAACTCGTACGCCAGCGCCCACTCCGGTGTCGTGCTGGCGTGGTCGTACCGGGCGATCATCCGTTCCCGGGCCCTCGGGTCGCGGACCGAGTTGAAGATCGGGTCCTGGAAGAAGAGCGGGTCGCCCGGGAAGTACATCTGGGTCACCAGCCGCTGGGTGAACGCGCGGCCGAAGAGGGAGAAGTGGATGTGCGCGGGCCGCCAGGCGTTGTCGTGGTTACGCCAGGGGTAGGCGCCGGGCTGCACGGTGACGAACCGGTACCGCCCCTGGTCGTCGGTGAGCGCCCGGCCCACCCCTTCGAAGTGGGGGTCGAGCGGCGCCGGCCAGGTGTCCCGGGCGTCGCGGTACCGGCCGGCGGCGTTGGCCTGCCAGATCTCGACGAGTGTGCGGGGCACCGGTCGACCGTCACCGTCGCGGACCCGTCCGTGCACGATGATCCGCTGTCCCTGCGGCTCACCGTCGTGCTGGCGGGTCAGGTCGTGGTCGAGGTCACCGAGCCGCCCCTCGCCGAGCAGCGGTCCGGTGACCTCGGTCAGCCGCTGCGGCAGGTGGACCAGTGGGTGTCTCGGCGCCCGCGCCACCGTCGACTTGTAGCCGGGGCTGAGCAGGGGTGGGTGGGCGTCGACGTCGTCGCGCCGGTAGCTCGGTAGCACCAGGCCACTGCCGGCCCGGGTGTCCTGAGTGGTCATTGTCGTCTCCCGTCGGACTTCGTCGCCTCCAGCGCCCGCAGCACCGCGAGTTCCCGCGCCGTCGGCGGATGGCCCGTAGTCAGCCCCTCGGCGACGGCGAGGTCCCAACCGGTGGCCGCCTGCGCCTGCTCCCGCGTCACACCGGGGTGCAGGCGGGTCAACGTGAGCTCGCAGGTGACCGGATCGGGTTCGAGGACACCGAGATCGGTGATCACCACTCGGGGACCTCCGCCCCGCAGGCCGAGGCGCTCCCGGTCGCCCGGACCCTTCCCGTACCCGACCGAGGTGACGAAGTCGACCCGTTCGGTGAACGTCCGGAGGTCCTGCCGGACGATCACCACGACCTCCCCGCAGGAGGCGGCGATCTCCGGGGCGCCACCGGCGCCGGGCAGGCGGACCTTCGGGGCGTGGTAGTCCCCTCCGACGACCGTGGTGTTGATGTTGCCGTACCGGTCGAGCTGCGCGGCCCCGAGAAAACCCACGTCGATCCGACCGGGCTGGAGCCAGTAGTTGAACACCTCGGGCACCGACACCACCGCGTCCGCCGTGTCGGCGAGGACTCCGTCGCCGATGGACAGCGGGAGCCGGTCCGGCTTCGCGCCGAGACACCCGGATTCGTAGATGAGCACCAGGTTCGGAGCGTGGGTCGCCCGGGCGAGGTTCGCCGCGGTGCTGGGCAACCCGATCCCGACGAAGCAGGCCGTGCCGTCGCGCAGTTGCCGGGCGGCGGCGACGGTCATCATCTCGTCCGCGGTCCAGCCGGTCGTCGTGGTCTCGTCGGTCACGCCGCTGCCCCCGCCCGGTGCACGTGCTCGTCCAGCCAGGCGCGGAAGGTGTCGCGGTGCCGGCTGACGGCGTCCCAGCTCCGGTAGAAGTCGTTGTCCCGCACCGAGTAGCCGTGCGCGTAGGAGGGGTGTGCGCCACCGGGCACCTCTGCCACCGCGGTGACCGCCCAGCCGGGCAGGACCACCTGCCCGGGTACGGGTTCCAACTCGTCGACGATCTCCTCGACGGTGACCAGGGAACGGTCGGCGGCGAGCACCGCTTCCTTCTGCACCCCGGTGATGCCCCACATCTGCACGTTGCCGTCGCGGTCGGCGCGCTGGGCGTGCACCACCGTCACGTCGGGACGCAGGGCGGGAACGGCGGTGAGCGTCTCGCCGGTGAAGGGGCAGGTGATGGGCCGGATGTTCGTCGTGTGGCTGGGCAGGTCGGTGCCGGTGTAGCCGCGCAGGACGGCGAACGGCAGCCCGGACGCCCCGGCGACGTACCGGTTCGCCATGCCGGCGTGGCTGTGCTCCTCCAACTCGAGCGGACGCGGCCAGGCGTGCTGCACGGCGTCCCGGAAGCGGTGCAGCGACCCCACGCCCGGGTTGCCGCCCCAGGAGAAGACCAGGCGACGGGCACAACCCGCGCCGATGAGCTGGTCGTAGATGACGTCGGGTGTCATCCGCACCAGGGTCAGATCCCGCCGTCCCTGGCGGATGATCTCGTGGCCGGCGGCGAACGGGATGAGGTGGGTGAACCCTTCCAGGGCCACCACGTCACCGTCGCGGACCAGGTGCGCCACGCCCTCGGCCAACGAGACGAGCTTCGCCATGAGCCTCCCCGCCTCCACCGAGAACCGTGGTGCCGCCAGCCGTTCGCTATGCGGACTGCCGTACTCATATCGAACGTACGGCGAGCGACGACATCCGTCAACGACAGGTTGGCCCGGCCTGTCCACAGTGCTGCCAAGTCACGCCGACCGATGCGTTGACGCGAGCCGGACCACGTGCCAACGTTCAGGGAGAGAACGGCCGTTCGGCACGCGAACACCCCCCGGGCCGTCGTGAGCGGAAGCACGCCACGCCCGGTCACGCCCGGGACCACCCCACCGCCCCACGCTCCCAGGAGGACCGCCATGACACTGCTGGACGTCACGACCTGGCACGGCACGCTGCACAGCGGCGGCTGGGTGGAGCCGGCCGGCGGCACGGCGTCCGTGCGGTCCCCCGCCACCGGGGAGGAGATCGGCCAGGTCGGCGTGGCGAACGCCGACGACATGACGCGAGCCTGCGCCCGCGCCGCCGCCGCCCAACGCGCCTGGGCCGCCACCGGCTACGCCGAGCGGGCCGCGGTGCTGCGCCGGGCCGGGCAGCTGTTCGAACAGCACGCCACCGAGATCGGCGACTGGATCGTGCGGGAGTCCGGGTCCATCCCACCCAAGGCCGGTGTCGAGACCGACACCGCGGCGCAGGAGTGCTACGAGGCGGCGGCGCTGGCCTCGCACCCGCTCGGCGAGATCATCCCGAGCGCGCAACCGCGGCTCAGCCTGGCCCGCCGGTTGCCCGTCGGCGTCGTCGGGGTCATCGCGCCGTTCAACTTCCCGCTCATCCTGGCCACCCGTTCCGTCGCTCCGGCCCTGGCACTGGGCAACGCCGTGGTGCTCAAGCCCGATCCGCGCACCGCCGTCTGCGGTGGCGTCTCGATCGCCCGGGTCTTCGAGGAGGCCGGCCTGCCTGACGGCCTGCTGCACGTCCTTCCCGGCGGGGTCGAGGTCGGCGAGGCGCTGGTGGCCGACCCGCACGTACGGGTGGTCAGCTTCACCGGTTCGACGGCGGCCGGCCGCAGGGTCGGCGAGGCGGCCGCACGGCATCTCAAGCGGGCGCACCTGGAACTCGGCGGCAACTCGGCGCTCATCGTGCTCGACGACGCCGACCTGGACCTCGCCGTCTCCGCCGGTGCCTGGGGGTCCTTCCTGCACCAGGGTCAGATCTGCATGACCACCGGTCGGCACCTGGTGCACGAGAGTCTGGCCGAGCGGTACGTGGAGCAGTTGGCGGCGAAGGCGGACCACCTGCCGGTCGGCGACCCGGCGAAGGAACAGGTGGCGCTCGGGCCGATCATCGACGAGCGCCAGCGCGACAAGATCCACGCGCTGGTCACGGCGAGCGTCGACGCGGGCGCCCGGCTGGCGGCCGGCGGCACCTACGAGGGGCTGTTCTACCGGCCGACGGTGCTCGCCGACGTCACCCCCACGACGCCGGCGTACGCCCAGGAGGTCTTCGGCCCGGTCGCGCCGGTGACCACCTTCGTCGACCAGGACGAGGCCGTGGAGTTGGCCCGGCAGACCGAGTACGGCCTGTCGCTGGGCATCCTCGGCCGGGACGTGATGAGGGCGATGGCCCTCGCCGACCGCATCCCCAGCGGGATCGTGCACATCAACGACCAGACGGTCAGCGACGAGGCGGTGGCGCCGTTCGGCGGCGTCGGGGCCTCGGGCACCGGCTCCCGGTTCGGCGGGGCCGCGGCGAACGTCGACGCGTTCACCGAGACCCAGTGGCTCACCGTGCAGGGCAGCATCACGCGGTACCCGTTCTGACCCCAGGGAGAGAGGAAGATGCCGGGAATGCGTACCCAGGTCGGCATCGTCGGCGCCGGGCCGGCGGGACTCATGCTGTCGCACCTGCTGCACCTGCGCGGAATCGAGTCCGTGGTGTTGGAGAGCCGCAGTCGTGACCACGTCGAGCATCGGCTGCGGGCGGGAGTCCTCGAACAGGGTTCGGTCGACCTGCTCTGCCGCGCCGGTGTCGGCGAGCGGCTGCAACGGGAGGGGCTGCGGCACGAGGGCATCGAGCTGCGCTTCGCCGGGGAGTCGCACCGGGTGCCGATGACCGATCTGACGGGACGGGCGATCACCGTCTACGGCCAGCAGGAGGTGGTCAAGGACCTGATCGCCGCCCGACTCACGGCCGGCGGCTCGGTCCTCTTCGAGGCCGAGGTCGTCCGTCTGGACGGTCTCGACACCGACTCACCGGTCGTCCACTTTCGACGCGACGGGCGCGACGAGGAGCTGCACTGCGACTTCGTGGCTGGCTGTGACGGGTTCCACGGGGTGAGCCGCGGGGCGGTGCCCGACGGGGTGCTGACCACCTACGAGCGGGCGTACCCGTTCGCCTGGTTGGGCGTTCTCGCCGCCGCCCCACCTGCGGTGCAGGAGCTCATCTACGCCAACCACGAACGGGGTTTCGCCCTCTACAGCATGCGCTCCCCCGAGCTTTCCCGGCTGTATCTGCAGGTCGCGCCGGACGAGGACATCGCCGAGTGGCCGGACGAGCGAATCTGGGCGGAGCTGCGGGCGCGGTTGGAGACGGTGCCGGGCTGGTCGCTCAACGAGGGGCCGATCCTGGAGAAGTCGATCACGCCGATGCGCAGCTTCGTGGTGGAGCCGATGCGGTGGGAGCGGCTGTTCCTGGCTGGGGACGCCGTACACATCGTCCCACCCACCGGCGCGAAGGGAATGAACCTGGCCCTCGCCGACGTCGCGCTGCTCGGGGACGCCTTCGCCGCGTGGTACGACGAGGGGCGCACCGATCTGCTGGACACCTACTCGGCCACGGCGCTGCGCCGGGTCTGGCGGGCCCAGCACTTCTCCTGGTGGATGACCTCGATGCTGCACCGGCTGGAGCGCGACGACCCGTACGAGACGAAGTTGCAGACCGCCACGTTGAGGTACGTCGCCACGTCCGACGCCTACGCCACGAGCCTGTCGGAGAACTACGTGGGCCTGCCCGAGGTGTGAGCGCAGCCGCGCCGCGGAGCATTATTCAACTTATTCATGACGGGCGTCAGAAATTATTGACTTTCAATGCCGGGGTGACTGACCATGGCCAACACAGCGGCGTGCGCCCCCACGCAGCGGTAGTTCACCTGCAGATCCGAGGCATCCGCCGACTTCCGACGCACCCACCACCCCCCGCCCAGGAAGGGCCTCGTCAATGAAGAAGGTCATGGCTCTCGGGCTGATCGCCGCTACCGCGATCGCCCTCACCGGATGTACCGACTCCGACGCGTCCAACCCGTCCGAACAGACCTCGGGCGATCTGCGCAAGGTCCGGGTCGCGGCGCTGCCCATCACCGAGACCGCCGCGCTCTGGGGCGGCATCAAGGCGGGCCTCTTCGCCGAGCATGGGCTCCAGGTCGAGGTGCTGCCCGCCCAGGGTGGCGCGCAGGCCATTCCCGCGCTGATGAACGGCGACATCGACTTCGCGATCGGCCAACCCTTCGGCCCGTTCCGGGCCGACCTGAGCAACCTCGGCGTCGTCATCATCGGCAACTACGCCTCCTCGTACGCCGACGGCGACGACATCAACGCCGTGGTGGCCTCGGCGAAGTCCGGCGTCAAGCGGCCGGCCGACCTCGCGGGCAAGCGGGTCGCGGTCAACAGCCTGGGCGCGGCCGGCGACGTGACCATCATGGCGGCGGTCGAGAAGGACGGCGGCGACCCCAGGACGATCAAGTTCGTCGAGGTCGCCTTCCCGGACGCCCCGGCCCAACTCGAGTCCGGCAACATCGACGCCGCCTGGGTGCCGGAGCCGTTCGTCACGCAGCTGAAGGCCCGTGGCGACACCTTCGTCGTCGCGCCGTACCAGGCGGTGGTGCCCGGCCTGGCCACCCTCACCACGATCACCTCGAAGGAACGCACGGAGAAGGACGCCAAGCTGGTCGAGGACTTCACGGCGGCGATGAAGAAGACGTTGCAGTGGGCCAACGACCCGGCCAACGTGGCGCCCCTCCGGCAGGCCATCAAGGACAACCTGGAGCTGCCCCCGCCGGTGGCCGAGTCGGTGCGGCTCCCGGCCTTCGGTTGGGAGGTCGACCGGTCGAGCCTGCAGACACTCGCCGAGCTCGCGCAGAAGTACAAGGTGCTCGACAAGCAACCCAACTTCGACCGTCTCATCCAGCAGCAGTAGCCGGCGCGATCCCGCCCTCCCCTGCCCCGGACCGGGGAGGGCTTCGCCGCCCGCGTGACGACGGGAGTGACATGCGCGTGTTTCCCACCCGACGCCTGCGCGCGTTACGCAAGGCGATGCTGGGTGTCGTCGGCCTGACCGGGTTCCTCGTCGTCTGGCAGCTGATCCCGACACTGGGCCTGGTCGACCCGCTGTATCTGCCGTACGTGACGGACGTCCTGGCGCGGCTGTTCGAGCAGATCGTCGACCTCGCGTTCTGGCGGCGGCTGGGCAGCACCATGACGTCCTGGGCGATCGGCCTGACGGTGGCGACGATCGCCGCGGTCGTCCTCGGCACGGTCGTCGGGTTGGTGCCGTTCCTGCGGCGCTCCACCCACACGGTTGTCGAGTTCCTTCGACCGATCCCGTCGGTCGCCCTCATCCCACTCGCCGTGCTGATGTTCGGCATCCAGATGCAGGCCGCCCTCGTCATCATCATCTACGCGTCGTTCTGGCAGGTGTTCGTGCAGGTGATCTACGGCGTCGCCGACGTCGACGCGGTGGCCCGCGACACCGCCCGTAGTTTCGGTCTGACCCGGCGGGAGCAGTTGTCGCACCTCGTCCTGCCGACCACCCTGCCGTACCTCATGACGGGTCTGCGGCTCGCGGCGGCGGTCGCGCTCATCCTCGCCATCACCGCGGAGATGGTGATCGGCAACCCCGGCCTCGGGCGCATGATCGAGCTGTCCCGGTCCGCGGGAGACGCCGCCGGCCTGTACGCGCTGGTCGTGGTCACCGGCCTGCTCGGGCTCACGGTGAACATCGTCTTCCGGTTCGTCGAGCGTCGGGTGCTGTCGTGGCACCAGTCCGTACGAGGAGAGGAGGCGCGGTGACCGCGTACACCGGTCGGATCGCCACCACCCCGCGCAGCCGGAAGGTCGGAACCCGGATCGCGGCGAGCGTCCTCCACACGCTGGGGCTGCCGACGCTGCTTCTGGTGGTCTGGGGTCTGGTGGCGACGAGGGCGACGAGTCAGTTCTTCCCCGACCCGCTGACGATCGCCGAAGCCTTCCGGGAGACCTGGGTCGGCCCGGCGTTCGTCGAGGACGTGCTGCCGAGCCTCGCCCGCCTCGGCCTCGGTGTCGCCGCGTCGATCGTGCTCGGCATCGCCGCCGGCACCGTCATCGGCCTGACCCACTGGCTGCGTGAACTCCTCGAACCGCTGCTGGAGTTCCTCCGGGCCATCCCACCACCGGTGCTGATTCCGGTGGCCATGCTCCTGCTCGGGATCACGGACACCATGAAGGTGGTCGTGATCGTCTCCGGGGCGGTCTGGCCGATCCTGTTGAACACGATCGAGGGGGTCCGGGGCACGGACAGCGTCATGACGGAGACCGCGGACTCGTTCCAGGTCTCCTGGTGGGAGCGCCTCTGGTTCCTCGTGCTCCCGGCCGCCAGCCCACGCATCATGGCCGGGGTTCGCCAGGCCCTCTCGGTCGCGCTGATCCTGATGGTCATCTCCGAGATGTTCGCGTCGTCCTCCGGCCTGGGCTACCGGATCGCCTACTTCCAGCGCAACTACCTGATCGCCGAGATGTGGAGCGGCATCCTCCTGCTCGGTCTCGTCGGCGTCTTCCTCGCCGTAGCTTTCGGTCTCGTCGAACGGCGCGTCCTGCGCTGGTACCACGGAATCAGGGAGGTCAACCGTGCCTGATCGGAGCGCCCTGCTGCGGGTGGAGCATCTGCGGAAGGTCTACGAGTCCGCGACGGGGAACGTCGAGGCGATCGGGGACATCAGCTTCACGATGGACGCCGGCGAGCTGGTCTGCATCGTCGGGCCGTCCGGCTGCGGCAAGACCACCCTCCTGAAGTGCCTCGCCGGCCTGCTGCGGCCCACCAGCGGGGTGGTCGAGATGGACGGCTCGCCGGTGACCGGGCCCAGCCCGGCCATGGCCGTCGTGTTCCAGGAGTACGGTCGCAGCCTCTACCCCTGGCTGACGGTGCGCGGAAACGTCGAGCTTCCGCTGCGGCACAAGAAGCTCCCCCGGGCGGACCGGAACAAACTGGTCGTCGATGCGCTGGAGGCGGTGGGCCTCGCGCACGCCGCGCGGAGCCACCCGTGGCAGCTCTCCGGGGGGATGCAACAGCGCGTGGCGATCGCGCGGGCGATCGCCTACCAGCCCGACGTCCTGATCATGGACGAGCCGTTCGCGGCGGTGGACGCGCAGACCCGGGCCGATCTGGAGGACCTGGTCCGCGAGCTGCATGCCAGCCGGACCATCTCGGTTGTCTTCGTCACCCACGACATCGACGAGTCGGTGTATCTGGGCCAGCGGGTTCTAGTATTGTCCACGTCGCCGACCTGGGTCCAGGAGGACCTCGCGATCGACCTGCCGCCGGAGCGCGATCAGATCACGACCCGCGCCCTGCCCCGTTTCACGGAACTGCGGACGCACGTCTACGACCAGATCCAGCGGGCCAAGCGCGGGCAGGCTGTGGCCCCGCGATCCGCGCGGTGATCGGCGGCCAGGCCAACGAGTTCCCCGAAGGGAAGGGCTGTGGGTAGTCGTCAGCCGAAGCAGTTGTTGCTCGCCTTCTTCGGCGAGCATGTCGTCGACGGCGCCACCGGCCCGATCCGGGCGAGCGTCCTGATCACCGTGCTGGAGGGCGCCGACGTCGCCGCGCCGGCCACCCGCGCGACCCTCGACCGCCTCGTGCACAGCGGCATCCTGGCCCGCAGCAGGAGTGGCCGGGAGACCTTGTTCTCGCTGACCGAGCACGGCGTGGCGGTGCTGCGCGAGGCGAAGTCCCGCGTTCGCGGGCCGCGGCCGTTCGACCCGCAGGGCAGCGGGTGGACGCTCGTCACCTTCTCCATCCCGGAGGGTCAGCGGACGCTGCGGCACCGACTGCGTTCGATCCTCACCTGGGAGGGCTTCGCGCCGATCCGGGACGGGCTCTGGCTCGCGCCCGGCGAGGTCGACCTCGCCGGATCGTTGGAGCCGCTGCGGCAGGATCTCGCGCCCAACACCGTGGTCGCCTTCCACGCCCGTGAACTCGCCGGGTTTCCGATCGGCGAGAGCGTACGCGCGGCGTGGGACATCGAGGCGATCCGGCGCGCGCACCTCGCCTTCATCGAGGTGTGGGACGACCCGTCCGCGACAGCGATGGTGTCGAGCGCCCTGACCGTACGGACGATGCTCGTGGCGGACTGGCTCGCGCTGCTGCGCGCCGACCCGAGGCTGCCGGCCGAGTTCATGGACGCGGAGTGGCCCGCCGCGAGATCGGTGGAGACCTACCGTCGGGTGCACGAGAAGCTGGCCGCGGCGTCGACGGCGGAGTTCGCCGCACTCGTCGCGGCCGGGCCCGTGACTAGGCGCCGAAACGGGTCCGCAGATCGGCCTTCCGCACCTTCCCCGACGCCGTCCGCGGCAGCTCGTCCACGATGACGACGTTCTTCGGGATCTTGTAGCGCGCGATCCTGCCGTCGAGGCACGTCCGGACGGTGGCGGTGTCCACCGATGCCCCCTCCCGTACGGTCACGATCGCCCACGGCACCTCTCCCCAACGCTCGTCCGGTACGCCGATGACCGCCGCCGAGGTCACCCCGTCGATCTCGGTGAGGAGCTGTTCGAGTTCGAGCGGGTAGATGTTCTCGCCCCCCGATATGATCATGTCCTTGAGGCGACCGGAGATGTAGAGGTAGCCGTCGGCGTCCAGGTGGCCGAGGTCGCCGGAGCGGAACCACCCGTCGGCGGTGAACGCCTCGGTGGTCGCCTCCGGGAGCCCGTGGTAACCGGGGAAGACGTTGGGACCGGCCACCTCGATCTCGCCGACAGCGCCGGTGGGCAGCACGACACCTGTCGCATCGGTGATCCGCACGTCGGTGAAGAAGTGCGGCAGACCGACACTGCCCTGCTTGGCGCGGGTCATCGTCGGGGGCAGCGCGGTCGCGCCCGGCGCGGCCTCGGTCATGCCGTAACCCTGTGAGAACGACAGACCCCGCGCCTCGTACGCGTTGAGGATGCGAGCGGGCACCGCCGAACCTCCGCAGGTGAGCTTCGTCAGCGTGGACAGGTCGGTCGACTCCCAGGCGGGATGGTCGGCCATCAACTGGTAGGTGGTCGGCACACCGCTGAGCATGGTGACCCCGTGCCGCTCGATCTGCGCGAGCGCGCGGCCCGGCTCGAAGCCCTTCTCGATGACCATCGTGGCGCCCTTGAGGATGACGGGCAGGGCGCCCATCCCGAGCGAGGCGACGTGGAACAGTGGCGAGATCATCAGCGCGACATCGGTGGAGACGACGTCGTAGTCGACCACACAGTTGAGCGCCACCCAGGTGAGGTTGCCGTGGGTCAGCACGGCACCCTTGGGCCGGCCGGTCGTACCCGAGGTGTAGACGATCGCCGCGGGATCCCGGTGGGCGGTGTCGGCCTGGTCGGTGAATCCGGCGACGGCGGCCCGCGCCAGGTGGGCCAGCCCGGGCCGGTCCGTGGTGCCCTCGCCGTTGACGACCACGAACGGGGTGTGGGCGGTCGGCGCGGCGGAGCCCACCGGCACCGCGAAGTCCGGATCGTGGATCAGCACCCGCGCGTCGCAGTCCGCGAGAACGTAGGCGATCTCGGGCGCGGCGAGCCGGGTGTTGACCGGCACGAAGACGGCCCCGACCTGCGCCGCCCCGAACATCACCTGAAGGAACTCGGGGCTGTTCTCGCCCAGGTAGGCGACGGAGTCACCCTTGGCGACGCCCCACTCTCGCAACAACGCCGCGATCCGGTCCGTGGCGTCGGCGAACTGGCCGTACGTCATCGTCGACCCGTCGCCGTGGATGAGGGCGACCTTGTCCGGGGACTTGAGCCGGCGCTTGGCCACCCAGGCGCCGATTCCGTGCTGGTGCATCATCAGTCTCCTGGTGGTGGAGGTGGTGTGCTCACCCGGCTCGGCGGACGCCCCGGGCTCAGGCGTAGAAGCGGTACAGCCCTCGCGCGACGACCGCCGGCTTGGTCCCGCCCTCGATCTCGATCGTCTGGTCGACGGCGATCTGGTAGCCACCGCGGACCTCGACGACCTCGACGACGGTGGCCTGCATGCGTACCCGCGCCCCGACCACGACCGGCGAGGGGAAGCGCACCCTGTCGAGGCCGTAGTTCACCTTCGTGGTCACGCCCTTGACCTCCAACAGCTCGGTCCAGAAGGGAACGGCCAGGGAGAGGGTGAGGAAGCCGTGCGCGATCGGCGCGCCGAACGGGCCGTTCTGCGCCCGTTCGGGGTCGACGTGGATCCACTGGTGGTCGTCCGTGGCGTCCGCGAACAGGTCCACCTGGTCCTGGGTGACCGTTCGGTATCCGGTGTGGCCGAGGTCGGTGCCGGCGAGGTCGCCGAGCCGGTCGTAGGTGATGGTCGTCGTCATGGCGGTTCCTCTCGTCGTCACCGGGCAAGGCCCAGCAGTCGGGCCGCGTTGTCCTTGAGGATGCCCGGGAGCACGTCCGGCTTGAGGTCGGTCGCTTGCACGTCGCGCAGCCACCGGTCGGGGGTGAGCAGGGGGTAGTCGGTGCCGAAGAGCACCCGTCGCCTCAGCATCGAGTTGGCGTGGCGCACCAACTCGGCCGGGAAGTACTTCGGGCTCCAGCCGGACAGGTCGATCCAGGTGTTGTGCTTGTGCGTGGCCACCGACAACGCCTCGTCCTGCCAGGGCACCGACGGGTGGGCCATGATGATCTGCAGGTCGGGGAAGTCGGCCGCGATCGGGTCGAGCAGGATCGGATTCGACAGGCCGAGCCGCAGGCCGAAGCCGCCCGGCGTACCCGCGCCGATGCCGGTCTGCCCGGTGTGGAACAGCGCCGGGACGCCCGCCCGCTCCAGGAGACCCCACAGCGGCGCGTACTCGTCGTGGCTGGGGTCGAAGCCCTGCACGGTGGGATGGAACTTGAAGCCGCGTACGCCCTCCTCGATCAGCCGGCTGGCGAGTTCGAGGGCGGCCCCCCCCGTGCGCGGGTCGACCGAGCCGAACGGGATGAGCACGTCGGCGTGCTCGGCCGCCGCGCGGGCGATGTCGGTGCTCGACAGTGGCTGGTGCTTCAGCTGGGTACGCGCGTCCACGGTGAAGACGACGGCCGCCATGCTCCGCTCGCGGTAGTACTGCGCCACCGCGTCGACCGCGGGCCGTGGGCCGTCCGTCCTGAAGTACGCCGACGCCGCCGCCACGAGCGGCTCGGGCAGTGAGGCGTGACCGTGGTCGTCGACCTCGATGTGCACGTGCATGTCGATCGCCGTGACCGTGTCGAGGTCGATCGCGGGCTGGTACATGGGGCCAACCTTCGTCGGGCGGTCAGGACGTCGCGGGCTCGAACTCCTCGGGGAGTTTCGGGAAGCGTTCGCCGACGCTCTGCGCGGCGCCGGCGAACGTCGTCGGCCAGGCGTCCACGAGCGCGTCGTACGTCCAGCCGCCCTCGCGGTGCGCGGTCAACGCCGCCTCCGGGTGGGTCCAGATCTGGAGGCGGTCCCCGCCGACGCCGATCACCTGCCCGGTCACCGAGGCCGCCGCGTCGGAGCCGAGGAAGGCGACGAGCCCGGCCACGTCGTCCGCGGTGCCGAACCCCAGTTCGTGTCGGAAGAACGCGGGCATCGGCTCACCGTTCGCCTCGGCCCGCACCGCCGCCGCGAAGTAGGGGACGGTGGCGGTCATCGCGGTCGCGGCGACCGGGACGACGGTGTTGGCGGTGATGCCGGCCCGCTTGAGCTCCAGCGCCCAGGTACGGACCATGCCGACGATGCCTGCCTTGGCCGCCGCGTAGTTGGTCTGGCCGAAGGTGCCCCGCTGCCCGGTGGGTGACCCGACGCAGATGATCCGCCCGCCCTCACCGGCCTGCCGCATGTGCTGCACCGCCTCGCGCACGGTGGTGAACGTGCCGCGCAGGTGCACGTTGATGACGGTGTCGAAGTCGTCGTCACTCATCTTCCACAGCACCGTGTCGCGCAGGACGCCGGCGTTGGTGACGAGGATGTCCAGCCGTCCGAAGTGCTCGACCGCGGTGCTGACGAGTTCCTTCGCGGTCTCGGTCGGGCCGACCGGTGCGACCACCGCGACGGCCCGGCCGCCGGACGCCTGGATCGCCCTCACGGCGTCGGCGGTGGCTTCGGCGTCGACGTCGTTGACCACGACGGCGGCACCGCGCCGCGCCAACTCCTGCGCGTAGGCGAGGCCCAGACCGCGCCCGGCCCCGGTGACGATGGCGACCTTGCCGTGCAGAGACATGAGTGCTCCCTCTCGTCGGTGCCGGACCTCCGGGTAACACGCGCACCGGAAACGTAATGCAGAATTTGATCGGGCGTCAACGATCTGCAGTCTTTCCCAGCGCCCGGGAGAGCGCCCGACCCGCCGCCCGCACCAGCGGGGCCAGCGCCACCGGGTCCGCCCGGTCGTGGGCGACCACCAGCGAGATCGCCGCCACCACACCCTCCGGTACGCGGATCGGCGCGGCCACCGAGAGGGCGTCCATCGTGACCTGACGGTCGCTGACCGCGTAGCCGGCCCGGCGCACCTCGGCGAGGCAGCGGCGGAGCCGCCGCGGATCGGTGATGGTCATGTCGGTGTACCGCTCCAACGGCGCGGCCAGCACCTGTTCCTGCACGTCGACAGGCGCGTGGGCGAGCAGGACCAGCCCGACTCCGGTGGCGTGCAACGCGAAGCGACCACCAACCCGGGTGAGTACGGGCACCGCGTGCCGCCCGGAGATCCGTTCGATGAAGACGAGTTCGAGGTCCTGCCGGACGGCGAGCTGGACGTTCTCGTGGGTCACCTCGTACAGGTCCTCCATGACCGGCAGGGCGAGTTCCCGCAGCCCCAGACCTCTCGGTGCGAGCGAGCCCACCTCCCACAACCGCAGGCCGATCCGGTACCGCCCGTCGTCGCCGCGCTCCAGCGCACCCCACTCGACCAGCTCCGCGGCCCGTCGGTGCACAGTGGGCAGTGGCAGCCCGGCGCGACGGGCCAGCTCGCTCAGGGTCAGCGCAGGGGTGGCCGGGCTGAACGCGTCGAGCAGGGCCAGCACCTTGCTCGTCACCGACCGCCCCGGTTGCGCGCGCACTCCGCCATCATCCCCGCCCGCGCCGGCAGGTCACAGCTCCAGCACGAGGCGGGGCGTACGGGCCCGGGAAACACAGATCATCATGGTGTCCCCGGCGGCCCGCTCCTGCGCGGTGAGCAGGCTGTCGCGGTGATCCGGCATACCGTCGAGCACCGGCGTCTCACAGGTGCCGCAGGTGCCCTCCCGGCAGGACGACAGGACCGTCACCCCGGCCTCCTCCACCGCCTGGAGGATCGGCGTGCCCGGTGGCACGGTGACCGTCCGCCCGGAGAGCACCAGCTCGACCTCGATTGTCGTCTCCTCCCCGCCGGCGCTGGCCAGCGGGGTGAAGCGCTCGACGTGCAGGCAACCGGGCGGCCAGTCGCGGCACTGCTCCTCGACCGCCTTGACCAGGGGTTCCGGGCCGCAGCAGTAGACCAGCCCGTCGGCCGGCCGGCCCAGCAACCCGGCCAGGTCGAGCAACCCGGTCTCGTCCTGCGGATACAGGCTCACCCGGTCGCCGTACCTCTCCCCCATGGTGGTGGCGAAGGCCATCGTGGCGCGGCTGCGTCCCCCGTACACCAGCTGCCAGTCGGCGCCTGCGGCGTCGGCGGCGGCGACCATCGGTGCGATGGGGGTGATGCCGATGCCGCCGGCGACGAAGAGGTATCGCCGGGCCGCGACCAGCCGGAAGGTGTTGCGGGGCCCACGCACCCGGACTGTCGCGCCGACGGTGAGCCGCTCGTGCGCCAGCCGGGAGCCGCCGCGCCCGTCCGGTTCGCGTTGCACCGCGATCCGCAGGACCGAGCGGTCGGCCGGGTCGCCACAGAGCGAGTACTGACGGGTCAGTCCCGTGCCCAGCTCCAGGTCGATGTGCGCGCCCGGCGTCCAGTCGGGCAGGTCACCGCCATCCGGGCGGCCCAGGCTGATCGCAACGACCTCCGTCGCCACCCGGTCCCGGCGCGTGACCACCAGCTCCACACCGGCCAGCTCGTCCACGGTCACGCTGGCATCGCCACCCGGGTCGGCTGGTCGGGCGCCGGCACGGCTGCGCCCTGGTGGCCCTGCGGGTGGGCCAGCAGCCACTCCCACAGCTCGATCGGCTCGTCGGCGAGGCGCTCGGCGCCGCAGTGACAGCTCCCCCGCAGGGTGTCGGTGCCCGGCATCCAGTGGATCCGGTAGACCCGATCCCCGTCGTGGGAACTCACCGCGGCACTCCCACCGTCCCCGACCCGACCAGCCGGGCCAACAGCCGCCGGGCGGCCAGGCCCCCGGTGTCGATGTTGATGCTCAACTCCTGGTACCGGTCCGGCTCGGCGGCGATCACCTTCTCCAGGATGTTGAGCGCCGTCACGTCCTGCATCACCACCGTGTGGTTGCTGTCGTGCAGGTACTCGCTGACCGACTCGTCGTCGATCGCGAAGTCACGCGCCACGGCCCAGAAGTCGTAGGTGGTGTGCTCGGTCGACGGGGTGATCGCGTACACGATCTCGGCGTGGAAGGCCTCGTTGTCGTCGCCCTCGACCGGCGGATAGACGCCCTGCGGAGCGATTCGGCTGTGCAGGAGGTAGAGGCAGGGCGGGTGGTACTCGATGTCCTGCCAGCGGGTGATGCGGCCCTGGATCCCGGTCGAGCGCGCGTAGAACGGCGGACACTCGGCGTCGTCCATGTGCCGGCTGACGTGGACGATGCCCCGGTCCTCGTCCACGGTGGTGGTGATCGGGGTGTTCGCCACCTCCGGCGTGCCGATGTAGCCACCGTGCAGGTACGTCTCGTGGGACAGGTCCAACAGGTTGTCCACCAGCAGGCCGTACCGCGCGTTCAACGGCGCCATGCCCCGCACCACCGCATACCGAGGGTCCGCCAGCCACGGCGCGCGGGGAATCGCGGCCGGATCGGCCCGGTCCAGGTCGCCGATCCAGACCCAGACGAAGGAGTCCTGTTCCACCACCGGGAAGGAGACGACCCGCGCGGTGCGGGGGATGCGCTGCTGACCGGGTACGAAGACACACGCGCCGGTCGGGTCGTAGGTGAAGCCGTGGTAGCCGCAGACGATCGTGTCGCCGTCGAGCCGACTCTCCGACAGCGGGTAGCGCCGGTGCACGCACCGGTCGGCGAGGGCCACCGCCTGCCCGGCGCTGGTGCGGTACAGCACCAGCGGTTCACCGAGCACCGTGCGGGCGAGCAGGTCCCGTCCGACCTCACTGCCGTAGGCCGCCACATACCACTGGTTACGAGCGAATGCCATGCGACCGACCCTCCAGCCAGACGAACGTCGATAGAGTCGAATCATCCCGTGCGGTCTCCGCAGTGGAGAGCGGAGCTTTCACTGAGTGAAAACTCCAGCGTTCGTCCTCACCGACCTCGGTCCGCCGCAGGCGGTAGCCTCCCGGGCGCGGTGGCGTGTGGCTGCCGCGCCAGCGGCACGGCAGCCACACGGCACGTCACCTGTTCTGCTTCTCCTGGCACGGCACGCAGAAGCGGGCATGCGGGAGCACCTCGAGCCGCTCGGCCGGGATGCTCTTGCGGCACCTCTCGCAGAGGCCGTAGGTGCCGTCGCTGATCCGGCCCAGCGCACCGGTGATCTGCTCGATGCTGCGGCGGGCGGCCGCCAGCAGCGCGGCCTGGTTGTGGGCCTCGCCCGGGTCGCCGGTGTCCGCGTTGAGCTCGGTCAGTTCCCGAAGCCGAGCCGTCTGTGTGGCGAAATCGTCCGCCAGCGCCGCTCGCAGATCAGCCAGCCAACCCTGGTCGACAGTTCGATGATCGAGGCTCATGGCCTACCTTTCAAAAGGGGTGCAAAAAAGAAAAAGGCCGAAGCTCGAATAGCTTCGCCCTGGCGGTCGTTCTGGATGCAACGATTCCGCGGGAGGGTCTCGGCCGGTTCGCGCCGGGCTGGACAGCCGGTGTGTGGGCGCGATGTGAGGCGCACGGACGACCGGCACCCGCAGGTCAGCCGTCAGGCGAGCCGCCGTCGCCACGCGGGCAGCACCGAATGCCGCCACCTGAGTGACGGCAGGCGAGCGGAGAGTCACCGGCGGCATGCCCTCCACCATAGGACGACAATCACCCGAACACCAATGCCTGCGGCGGGACGAGGGGCGGCGTACGCGCGGAGGAGGCCGACGGGGGCGCTCCGCGACCGACCGTCTCGGCTCCGGCCGGGGGCGGTCGGCCTTCCAGACGTCACCGGAGCGCCGCTCCCTCGGGACGCGGACCGCCCCGAGCTCGGGTGGAGCCCGGGGCGGTGGCCGGCCATCGCCAGCGGTGAAACGTGACGAACGACGTCAGCAGCCGAGCCGCTTGGTCGAGAGAGCGATGTCGTCGATCCACAGGTCGAACTCGCCGGGTGTGGTCCCGCCCTGGTAGAGCTGCCAGCCGACCTTCACCGTGTCCACCGTCGGCAGGACGAAGGGCACGTCGTTGCCCCCGTGCTCGGTCGTGGAGGCGGTCAGTTCCGGGTTCGCCACGCCGTCGATCCACACCGCGACGCGGTTGTCCGTCGGGTCGAGTTTCCACTCGAAGCACTGCCAGGTGTCCTCGCTGACCGGGGCGGACTCGCGCCAGTTGGTCCAGTCCCCGGTCGGGCCGCCGTCGGCACCCACACCCCAGAAGATTCCGGGGACGGTGGGAGCGTACTGGCCGCCGACCGGACGGACGACCTCCGAACTGCCGGTGCCGGTCGCCTCCACCAGCGTGAAGTGCGCCCAGTCGGGGGCGGTGGGGAAGGCGTCGACGCGCAGTCGCATCCGGCCGTAGAAGCGGTTGCCGGGTGCGGCGAAGTCGTCCACGCGCAGGAACGCGCGCCCGTTGTCGACGGTGTGGATGTGCAGCACCTGGTTGCCGTGTCGGCCGCGCTCGACGGTGAGCGTGCCGTTGCGGGTGTCGACGCCCCAGGCCAACGTGCTGGCACCGCCGGGCGGCAGCCGCTCGAAGTCTTCGCAGAAGAGCAGGCCACGGGTGGCGCACGAACGCTGGGAGGCACCCGACGCGCCGGCCGGGACACTGCCGGCGGTCGTGCCGAGGATCAGGGCTGCGGTGAAGACCGCGAGGTGACGGCGCATGGTCATCCCTCGTGACGTGGGGTCCCCACCAAGCGGGCAGGGGCGGGAGCAGCTATCCGAACAGGGCGATCGCTGCCTACCTCGCGGCCGGTCTGGGTGCGCCGACTGGCGCAACGGTCCGGCGGGTCAGAGGTCGTGGCGGGACACGGACGACGGGACAACTGCCCGTCGTCGTGGAGACGGCCCGGCGATGCGGCGTACGTCCGCCCAGGCGGCGGGTTGCCGGCACTGCGATGCTCCCGTGCTGACCGTTGCCAGCACGGTTGCCCCCGTGCTGCGGCCGAGCCATTCCAGCACACCCGCAACCGTCCCGGCAACATCGACACACGCCTCTGTCCGGTGACGCTTGTCGGAGATGCCGGCGCGGGCGACCGGCTCGGACGCTGTCCGTAACCGGCGACCTCCAGGCACCGCTGGCGCCGGGAAGGACTTGACGAGCCGAGGCCCATCACGCATGGTCATTCAGACATCGACAGTCTTGGATATTTAACCTCGGGGAGGACTGATGAAGGCCTTCGTCACCACCGTCTCGGCTGCGACCCTGCTGCTCCTGGCCACGGGCGGCGCGTCGCACGGCCGGCCAACGGCCGACGCGCCATGCGCCGGGCAGATCCACGCGAATCCGGGGTTCGAGCGCGGCACCACCGGCTGGACCGCCGGCCCCCGCATCGTCGTGCTCGGCGACGAGGCCCGGCCCGCACGCACCGGCCGCGCGTACGCCACCTTCGCCGGCCTGGACGTGACGCGCAGCGACCTGCTGCGCACCACCGTGACGGTGCCCGCGAACTGCGACCTGACCGTCCGCTTCTGGGTCCGGACCACCACCACGGAGACCAGCCGCGGCGACTACCTGAACGTCGGGCTGGCGGTCACCGGGATACCCCCGAAGACGAGGTTCTCGCTGGCCTTCGACGGCGGGTCGCAGTGGCGGCAGTACGCCATGTCGACCGGCACGGCGACCACCGAGCGCACCGCGACGGCCAGCTTCCTGGCCAGCGAGGTGGCCGGCAACGGCACCACGGCCTTCGACGTCGACGACGTGACCTTCACGTTGAGCTGACCACCGGGCGGATCACCGGGACGGCGCTCGCGGCAGCGGTGCCCGTCTGGCGGCGGCCAGAGCGTGCCGGGCGGTCGGGCCGGTGGAGTGCGACCGATCGTCCGCACCGCACCAGCCCGACCGCCTGACGAGACGCCCGGAGGGCGACCTCAGAGGGTGAACACGAGCGTGGAGATGCTGCGTGCGCCGACGTTGATGGTGGCCTGACCCCCGTTGACGGTGGTCGGCTGGCTGGCCGCGTTGGCGTTCTGCGAGGTGAGGTAGTGCTCGGCCCTGCTGACGTTCTGCGGGGCCTGGATCACGGCGTTGTTGACCGCGCTGTTCGAGCGGTTGAGGATGACCAGGGTGATCTTCCCGTCACCCTGGTAGGCCGTCACCTCCAACGGCGACGCCTTGGAGCTCTTCGTCAGGGCGACCCGCTGGTAGCCGGGGCGCACGTACTTGGCGTACTGGGAGAAGGCGTAGCCGCGCTTGAGCGGAGCACCCGCGACGGTGCCGAACGCCGACTCGCCGTCACCGATGAAGGAGTAGTAGCGCTTGCCGTACCACCAGATGTAGGCGTTCCAGTTGGCCTCCATCGACTTGTGCACGGTGCGCATGATGTCGTCGAGGGTCTCGTTCCAGACCGCCGCGTTGGCGGGGTTGCCCCAGATGTTGGAGCCGCCGCCGTCGGCGGCGTGCAGGTTCCACTCGGTCATCCAGACCGGCTTGTTGTGCTGCTCGGCCAGGGAGTACGGCCGCAGCCGGCCGGATTCCTCGGTGCCGTACAGGTGCCCGCCGATGTAGCCGATGTTGTTGCGGGCGGTCGCGTCGTTGAGGGTCGGATCGGTGAAGTTGTAGTTCAGGTTCACCGCCTCGGCGACCATCAGCTTGGTGTTCTGCACCCTGGCGCCCTGGTCGCGGACGAAGGTGCGCAGCTCGGTGCCGCTCCAGTCCATCGAGTCGTAGTCCGGGTGCCAGTCCGGCTCGTTCTGCACCGAGGTCACGTCGATGGTCACACCCTGGCCACGCATGTACTGGACGTAGCTGTTCAGGTGGTTGGCGTAGTCGTCGTAGTAGTCGGTCCTCAGCTTCCCGCCGTTGACCCGGCTGTTGTTGGTCTTCCACGCCGCCGGTGCGGTCCACGGCGAGGCGAGGATCTTCACGTTCGATCCAGCGGACTTCGCCGCCTTCAACGAGTTCACGTGCGTCGCCCACTCGCTCGACACCGGCGAGAGACCTGTCCGCACGATGGACAACCCCAACTGGTTGGCGCCCATCCCGACCAACGTCTGCGTCTCGGCCGTCGACCACGCGCTACCCCAGATCGACTGCGCCGCCCCGAACCCGTCGACGGTCTGGTACCTGGTCGCGCTGTTCACCGTGATGTCCGCCGGCCCGTTCGGAGGCGGAGTCGTCGGGGGCGGTGTGGTCGGCGGAGGCGTGGTCGGCGTCGTCCCTCCGGTGCAGGCCACCCCGTTCAACGCGAAGCTGGTCGGAGCGGGGTTGCTGCCGGTCCACGAGCCGTTGAAACCGAACGAGGCCGTGCCGTTGGTCGGGATGCCCCCGTTGTAACTGACGTTCCTCGCGGTCACCGCCGCACCGCTCTGGGTCACCGTCGCGTTCCACGCCTGCGTCACCGTCTGGCCGGCGCCGTAGGACCAGGTCAACGTCCAACTCGACACCGCGTCACCGAGGTTGGTGATGGTCACGTTGGCCCCGAAGCCGCCCTGCCACTGCGACGACACACCGTAGTCCACCGAACAACCGGCGGCTGCGGCACCGGCTGGCACAGCCGTGGCCACCGCGGTCGATGCCAACAGGACGGCACCCGCCGACGTCAGTGCCAGGCTGGTCTTTCTCGGTCTTCTCATCGACATTCTCCTGGGTGTTGGGAGCCGCCCGGATCAGAGGCGGTTACAGGTGAGGGAAGGTGTCGTCGCGCTGCCGTTGGCGGTGAACCCGAACGTCGCCGGCGAGGTGCCGGTAGGGACCGCGACGGTCACGACGGGGCCCGGCAGTGGTCGATCGATCACGTGGGCGAACCGAAACCCTGGTCAGGTCCGTTGCGAAAATCATCGTTAGCGCTAACAGGGGCGGCCCGTCGCACCCGGCGCTGAAATCGTCGATGTCTCGGCGGCGCCCGTGCTCCCAGCCGGAGCGCCACCTTGCCCACATCGACTTTCGTGGATTCATATACCGCTCGTCAAGATGCGCCGACAGGTTTCGCGAAAGTTTGTCCTGCAACCGCAGTACGGTCAGCAGGCCGAAGTCCGCTCGCTCCGACACCTGCGGTGCGAGAACGAGCAGCCCGCCGACGGCGGCGCTCAACCAATTGACCAGTTCAGATGTGGGCCAGCCCGGCACCGACGCAACGCCCGCCCGACCCTGGGCGCCCCGACAATCCACGGGTGGACGTCGGGACGCTTGGAGCGCGAAATGTTGTCGTGAACATTTCAACAGGTCGGCTGGTACGCCGCTGCGGCCTACCAGTTGGCTGAGCAGGCCATGGACCACCCGTAGAATTTCGCTCGTGATCGAGGAAGGTCAGGGGCGCTACTCCCGCAAGCCTTGGCGCGGTGACCTGCCCATCGCCACGATCGCCGAGCTGGCCGGGGTCTCCCCGCCGACGGTCTCCAAGGTTCTCAACGGCCGTGGTGGCGTGGGCGAGCAGACCCGGCAACGAGTGGAGGCGCTGCTGCGCGACCACGGTTACCGCCGACGGCAGACCAGCGGTGCGGCTCGCTGCATCGAGGTGGTCTTTCACCAGATGCTGCCCTCGATCGCCATGGAGATCATGCGCGGTGTGCAGGAGGTCGCCGGCCCGAGGGACTACACGGTCGGCTTCAGCGATGTCCGACGACGCATACTGGCAGGCCAACCGTGGGTGGAGCCGTTGCTCCTGCGCCAGCCGGCCGCCGTCATCACCGCGTTCTCCCTCATCACCGCCGATGACGGTAAGCGGTTCGCCGCGGGCGGCATACCGCTGGTCGCCATCGATCCGACCGGTGACCTGTCCCCCACGCCGGCCGTCGGGGCCAACAACTGGAGTGGCGCACTCGCCGCCACCCGGCACCTTCTCGACCTCGGCCACCGGCGGATCGGTGTGATCACCGGGCCGGTCAACGACCTGTCCGCGCGGGCTCGCCTGGACGGCTTCCGCGCCGCTCTGGACTACGCCGACGTTCCGTTCGACGAGACCCTCGAGCGACGCGGCATCTTCAGCTTCGACGACGGCCACGAACTCGGCACCGAGTTGTTCACCCAGGACGCACCGCCGACCGCGGTCGTCTGCGGCAACGACCTGCAGGCACTGGGCGTCTACACCGCGGCGAAGAAGTGCAGCCTGCGGATCCCGGAGGACCTCAGCGTCGTGGGATTCGACGACGTCGATCAGGCGGCCTGGCTGTCCCCGCCCCTGACCACCATCCGACAGCCCTTCGGCGAGATCGGCGCCACGGCCGCTCGGCTCGCCCTGGCCCTGGTCGACGGCGGTCGCCTGGCGCAGGAACGGTACGAACTCGGCACCACCCTCGTCGTCCGTGGCAGCACCGCGCCGCCAGCTGCCCGATGACGCTGGTCGCGCGACCCCGCCTTGCGTTGCCTCCTCGGGTGCAACCACCAACCGTGCCCCGCGCCCCACCTCACTGTTGTCAGTGGGGTACGGACGGCTGCTCGGGGGGTTTGCCTCTGGCGCGCATCATGTCGGAGAAGGTGATGCCGGCCAGAACAAGAACTGCGGCGACGGCCACGGCCAGCGGCGGCACGAAGATCATGGCGGGCGCGATCCCGGCGAGCACGAGTGCGCCGATCAGCCGGGAACGGGAGACCCGGGCGAACACCGTGTGCTCCGCCAGAGCACGCCCGATCAGGAACAGGACCGGCCCGCCGAGGATGGCGACCGTCCAGGCTGCCTCGGTGTGCCCGAACGGGTGTCTGATCACGATTTCGTAGCCGACGGCTACCGCGACGATGCCCGTGACCATGAGGACGTGCGCGATGAACGCCTCCCGGATGAGTTGGGATGGTTCCCGGGCGGCGGCGAGCGCCTCGGGCAACAGCTGGCCCGCCTTGAAGACATAGACGCGGAACAGCAGCACCGTGGTGACGAACGAGACCGCGAAGGCCGCAGCGGCTCCACCATCCCGGGACGAGGAGTCGCTGTAGGCCGATCCGGTCGTCAGAATGAGTTCTCCGAGCGCGATGATGAAGAACTGCCGGTAGCGTTCGGAGATGTACTCGGCGGACACGGGCCACTGTTGTGGTGTACGCAGGGTCCACGGCGCGGGGTAGAAGAGCAGAAGTGCGGTGCCGTCGATGGCGATCGCGAGCGCCCACAGCAGGCCGCGCGCCGGGTCCGGCAGGATCGCGCCAGCGATCCACGGCACGCCGGACAGCGAGAACCAGAGGAGCACCCCGGCGGCGCGGCGTTGCGCTTCGTGACCGCGCAGCGCCGGCACGAAGATGAGGCCGCGGACGATGTGGACCGCGACGTACGCGCCGGCGAACGCCAGGCTCCCGTCGCCGAACGCCCGGGGCACCGCGACCGCCATCGTCATGGCACCGAGCATGGCCGCGTAGACCATCCCCTGAACCTGCGGCGTCTGCAGGTCGTAGATATCGGTGACCCACGCCGTGACGAACCAGAGAATGAGGAACGCCAGCAGCAACAGCAGCGTCTCGCCGGCGTCGGCGAGGACCGTCCGCCGTTCGGTGAAATCCTCCACCAGCCGGTGGGAGACCCGGTTCAGGGCGAAGACGAACACCAGGTCGAAGAAGAGCTCCAGGAGGTTCGGCCGCTCCGGTTGCCCTGGCTTACGAAGCAGCGCTGCCGCCTTCGTTGACATACGGCCGCCCGATCCTGCCAGCTTCGTTCATCGTCCGAGAATTGATACCATTCCTGATGTTTTGCCGAGGTCGTTACCGCGAGCAACCGCGTCTTTCACCCAGTTGAGCAGCCGGACCGACGAGCGGGCCTGGTCGGGAGGAGGTCGAGACCCGTCGGGGTACGCGACAGGGTGGCGGAACGTGAAACACACCTAACCCGACAACTTCTCCCCTAGGTTCGATGCGCAGGACGCCGCCGAACCGGGGAGAGACGTGGACAGCTATCCGGCGATCGAGGATCACGGGCTCATCGGCGACCTGCAGACCGCCGCGCTGGTGACCTGTGACGGGACGGTCGACTGGTTCTGCGCGCCGCGCTTCGACTCGCCGAGCATCTTCGCCGCGCTGCTCGACAAGGACAAGGGCGGCTACTTCCGGATCGCGCCGTGCGACGTTCGGTACGTCACCAAGCAGCTCTACCTTCCCGGCACACCCATCCTGATCACCCGGTTCATCAGCGCGGACGGCGTGGCGGAGGTGATGGACTTCATGCCGGTCACCGGCGAGCGGGCCACCGACGCGCACCGCCTGGTCCGCCTCGTCACCATGGTCCGCGGCAGCATGCGCTTCAAGGTCGAGTGCCGGCCCCGGTTCGACTACGCCCGCGAAGAGCACCAGTTGGAGACCCACCGCAACGGTTACGTCTTCCGCAGCCGGTCGGCGAGCCTGACGTTCAACCCGATCGACCCGGTCCGGCAGCTGATCTCCGAACGCGGCGACATCCGTCTCGATGACGGCGACCTGGTCGCGTACGGCACCCTGCACCAGGGCGACACCGGGGGCGTGGTGCTGGAGACGGCCGGCGCCGAGCCGCGGATCTTCGCGCCGGAAGAGGTCCAGGCCATGTTCGAGTGGACCCGGGACTACTGGCGACGCTGGCTCGAACGCTCGCGCTACACCGGCCGTTGGCGGGAGATGGTCGAGCGCTCCGCCATCACGTTGAAGCTCATGACGTACGCCCCGACCGGCGCGATGATCGCCGCACCCACCGCCGCGCTGCCCGAACTGGTGGGCGGAACCCGCAACTGGGACTACCGCTACACGTGGGTGCGCGACACGTCGTTCTCGGTGCACGCGCTGCTCGGCCTCGGCTTCACCGAGGAGGTCAGCCGGTACATGGACTGGCTGGACGAGCGGATCCGCGAAGCCGGCGACCTCCAGGACCCCCTGAAGATCATGTACCGGGTGGACGGCTCGTCCGACCTGCACGAGGAGACCCTCGATCACCTGGAGGGCTACCGCGGCTCACGGCCTGTGCGCATCGGCAACGGCGCCGCCGACCAACTCCAGCTCGACATCCACGGCGAGGCGCTCTACGCCATGCACCTCGCCGACGAGCAGGGCATCCGCGTCTCACACCAGGTGTGGAAGAGCACCGTCCGGCTTGTCGACTGGCTCTGCCACCACTGGGACCGGGCCGACGCCGGCATCTGGGAGAGCCGCCACCACCCCCGCAACTACACCTTTGGTCGGGTGATGTCCTGGGTCGCGCTGGACCGGGCGGTCCGCCTGGCTACTCGGACCGGCCGACCCGGAGACACCACCAGCTGGACCGAGCAACGCAACCGCATCTACAACCAGGTCATGGAACGCGGGTACGACAGGGGTCGCGGCACCTTCGTGCAGGCGTACGACGAGAGCGTGCTGGACGCGGCGTTGCTCGCCATGCCGGCGGTCGGTTTCGTCACGCCGAGCGACCCACTGTGGCAGTCCACGTTGGCCGCGATCGAGCGCGAACTCGTCTCCGACAGCCTGGTCCACCGGTACGACCCGGTCCACTCCCCCGACGGTCTCCCCGGCCACGAGGGCACCTTCAACATGTGCACCTTCTGGTACGTCGAGGCGCTGGCCCGTTCCGGCCGCCTCGACGACGCCCGACTCACGTTCGAGAAGATGTTCACCTTCAGCAACCACCTGGGCCTGTACGCCGAGGAGATCGCGTCGACCGGCGAGCAGATCGGCAACTACCCCCAGGCCTTCAGCCACCTCTCGCTGATCAACTCGGCGCTGACCCTCAACGACCTGCTCGACACCGAGGCCGACGCCCGACGCCGCCGGTAGGTCGGACCGTAGCGTGGGCCCAGCTGCCCTGCGCGAGCGACAAGCGGCACCAGCGCTGGTAGGCATGGCTCGGTGAGGGAGAATTCGCAGTCGGACGTCAGCATGTACGACGCCTTCGCCGAGGAGTTCCTCGAGCACGCCCGTGATGGCGCGTACAACGCCTATTACGATCGGCCCGCGGTGCTGGCCGTCCTGGGCTCCGTGCGTGACCTCGCGGTGCTCGACGTGGGCTGCGGGCCGGGGCTGTATGCCGAGAGTCTGGTGGCCCAGGGCGCCCGTCGGGTCGTCGGCGTCGATGCCAGCGCCGCGATGGTGCGGTTGGCAGGTGAGCGGGTTCGCGGGCCGGTCGAGTTCCGTCATCACGATCTCAACACCCCGATGTCGTGGGCCACCGATGGGGAGTTCGACGTGGCCGTGATGCCGTTGGTGCTGCCTCACGTCGACGATCGGGTCGGTGCTCTGCGGGAGATCGCCCGTCTGCTGCGGCCAGGCGGCCGGCTCGTCGTGTCCACACATCACCCCATGGACGACTGGCGCCGTCTGGGCGGGAGCTACTTCACCGTGGAGAGGGTGCAGGAACGCTGGAACAAGGGGTGGGACGTGGCCTACTGGCGTCAACCGCTGGACGTCACGTGTGACGAGTTCCGCGCGGGTGGTTTCCTCATCGAGCGGGTGCACGAACCACGACCGACAGCACAGATGCGCGATCGCTACCCGGATGTCGCGGAACGACTGTCCGCCAGTCCCGCCTTCATCGTGTTCTCGCTCGTGAGCACGTGCGGTCAGCCGCGTCGTAGCCCCAGCGAGGGGTGAACTTCACGGCTTAGCCCTCGTTCCGGACCGCGGCGACCGACGCCCGGCGATTCGCCCGACTTATTCTCACGGGTCTCGCCCACCCTGCAGACATGGATAGCCTTCGACCACCAGCCCGACGTCGGGTCGGCCATCTGGATGACGGGGGATCATCTTGTTCAGTAGGCCTGCACGCACCTGGGGCGGCATCTTGGCGGCGGCTGGGCTGGCCGCAGGGGTGCTCGCCGGCAGTGGCGCATCCGCAGTCTCGGGCGGCCAGGATGTTCCGGACGGCGGCTATCCGTTCACCGCCAAGGTGACGTTCGGGAGCCTGCACAGCTGCACCGGTGCTCTCGTCGCCAGCCGGTGGATCGTCACCGCGAAGACCTGCTTCACCGACGGAACAGCGCCGGTCGCCGAGGGTGCGCCGAGCCGCCCCACGAGCGCCGTGGTGGGTCGGACGAACCTCGCTGGCGCCGCAGGGCATCGTCTGGCGGTCACCACCCTGGTTCCGCACCCGACCCGCAACGTCCTGCTCGCGGAACTGTCCGCGCCGGTCACCGACGTCACGCCGGTTCGCTGGTCTGGCACACCGCCCACATCGGCGGAAACGCTGCGGGTCACCGGCTTCGGCCGCACCGCGACCGAGTGGACACCCGATCGGCTGCACACCGCCACCTTCACCGTCGGCGCGGTAGGCGCGACGACCGTGGACGTCACCGGCACCTCCGCCGCGGCCACGGTCTGCAAGGGCGACGCGGGCGGTCCGGCCTTCCGCGAGTCAGGCGCCGACATCGAACTGGTGGCGATCAACAACTCGAGCTGGCAACACGGTTGCCTCGGCGAGACCGAGACCCGCACCGGCGTCACCCAGACCCGGCTCGACGACCTGGGCGAATGGTTCCGGCAGACCCTCCACCTTCAGCCCTACGCGCTGTCCAACACCATCGCAGGAGAGTTCACCCGCGACGGACGCGACGACCTGGTAGCTGCCGAGCCGGGCACCGGCAAGCTCTGGCTCTATCCCGGCACGTCGACGGACCGGGTCTGGGGCGAGCGTGTCCAGATCGAGCCGGAGACCAACTGGAGCGGCTACCGGGACCTCGTCGCCGGCCAGTTCGACGGGGACGCATACGACGATCTGCTGGGCGTCGAAATCTCCACCAACACCTTGTGGCTCTTCCCGGGCACCGCAGGCGGCAGTGACTTCGGAGACCGCCTGGTGGCCGGCACCAACTGGCAGGACCTGACCGACCTGGTCGTCGGCCGGTTCAACAGGGACGCCTATGAGGACCTGGCGGGCATCCAACTCTCCACCGGCAAGTTGCTCATGTTCCCCGGCACGTCGGCCGGCGGCACCCTGTGGGGCGAGCTGACGGAGATCGGTTTCAGCGGGTGGACGACAAAGCGCGAGCTGGTCGCGGGGCGTTTCAACCGCGACAACTACGACGACCTCCTGGCGCTGGACAAGAGCAGCGGCGACATCCACATGTACCCGGGCACCGCGACCGGTGGATCGGCCTGGGGACAGCTGGCCACCATTCAGACCGGAGGCAAGGGGCTGACCGCGCTCGCGGCCGGCAAGCTCAACCCGGACGGCTACGACGACCTACTCGCCGTCGAGAGTGACCAGGTCTGGCTGTACCCGGGCACCGCCGCAGGCGGCACGCTCGGCGCCCGTGTCCAACCCGTCGGCCGGGTTCCCGTCCTGCAGCCGCATGGTCTGCTGGAGTCGGTGACCGGCGAGTTCAACCGCGACGAGTACGCCGACCTGATCGGTGTCGAGAAGGGCACCGGGCGGCTCTGGCTGTACCCGGGCACCGCCGCAGGCACCTGGGGCGCTCGAATCGCCGTCGGCTCGGGCTGGAACGGCTACCGGGATCTCACGGTCGGCCGGTTCAACCGGGACGACTACGACGACCTGCTCGCCATGGAGGTGAGCACGGGCAGCCTGTGGCTCTACCCGGGCACGGCGGCCGGCACCTTCTGGGGCAGTCGTGGCACGACGCCGGTCGGCTTCAACTGGCTGGGCCTGGAGCGGCTGACCGCGGGCCGCTTCAACGCCGACGCGTACGACGACGTGGTGGCCGTGGAGAAGACCACCGGGAAGCTGCGCCTCTACCCGGGCACCGCTGCCGGCAGCAGTTGGGGTGCGAGCAGCATCATCGACTCCGGCGACTGGAACGCCCTCGGCGCGGTGGTGCGTGGCCGGTTCAACCGGGACGCGTACGACGACCTGATGGCCGTGGAGAAGGCCACCGGGAAGGTGTGGCTCTTCCCCGGCGCCGCTGGAGGCGGCTCCTTCGCCAGCAGGGTCGAGGTCTTCGGCGGGGGCTGGGCGGGCCGGAACGAGCTCGCCTCCCTCCGCTTCGATCAGGACGGCTACGACGACCTGGTCGCGGGCGACGCGGCGACGGGACAGGTCTGGGTCTACCCCGGCACCCCCACTGGCGGCCAGGTGTGGGGCGACCCGACCGAGTTCGGGCCGATCTCCTGAACGGCACAGGCTGTCCGACTCACAGACCAGACCGCTGCCCTCATCCAGCTGTCGCTGATCGATCTGCGGGTCCGCATGTTCACGCTACTGCCGCTGACCCGGACCTACGTCGAACACCTCCTGGATGAATACCCCGACCTTGCACGACCGGGTACGTGCCGCCTGGCTGACCTTCACTCGTACCGGTACTTGAGCGAGTCGGCCTCCGACTGCTCGATGTCGGCGATCGTCAGTTCCGGCATGCGCAGCTGAGCCAACGTCACCTCGGCGGAGGTCGGCTGGGCGTCCGCCGGCAGCCACTGCTCCGGCTTCCAGGCCCCACCGCGCAGCAGCGCCTTGGGGCAGTGCGGGTAGACCTCCTCGATCCCCACCACCAACGCGCTGGCCGGTGGCTTGCCCACGGCGGTGAGCTGCGACAGCAGGTCGGGACGAGTGGATACGCAGGCCCGGCCGTTCACCCTGAGCGTCGTGGTGCGCCCCGGGATGATGAACAGCAGCCCGGCCCGCCCGGTGGTCACGACGTTCTGCAGGCTGTCCAGACGCTTGTTGCCGGTCGCGTCCGGTATCACCACCGTCCGTGCGTCCAGGACGGCGACGAACCCGGCGGGGCCACCACGCGGGGAGACGTCACAGTTGCCCTCGGCGTCCACGCTGGCGACCAGGACCAGCGACGAGCAGCCGATCAACCGCCGGGTCTGCTCGGTGAGCTCGGTCATCTGCTTGCGCACGGCCACGTCGCTGGGGAGTTCGTAGGCCCGGCGCAGCGTCTCGTGGTCGCGCACAGCATCGTGACGCAGCGAGTCGAAGGCACTGGTGGCAGGGGCTGACGTCATACCGCCGACACTAATGGAACGACTCGGCCGAGGACGTCCCGAGAACACCGATGCTCCACCAGCGGTAACCGCCGGAGGTCGCTTCAGCCGCCCGGGATGAAGCAGGCTCACCGCCGCCCCTCCAACCCTCGCTCGCAGATCAGATAAGGACCGCCCTGTCAATAAGAAAATAGCGATTGATTGCGGCCACAAGCGACACGGAACCGCAAGGAATTGAGATTCCGATCTCTGTCGGCGGAGTTCCTGGCCGGCGAGGGAAACCACTTCTATGCTTGCCGCCGAATGCGCTGCGGCTCATCCGGGCCGGGAGGACACGAATGCAAGGACTTGCGAATGCGCCGGGAGTCTGCCCTGAACAACGGCAATGCTGGGGTCAGCGGAGTGACACCGGTCGGCGAACCACCGACCTCTACCGCAGAAGGCGTCGCGCACAGAACTGCGGTCGCTGAGGAGCAGGCGTTTCTCGACGTGGCCACGGCACGGCGCGACAGACTGGCCGACCACCTACAGGCCGAGCTTTCCGCCGAGGCCCTGGACGCGTTGGAACGGGCGCGGCAGCGCATGCTCCGCCAGCAGTACGACGAGCTGCGGCGCGCACGGGAAGGGCTGGTCTTCGGCCGCCTCGACGGTCTTGACGGCACCGTGCGACACGTGGGCCGGGTCGGTCTCCGCGACGACAGCGAGGACAGTGACCCACTGCTGCTCGACTGGCGCGCTCCCGCGGCTCGGCCGTTCTACACCGCGACCGCTGTCGACCCGCAAGGTCAGGCCCGTCGCCGGCACATCCGCACGAGGGGATCGACCGTCGTCGGCGTGGACGACGAGCCGTTGGACGGGACGATGACGGGGGAACTCGTCGGTGAGGGCGCGTTACTTGCCGCCCTCGGCCAGCGGCGCACCGGCCGCATGTCGACGGCGATTTCCACGCTGCAACGCGAACAGGACGAGATCGTCCGGGCCGAGGCGACCGGTCCGCTGATCGTTCAGGGCGGTCCCGGCACCGGTAAGACAGTTGTTGCTCTGCACCGCGTCGCGTACCTGCTGTTCACCCACCGGAAGATGGCCGACCAAGCGGTCCTGGTCCTCGGGCCCTCGCCGCGGTTCCTCCAGTACATCGCCCAGGTGCTACCCGCGCTCGGTGAGACCGCCGTCGTCTCGGCGACCTGCGACACCCTGCTGCGCGGGATCCGGGTGGGCCGCGACGAGAGCCGGTTGCTCGCCGAGATCAAGGGCCGCGCCCTCTGGCAACTCGCCCTTGAGCGCTACGTCATGTCGTTGCTCCCCCGGGCCCGCGAGCTGAAGTTGCGCTGGGAGGGCGAGTTCTACGTCATCACAGCCGAGACAGTGGCGCAGGCCCTCGCCTCGGCGGTGCAGGGACGCGCGTACCACCGCGCCCGCGCGGCGTTCGCCGAGCAGTTGCACCACCTTCTTGCCGAAGTCGTCGTCGAGCAGCGCGAGGCGCTGATGAACGCGATGGAGGAGGGTTTCGAGGACATCCTCGCCCGCGTCGACAAGGACATGCGGAATGACCACCACTCCGGCCGGACGTCCACTGGCAGCGATATCGACGGATTGCTCTCCGAGGAGGAGGTCGAACACCTCCGTGACCGTATCGCCGGGAACGCCACCATCGCCCGGTACATCGAGGCATGGTGGCCCACCCTCGACGCCGAGACCCTGCTGCACGATTTCCTGACCGACCGCACCCTGCTGGCCCGGTTCGCACCGCAACTGTCCCCGGAGCAGATCACCGCTGTCTCGGCCGAGCCGGCGCCGTGGGCATCGAGCGACATTCCCCTGCTCGACGCCCTCGCCGACCTTCTCGGCGAGGTCGACGCCCCGCAACCACAGGGCGAGTTCGTCGCCGACCGCGCTCGCCGACAGCGCGGCTGGGTGTACGGCCACGTCGTCATCGACGAGGCGCAGGAGCTGTCCGAGATGCAGTGGCAGATGGTCCTACGGCGCTGCCCCAGTCGATCCATCACCGCGGTCGGCGACATCGACCAGGCCGAGGCAGCGCACCGGCACACCAGCTGGGCACAGGCGGTGCAGGCTGCTTTCGGAGACCGCTGGACCGCCGCGGAACTGACCATCTGCTATCGGACCCCGCGTGAGGTCATGGAACTCACCGGACCGGTCCTGAAGAAGGCTGGCAGCCACAACACGCCGCCACGGGCGGTACGTTCCTCGGGCATCACCCCCTGGGAGCTCACGGTCACATCCGCCGAGCTTGCCGACGCCGCCACCAAAGCTGTGCGACAGCTGCGGCAACGCTGGCAGGGCGGCACGGTCGGCGTCGTCGCCCCCGCCGACCGCGTCACCGAACTCCTGACCGTGCTGACTGATGTACCAGTGCTCACCGCGGCCCAGTCCAAGGGATTGGAATGGGACGCGACGCTACTGATCGACCCCCACGGCATCGCCGCCGAGCCGCGCGGTTGGAACGGCCTCTACGTCGCGCTCACCCGGTGCACCCAGGAACTCGGGCAGCTGATACTCCCGCGGCACTAGCAACGTCTCCGGATGTCGAGGGACGCGGGGGCCTGCCATCGCCGCCGGCTCTGTGAGCGGGCCGCCGCATTCGCGGGCGCGCCGCTGCTCCACCTCGTCTCCACCGACGAAGCCGTGCACGTGGGCGACGGACGAGTTGGATATTGACTTGATTCGATGTAGCGTGGGAACGCTCCCAGACCGCGTCCACCACCCACCTGCTCGAGGAGCTGAACATGTCGCGACGACGTCGTCGCCCGGCCACCCTGGCCGGGCTGCTCATCCTCACCCTGTCCGCGCTCGTGTTGCCACCGGTGTCGGTGACCGGCAGCGCTGCGGCCGGCCCATCCCACACCCGTGCGACGCCACTCGCTGAGCTGACCGTGGTGTCCGAACGGGTGGCGTTCGGCCTGCAGCGTCCGGTCGCGATCACCGGGCTGCCGGACGGCCGGATGCTGATCGCGGAGAAAGGCGGCACCGTCCGCGCGTACCACCCCGACACCGGCCTGGCGGCCGAGCCGGTGCTCGACCTGACCGCCCGGATCGACGCGTCGGACAACGAGCGCGGCCTGCTCGGCATCACGCCTGCGCCGAACTTCGCGCGGACCGGCATCCTCTACGTGGCCTACACGAGCCTGCCGGCCGGTGCGCTGACCCTGGCACGAGTGCCCATCGGTGCCCCCGATCGGGTGCAGGTGCTGCTCACCCAGGAGCACGCCGAGTACGGCAACCACAACGGCGGACAGGTGGCGTTCGGCCGCGACGGCTACCTCTACTGGTCCCTCGGCGACGGCGGCCACGCGAACGACCCGTTCAAGAGCGGCCAGAACCTCGGCACCCTGCTCGGCAAGATCCTGCGGATCGACGTCAACCGCAGCTGCGGGGGCAAGCCGTACTGCGTGCCCTTCGACAACCCGTTCGTCCGCACGCCGGGCGCGCGGCCTGAGATCTGGGTCTACGGGCTGCGCAACCCGTGGAAGTTCTCCATCGACCCGGTCGACAACTCGCTGTGGATCGGTGACGTCGGCCAGGGCCTGATCGAGGAGATCAACCACATCCGCCCGTCGCAGCGTGGCGCGAACCTCGGCTGGTCCTGCCGAGAGGGCACGCCGGTCTTCGACGAGACGCAGTGCCGGCCGGGCGTGCGGCTCACCGACCCGATCGTCGAGTACGACCACTACATGACGGAGAACTGCTCCGTGATCGGCGGCCTGGTGTACCGGGGGTCGGTCACCCCGGAGGCCCGGGGGACCTACATCGCGAGCGACTACTGCTCGACCCGCGCGTTCGCCATCCGTCCCAAGTCCACGGGTGGCTACGAGTCCGCTGAGATCGGCACCTTCCCCACCCAGCCGACGGCGTTCGGCGCCGATGTGAGCGGCGAGCTGTACGTGCTCAGCGACCTCCCGGGTTGGCTGAGCAAGGTGCGGTTCGAGCGGGTCCAGCCGACCCCGACCGCCGGGGTGGCGACCCGCTGACCCTCGGAGCCATCCGCAACACCCGTGGGGACGGCCGCTCTCGGGCGGCCGTCCCCGATCAGCCGGTCAGAGGCCGGCGGCGTGCGCGGCGGCGGTGCCGCCGACCACGGGTAGCACGATGTTGCTGCTCTTGAGCGAGACCTGCAGGTTCGCGGCGGTGGTGTCCGCCTGGCTGGAGTACTGCGGGTAGCTGGCCACGATGATCACGCCGATCCGGTGGCCCGGCTTGAAGACGTAGTCCTCCGGCAACAGCGGGAAGCTGAAGTTGTACGACTCCCCCGGCACCAGCGGCACGCCGACGCGGATCGACTGTCGGTTCTGGGCGTCCATGATGCCCTTGGTGACCAGCTCGTTGTCGGCCGTGGCCACCCGCTTCGTGGTCTGCTTGTAGCAGCCGTCGTCCGTCGGGCTGCTCTGGCCCCAGCAGTCCTCCGTGGTCAGGGTGATGATGCCCTCGCCGGAGGCCCGGTGTGCGACCCGCTCGTCGGTGCCGTAGTCGACCAGGATCGCACCGAGGTTGGTGTCGGTCTGGTCGGCGGAGGCCCGCAGTTGCACAGTGGGGGTGCCGGAGATGTGCAGCGGCGCGGTCAGTGGCGCGGACAGGAAGGCGAGCCTGTTGGGTTGCACCACGTCCGGGTTGAGGATCATGGTGTTCTGGCTCTGCGTACGACTGTCCTGGAACGCCCCGGTCGCCGGCTTCGCGGTGGGCACCAGCCCGAGACCGCCAGCCCCGGTGGTGCCGGGCTGGAGGAACACCTCGGTGTCGGCCTTGCCGGGGATGGGCCAGTCGGCGTGGGTCTCCCACACGTCGGCGGAGCGCTCCAGGTCCACCCGCGGCTCGTCCATGATGCCGTTGGCGACGCCCTGCAGCCAGAAGTCGAACCACCGGTGCAGCGTCGACACCCACACCGCGCGGCGCGAGTCGAACGGGTCGACGTGGCCCTCCTGCGACAGCCACAGCTTGCGCGGCACGTTGTTCTCCGCCAGGGCGTACCAGAACTTGCTGAAGTGGTCCGGCCGGACGTTGTCGTCGTTGAGGCCGTGGTAGAGCAGCACGCTGGCGGTGACGTTGGGGACCTTCTTGACGTAGCTGCGCTCGTTCCAGAAGGCCGTGTAGTCGCCGTGCTCGTCGCCGTCGGCGGCGCCTATCGCGTCGCGCACCGGTTTGCAGTAGTCCCGGCGCTCGGGGTTGGTGACCGTGTTGGCCAGCGACGAAACGTAGCTGTTGCCGCGGGTGATCACGCCGTTGCTGCGCACGTAGTCGTAGTACTCGGTCGGTCCGCTGATGGGCACGACCGTGGTCAGGCCCTTCACGCCGGTCACCGCCGTGGCCATGGCCAGTGAGCCGTCGTACGACTTGCCGATCATCCCGGTCTTGCCGTTGTGCCAGTCCGCCTTGACGATCTCACCGGCGGCGTTACGGGCGGTGGCCCGGCCGTTGAGCCAGTTGATGGCCTGCTTGGCGCTCAGGTTGTCCTGGTTGGCGTTGGTGGTCGGACAGCCGGTGGAGTTGTTGGTACCGACCATGTCCAGCAGGATGACCGCATAGCCGCGCGGCACGAAGTAGTTGTCGTAGAACAACGGCCACTTGTCCAGCAGCCCGTCGCCGTCGAGGTCCGCCTTGCACTCGGACTCGTTGCCTCGGCAAACCGTCGAGTAGTAAGGGCTGGCGTCCATCACCACGGGGGCCTTGAGCCCCTGCGCGGTGGCCGCCGGTCGCATCAGGTCGAACGCGATGATGTCGCGCAGACCGTCGTTGTCACTGTCGAAGGTGGAGTCGATGAAGAGGCGTTCCCGAATGGCGTCGGCGTAGCCGAAGACCGGCTGGGTGACGCCGTCCTGGACGACGATCGACGGCGGGTCGTCCGCCGCCAGCGCCTGCGGCGCCGCGCCGAGGGTGGCGAGCACTGTCGCGGACAGTACGGCCACGGCTGCGCGCCAGCGCGTTCCCACTGTAGACATGCAGTCTCCTTGATGTGTCCGAGGCTGCGTACGCTACGAGCCGGTGGCCGGCGCCACCATCTGCACGTGTAGGAACTTCGCCCGGTGTGGTTCGACGGGACTACGACTGACCGACGAGCACCAGCTCCCGCAGCCGCTGGTCGAGTGCCGGGGCGTCCAGGCCACCCGGCCAGCCGCGGAGCAGGGCGCCACCCTTGGCCACCAGTACGACGGCCGGCGGCTCCCGCACCGCGTACGAACGCCAGATCGTCTGCTGGTCGTCCAGCACGACCGGATACTCCACCCGGTGAGCGCGTAGGTAGTCCTGGACCTCGTCGGCCTGGTCCGCGCCGGCCACCCCGACGAAGACCACCCGGTCCCGATAACTGCGGGCAAGCTCGCTGAGGGCGGCCTGGCGGCTGGCGCAGGTGGTGCACCAGGAGCTGAAGAAGGTGAGCACGACGGGGCGCTGCGCCCACAGCTCGGCGGCGGCGAACGGTGTGCCATCGGTCAGCGTGCCGGTGAACGCCGGGGCGGCCGGGGCGGTGCCGGGTGCCGGGCGCAGCGCCAGGTCGGCGGGGGTCGGCCCGGGCAGTGCCGCCGCCCCTCCGGCGGGCGCCGGCGTGGGTTCGGGCTCGGGCGTGCTGCATCCGCCCAGCAGCGCCACCGCCAGCGCCAGCGCCAGCGGCAGGAGTGCCCGCCTCATGACGGGACCACCGCCACCAGCGCCGGGCCCTCGCTGCTGTCCGGCGTCAGGTCGAGCGCCGGCCGGCCGTCCACCTCGAGCCGGTAGGAGTCCCGCTGTGGCACGCGCACCCCGACGGCGAACTCGCAGTAGGTGGGCAGGCGCTCGACCCCCAGGTCCTCGGCGAAGGCGGCCACCGCAGTCCCCGCCGACAGCCGCCCGCTGGCCAGCGCCGCCCCGTCCGGGTCCAGCACGCGGAACGGCGCCCGGTTGTGGAAGTGCTGGTAGGGACCGGTGCCGGCGCAGTCCACGCCGGCGGCCCGGATGTTGATGTCGCGGACCAGGACGCGGACGGTCGTCGGGGAGACCGCCTCCTGGGCGGGGCCAACGGCACCGCAGCCGGTCACGCCGGCCAGCAGCAAGGGCAGCAGAGTCATGGTGCTTCGCCGCACGTCATCCTCCTCTCGCCGGCCTGCCGGGTCCGCGGCGGGCCGCCGCGGACCCGGCAGGAACGGGGGTCAACCTCGGGCGTCGGTCAGGACTTCTCGACCCGGCACTGCTTGGTCACCGTCTTCGTGGGGTCGCTCTCCGAGGTCGCGGTGAGCTTCACGAACCCGGTGTCCGCGGCGGCGGCGGTGGCGCCCACCGACACCTTGACCGTGGTGGCCTTGCCGAACTGCGCGGTGGCGAGCTGGTTGGGCAGCCAGGTCCGCCAGCCCTTGCCGGCCACCTCCGCCGACAGGCGGTACACATCCGACTTCAGGTACGCGGTGACGTTCTCCGGGTGCTGCTGCCCGCCGGCCGAGTAGGAACCGGTGTTGGTCAGCTCGAACGAGCAGGTCACTCCGCGGTTGGTCGGCTTGCCGCCACCGGTCACCTCGCCCTTGCCCAGCGTCACGCCGTGGCTGCTCGGCCCGCCGGTGCCGTCCAGCGAACGCACCGCCACCGTGTACGACAGCGAGCCGGCCGAGTCCCTCTTGAGGTCGATGACGTAGAAGTGCAGTCGGTTGGCCTCGTCGACGTACTCGTACTGGCTGCCGGTGTCCGCTCCGGCGTGGAACAGCGCGTCGGAGAGCTGCCGGTAGTCACCCATGGTGATCTTCTGCGGGGTGCCGTCAGGCCGGTAGAAATCGATCATGTCGATGTCCTGCGGGTTGGCGTCCACCACCCACTGGAAGGGCGCGCTGTCGGCGTTCTTCGTCTTGCTCAGCAGCACACCGCTGTCCGGCGTGAAGGAGTCCGCGCCCATCCGGTCGACGACCTCGACGGTGTAGTTGTTGAAGCTGCCACCGTCGCACAGCGGGTCGGTGGTGACACCACACGTCGGCGACAGGTCCTTGTTCAGCGCGATGTTCACGCCGGTAAGACCCTTCGGGCCGGCGTCGACTGCCCGGGCCGTGACCTGCGCGACCACCAGGCCCGAGGAGGCCAGCGACTCCCGGGACAGCCGCAGCACGTGCTCCTCGCCGAGCAGGCCGATCTTGAGCTTGTCCCGCACCGTGTGCAGCGAGCCCATCGAGCCGCCGTTCGTGGGCGGGATCTGCCAGCGGGTGTGCGGACCGCCCGGGCCGTTGAACGTCCCGCGCGACATCATGCTCCAGATCCCGGTGTACGCCCTGCGCAGCGGCTCGCCGTACGGGTTGTTGTAGTTGTCGCCGATGCCCAGCAGATGGGTCAACTCGTGGGCGTAGACGCCCATGCCGGAGCTCTCCGCCTGCGTCGAGGAGCCGCCACCGGCGTTCGGCCACAGTGTCGCCGCCGCCTTCCAGGAGGTCCAGTCCACGTAGCGGGTCTTCGCCCAGTTCGGCATGGTGGGATCCGGCGGGCCCCAGGCGTCCGGCACGTCCTCCTTGTTCTGGAAGATCATCTGCCCGAACTCCTGCCAGGTCGACGACTCGTCCTGGCCGGCGCTGAGGATGAACACCAGCTCGTACTGGTTGGCGACCTCCTCGCCGACGGCCGCCCTCCAGGCGCCCAGGCCGTCGGTGCGGATGTTCTTGCCGCACACGTCCCCGGTCGGACAGGCGCCCGGGTTGAACCCGTTGTCCAGCCCGTACTGGTAGGACTTGGCCGGCATCTGGTACGGCCCGAACCCGGCGAGGTCGACGCCGTAGCGGCCGTTGGAGTCCTGCATCCAGTACTCGTGCAGGGTGTGGCCCTTGTTGAGGGTGTTCGGGGTGTTCAGGAAGTCCTGGTAGAACTTCGGCACGTCCGCCCGGGGGATGTTCGTCGCGACGGACTGGGGGTTGCCGAAGACCGTCGAGCGGGCCCGCTGGGAGACCGCGAACGTCTCGTCGGGATAGTCGAGCGCCACCAGGGCGATCTTGAAGTTGCGGACCGACCCCGACACGCTCGGGTCCGCCCAGTTCTTGCCGGGCACGGCCTTGTAGTCGTTCCAGGTCATCGTGTCCGGGTTCTGCCAGGCCTGCGGGTCGAGGACCTGGAAGGGCGCGGTGCCGCCGGCCGGGTTGGCCGGGGCCGCGGCGGCCTGCGCCGCCCCGGTCGCGACGAGCGTGGTCACCACGGCCGCGGCCAGCACGGCCCGCCTCAGCCGGGTTCGGTTGGGGGTAGCACGGTGCACGGAACCACCTCTCCTCGGAGGGAAACGCGGCGCCGGCGTTCCGGTGGGGGTCTCGCGGAACATCTGTCAGCAGGCCGCGCAGCGAATCTAGGAGGGCGGGCCGGTGCCGGTCACCGTGCAGATGTCGGCAGGTGGGCCGGCGACTTCCGACACCTGAAGGACCGGCGCCTGCCGCCGGATCAGCCGGACTGACCGCCGGGAGCGGGTTCGGCGGTTGCCGCGAGAGCCCGCAGCACGTCCCGGCGCACCCGGTCGACGGCAGACCCGGACAGGGGTCCGCGCGGTGGGCGGCACCGCCCGCCGAACCGTCCGGCACACTCCATGGCGAACTTGACGGCCTGCACGGACTCGGGCCGGGAGGCCCAGCCGAGAATCGGATGCAACTCGGCGTAGAGCGGCAGCGCCCGGCCCAGGTCACCGGCGACGCACAGGTCGTACAGCCGAACCGCCTGGCGGGGCAGCGCGTTGGGCAGGGTGGCGACCCATCCCGCGGCGCCGCACAGCACCAGTTCGAGCACCACGTCGTCGGCGCCGACCAGCACGTCGACGTGCGGGCAGAGGTCCCGCAGGCGGTGCAGCCTGCGTACGTCGCCGGTGACCTCCCTGACCGCGACGATCCCGTCGATCTCGGCGACGGTCGCCAGCAGGTCCGGCGTGAGGTCCAACCGGGTGTCGTACGGCTCGTTGTGGGCTACCACCGGCAGGCCGACCGCCGCCACCTCCCGGTAGTGGGCGACCACGTCGGCGGCTCGGGCGGCGGGCCCGTCGGGTGGCCGCGCGAGCACGCCGTGGGCGCCGGCCTCGGCGGCCTGCTCCGCCCAGCGGCGGGCCTGCCTGCTGCCGTAGCCGCCGACGCCGGGCACCACCGCGCAGCCGGACGGCGCGGCCTCCACCGTCGCCTGCACCACGGCGGCCCGTTCGTCGTCGGAGAGGGCCCGGTACTCCCCCAACGACGTGCACGGCGCGACCCCGTGGCACCCCTCGGCGGCGAGCCGACGGACGTGTTCCTGCAGTTGGTCGAAGTCGACCGACAGGTCGGCGCGAAACGGCGTGGTGATGGCGACCAGCACGCCCCGCCAGGGCCTACCAGTTCCCACTCGGAAATCCCCTCTCCGCGCCGGCACCACCCGGCAACACACCCGCACCGCGCGCAACGCCGCTGGTGCGGTTCGTACCGGAACCCTAGGAACGTCTGTCGCCTCCGGTCTTCGGACAGATGCCGGAACAGTCGCGGTGCCGCCCGTCTTTTTGTCGAGACTTCGACAGTGGACCTTGCGCGATGCCCCACCCGCACCGGAGGGTAAGGACTGGCGGTCGTGCGAGCCCTGTCACGCAGCGCAACCATGGGAGTTACATGCACGGTGAGCTCCAGCGAATCGTCGACGCCGTCGCCGCCAGGGTGGGGCGACCCGCCCTCATCGAGGACCGGCGACAGCGGGTGGTCGCCTACAGCGAGCACGACGGCCCGATGGACGAGGTCCGCCGGACGTCGATCCTGCGCCGGCAGACGACGCCGGAGGTGATCGCCTGGTTCCGGGGCATGGGAGTGCTCACGGCGCAGGCGCCGATCCGCACCCCCGCGTGCGCCGAACTGGACCTGCTGGCGCGGGTTTGCGTGCCGATCCGGCACGACGACCTGCTGCTCGGGTTCGTCTGGTTCATCGACGCGGATGGTTCGATGACCGACGCCGACATCGCCACCGCGACCGGCCCCTTCACCGACCTGTCGCTGGCCCTGTACCGGGAGAACCTGCTCGGTGAGCTCGCCTCGCAGCGGGAGACCGAGGCCACCCGCACTCTGCTCGTGGAGAGCCGGCAGGCGCGCGAGCACGCGGCGCGGGCGCTGCTGGAGGAGGGCGTGGTGGCCGCCGACGGGTCCACCTTCGCGCTCGTGGCGCAGCTCGTGCCGGCCGGCGGGCGGCAACCCGACGAGGTGGCCCGGATCGCCCTGGAACAGGCTCTGGTCACCACCCGCCGGTGGATCGGAGTGCGGGAGACGCTGCACCTCGTCTGGCACGACCACGGGGTGCTGCTGGTCTGCGGCGACCGGGTCGCCGGCCGTCCCTCGCCGGAGGCCTCCGCCGGGCACCTGAACGAGGCGTTGGGCACCGCGACCCGGGGTCTGGCCTCCGTGGACCGGACCGTGACCGGGATCGGCCAGCCTCGTGCCGGGCTGTCCAGCGCGATCGAGTCCTACCAGGAGGCCGCGCAGGCCGCCCGGGTCGGTACGCAACTGCCCGCGCTGGGTCGGGTGGTCTCCTGGGCCGGGCTGGGCATCTACCGGGTGCTGTCCCAACTGGACAGTCAGCACCTCGACGTCGGGGGTGTCCATCCCGGGCTGGAGCGACTGCTGCGCGACGACGCCCACCAGGTGCTCCTGGAGACCCTGGAGGCCTACCTCGACCTGGCGGGTAACGCGCACGCGACCGCCGAGAAGCTCCGACTGCACCGGACCACCCTCTACTACCGGCTGCAACGGGTGGAACAGCTCGCCGGGACCGACCTCAAGGACGGCAACGAACGGCTGTGCCTGCACCTGGCCATGAAGCTCGGTCGGCTCACCGGTCACTACCGCACGGCGTGACGCCGACGCCTACGCACCTGCGGTCGAGCCCGATGGGTGGCCGAGCCCGCACCCCGACTTCCCCGAATCTGTAAACAACCCTTGATATTAACCTTCACGGACGTCAATATGTGGAGGTCGGGGGTCACCGAAGCCTGGGGAGTGAGCCATGGGAAGCCGTCGGATCTTCGCAGTGGCGGTCGGGGCGGCGATGACCGTCACGGCCGCCGTCGCCTTCGTCCCCAGCAGCATGGCGGCCGTGTCCTCGGCCAACGCCGTCCCGATGGTCGCCTGTACCGCCCCGGCCTGGGCCGAGGGCACCACCTACCAGGCGGGCGCCCAGACCACCTACGGCGGCCGGCTCTACCAGGCCCTGGTCACCCACACCGCGCACCCCGGCGCCGGCTGGAACCCGGCCGCCACCCCGTCGCTGTGGCGTGACCTGGGCGCGTGCTCGGGAAGCACTCCGCCACCCACCACTCCACCGCCGACGACCCCGCCTCCCACCACGCCACCACCTACCACGCCACCTCCCACCACGCCGCCTCCGACCGGTGGGACGTGCGCGGTGAAGTCGCGGCCCACCGGCAAGGTGTTGCAGGGTTACTGGGAGAACTGGGACGGCGCCTCCAACGGCGTACACCCCGGACTCGGCTGGATCCCGATCACCGACAGCCGGCTCAACCAGCACGGCTACAACGTGATCAACGCGGCGTTCCCGGTGATCCGCTCGGACGGCACGGTCCTCTGGGAGAACGGCATGGACGTCGGCGTGAAGGTGGCCACCCCGGCCGAGATGTGCCAGGCCAAAGCGGCCGGCGCCACCATCCTGATGTCGATCGGCGGGGCCGCCGCGGGCATCGACCTGAGCTCCACCGCGGTCGCCGACCGGTTCATCGCGACGATCGTGCCGATCCTGACGACCTACCACTTCGACGGCATCGACATCGACATCGAGACCGGCCTGACCGGCAGCGGCAACATCAACACCCTGTCCACGTCGCAGGCCAACCTGATCCGGATCATCGACGGCGTGCTGGCCCGGATGCCGTCGAACTTCGGCCTGACCATGGCGCCGGAGACGGCCTACGTCACCGGCGGCAGTGTGGTCTACGGCTCGATCTGGGGCTCGTACCTGCCGATCATCAAGAGGTACGTGGACAACGGCCGGCTCTGGTGGCTGAACATGCAGTACTACAACGGCAGCATGTACGGCTGCGCCGGCGACTCGTACCCGGCGGGCACCGTGCAGGGCTTCACGGTGCAGACGCAGTGCCTGAACAACGGCCTCACCATCCAGGGCACCACCATCCGCGTGCCGTACGACAAGCAGGTCCCCGGCCTGCCCGCGCAGAACGGGGCAGGCGGCGGTTACATGTCGACGTCGTTGGTCACGCAGGCCTGGAACTCCGTGCCCGGCCTCAAGGGCCTGATGACCTGGTCCGCGAACTGGGACGGGTCCAAGGGCTGGACCTTCGGCGACAACGTGAAGCGCCTGCAGGGCCGCTGACGGGCACCGGCTGGTGCGGCCACCGCAAGACCAGCGGCCGCAGAGCAAGATCGCGGACGTAAACCGGCAGGGTGTCCCGCGAGCCCCACCCGGCTCGCTCACCTCGCATCGGTTCACCAGGAGTCTGCGCCTCAGCTCGGCCTTCGCTAGATCGTCGCTCCTCGAACGACGGGCCGAACCCGGCGTCGTCGCGACAGCGCGGATCCTGACGAGCGGGTACTTGTGCCCGAGCATCGAAAAGCGAGATCATCACGCATGCTCGACCCCTCACCCGAGGACGACGGGACCTCACCGACGGTCTCCGCGCCGCGTTTCGTCGGACGTGATCGGGAGATGGGGGCGCTTCGGGGCGCCTTGGCCCGGCCACCGGCGATCGTGCTGGTAGAGGGCGAGGCGGGGATCGGAAAGAGCCGACTGCTGCGAGAGTGGTTGGCCGCGCCGGACCAGCGCACCGCCTTGGTGTCGGTGTGCCCACCGCTTCGCGAGTCGCTGACGTTGGGGCCGATCGTCGACGCCTTCCGTGGGATCGACCACCCGGTGCCGCGATCGCGGCTCACCGCGCTTGCGGGCGCGTTACGGCCCCTGTTCCCGGAATGGTCCTCGGACCTACCGCCCGCGTTGCCGCCCCTGGACGACGCGAAGGCGGCACGGCATCGCCTGTTCCGCGCCCTGGACGAGCTGCTGCGGGCTCTACGTGTGGACGTGCTCGTGCTCGAGGACGCTCACTGGGCCGACGAGGTGACCCTGGAGTTCCTGCTGTTCGTCACCTCCCGACAGCACTCGGACGGGCCGAGCCTGGTGATCTCCTACCGGCCGGAGGAGGTGGACGTCGGATCACTGTTGCTGCGGCTGACGTCCCGGTTGCCTGCTGGCGTGACCCAGCTGAGGATCGCGCTGGCACCGATGCGACCCGACGACACGGCAGCGCTGGTGTCCTCGATGCTGGACGGCAACCCGATATCGCAGGAGTTCACGACGTTCATGCACGAGCGGACCGGTGGCGTTCCGCTGGCGCTGGAGGAGTCGGTTCGCCTCATGTGCGACCGTGCCGACCTCGTCGTCCGCGACGGGCAGTGGGTCCGGCTGAAGCTGCGTGAGCTACAGGTGCCGCCAACGGTGCGTGACTCCACCCGGGAGCGGGTGGGCCGTCTGTCGCCGACGGCGCAGCACGTGTTGCGAGCCGCGGCCACGTTGGCCGAGCGGGCGTCGGTGGCCACGATCGCAGTGACCGCCGGCCTGTCGCCAGCTGCGTGCCGAGGCGCTGTCGCGGAGGCGGCAAGCGCCGGCGTCCTGGACGGAGACGACCGCGGCCGGTGGCGATTCCGGCACGTGCTGGCCGCCACGGCTGTCTACGAAGCGATCCCGTTGACCGACCGCAGACACATCCACCTGCTGGCCGGCCGGGCCTTGGAGGACATCCATCCGCCGCCTGTCGCACGCCTTGCCCACCACTTCCGCGAGGCGGGCGAGACGCAGTCCTGGGCGCGGTACGCCGAGCAGGGTGCCGAGCTGGCCATGGCCTCGGGTGACCACACCAAGGCGGTCGACCTGCTGGTCGACCTGTTGTCGTGGGCCGTGCTGCCACCGGTGGATCGGGCACGAGTCGCGCGGATCGCCGGAGTTGCCGCACTGGCCCGCCGTGAACCGGTCGACGCGGTCTACCACCGCGTGATCCGTACCCTGCGTTCGGTGCTGGAGACCCCCGGCCTCTCCGCCCGCCAGCAGGCCGAGATCCGCAATCCCCTGGGTCGGCTCCTGATCACTGGGGGTGAGGCGCAGGCCGCGCTCGGCGAGCTCGAACAAGCGGTGGCCAACCTCGACCATGACCCGATCGAGGCGGCTCGGGCAATGACCTATCTCGGATGGGCGTACGCGGGACCGTGGCCGGCGTCGACCCATCGGCGTTGGCTGGATCGTGCCGCCGAGCTCACCGCCGAATTCGCTTCTCCCGCGGAACGGCTGAACCTGGCCGGCAACCGAGCCGCCGCGTTGCTCATGCTCGGCGAAGAGGAGGCCTGGGACGTCGTCGCCGACCTGCCCACCGACGGCGCGACCTCGGCGGAGCGTCTCGACGTGGCCCGCATCCACGCCAATGTCGGGACCGGCGCACTGATCTGGGGTCGGTACGCCGACGCGGAGGCACACCTCGCCGTGACCATGCGCCTTGCCGAGGCCGAGCAGGCGTCCCGGTTGCAGCACAACGTCCGACTCGAACAGGCCAACCTGGCGTGGCTCACCGGTCGGTGGGAGGGCCTCGCGGAGCGAAGCGAGGCGCTCGCCGATGCCGACCGAGACCGGCCGGCGCACTACCTCGGCAGCATTCGCCTCGCTGCCCGGCTGGCAGCCGCAGCAGGACGGCGGCGGGCTGCGGAGGAGCAGTTCCGGCTGGTCCTCGAGGAGTCCGCCCGTCTCGGCGCAGCCGACGACACGATGGAGGCCGCCGCCGCGCTGGCCAGACTGTGGCTGACGGACGGGAACAGCGGCCGGGCGCTGCAGGTCACGAACGAGCCGATGGAGACGGTCCGGAGAAAGGGCATCTGGGTCTGGGCGACGGACCTCGTCCCCGCCCGGATCGAGGCGCACCTCGCCGCGGGCGACCTGAAGGCCGCGACCCGCCTGGGCGACCAGTTCGCCAGAGGACTGCGTGGCCGTACGGCGCCCGCGCCCCGCGCCGCGCTCACCGTGTGCCGTGCCCTGCTGCTCGGCGCAGCCGGAGACCACGCCCGTGCGGCGACTGCATGGGATCGGGCGGCGCGGGCCTGGAGCGCGTTGCCGCGCCCCTACGACGCCATGCTCGCCCGTGAGCGTCAAGCCGAGGCGCTCATCGCGCAGGGCCAGATCGAACAGGGCCAAGAGCTACTGGCGGCACAGTACGAGCAACTGTTCAGGCTCGGAGCCCGCGGCGATGCGGACCGTGTCGCACAGCGGCTCCGCGAACATGGCGCCGATGTCCCGCGACTGTGGCGCGGGGGCCGACGCGGGTACGGCGACCAGCTCTCACCTCGTGAGCTCGACGTGGTCCAACTGGTGGTCGCCGGCAAGACGAACCGGGAGATCAGCCGGATTCTGGCCAAGTCGCCGGCCACTGTGGATCAGCAGCTACGTGCGGCGATGCGCAAGTTGAAGGTGACCTCCCGTACCGCGCTCGCGGTCAAGGCGGTGGAGGCCGGGGTGTTCGCCGAAGAGGACTCCCTCGATGACGTCTCGGGAAAATTGACGTATCCGCTGGATAGCTAAGGTCACTCGGCCCGCCGAGCATGGCTGCATGATCCATAGCCGTAGGGCGATGCATGCCTGAGCGACCTGCCGTGCGTGACGACGCCGCCATCGAGCACCAACCGCCTCTCGAACAGTCACCCAAGCCGCACGACAGCGCCCCCGACGCCTCCGACGGCCACGACGCCGACGGCCACGAGAGCCACGACCCCTACCAACCCCTGTAGGCGGAAGGAACCCCCATGAGATTCAGAGCCCTCGCGGCAACACTTGCCGCAGCGGTCGGCCTGAGCATGCTCCAGCCAATACCGGCGTCCGCCGCTGAACCGGATCCCGGCGCGGCCACCAAGAAGATCGCGTCGAGCCTGAAGGACCGCTTCCGCACACAGCCGGCTTCGGACTTCTGGATCACGTTCGAGACCAAGGCCGACCTCGGTCCGGCGAAGAAGATCACCGACTGGGCCGCCCGCGGTCGGTTCGTCTACGACGCGTTGGGCGCGGCGGCGAAGGACTCCCTGGCCGCCGTCTCGCCGCAGCTCGACCGGGCCGGCGTGAAGTACACCTCGTACCCGATCGCCAACGCCGTGCTCGTCAAGGGGGGCACCGAGAAGCTCGCCCTCGACGTGGCATCGAGGGTGCAGGTCGCCGAGATCCACGCGACGCCGCAGGTCGCGCTGGTCGAGCCCGTGGACGAGAAGATCCCCACTGACCAGGCCACCCGCCCTTCCGCCCCGAAGGCCACTGCCGAGGCCGGCACCTCCACGTGGGGTCTGGACGCCATCCACGCCCCGCAGGCCTGGGCCATGGGCGCCACCGGTGCGGGCATCACCGTGTCCAACCTCGACTCGGGCGTCCAGTTCGACCACCCCGCCCTGGTCCACCAGTACCGCGGCACGAAGCCCGACGGCACCGTCGACCACAACTACAACTGGATGGCCACCCGGGGAACGTGCACGGGCGCACCGTGCGACGACAACGGACACGGCACGCACACCATGGGCACCATGGTCGGCGAGGACGGCACCGACCACGTCGGCGTCGCCCCGGACGCGCAGTGGATCGCGACGAACGGCTGCTGCGAGAGCACCGGCGTCGAGTCACTGTTGCGGTCCGGCTGGTGGCTGCTCGCCCCGACCGACGTCCAGGGCAACAACCCCGACCCGTCCAAGCGCCCGCACGTCGTCAACAACTCGTGGGGCCAGAACGTCGAGCACAACTTCGACGACTTCTTCCAGGCCATCGACGAGGCCTGGAGCGCCGCGGGCATCTTCAGCGTCTGGTCGTCGGGCAACACCACGCCGTACGCGGCCTGCGACACCGTGTCCTCGCCCGGCTCCGCCGAGAGTGCCTACTCCGTCGGCGCCTACCGGTCGGACGGCACGCTCGCGTTGTTCTCCCGCAAGGGCGAAGGCGAAGGCGGCCGGATCAAGCCCGAGATCTCCGCGCCGGGCGACGGCGTCCGTTCGTCGTACCCGGGTAACAGCTACGTCGAGATGTCCGGCACCTCGATGGCATCACCCCACGTCGCCGGCGCCGTCGCGGCGTTGTGGAGCTACGACCCGACCCTCGTCGGGCAGGTCGAGGAGACCCGCCGTCTGCTCGGCGAGTCGGCCGTCGACGTCGACGACACCGAGTGCGGCGGCACCGCCGAGGTCAACAACAAGTACGGCGAAGGCCGGCTCGACCTCGTTCGCCTGCTCGAACTCGCGCCTCGCAAGGGCGGCACCCTCACCGGTGTGGTCACCGCCAACGGCGCCCCGGTCCCCGCCGCCGAGGTGACGATCAGCGGACCGTTCAGCCGTTCGATCGGCACCGACAAGGACGGCCGGTTCACCACGAACCTCCCGGTCGGCGACTACCAGCTCAGCACCAAGGTCTTCGGCTACCTGACCGCGACCGCCAACGTCACGGTCTCCCTCGGCCAGGACACCTCCGTCAACCTGCCGCTCACGGCCGCCGCGAAGCACGACATCAGCGGCAGGGTCGTCGACGACAAGAAGCGGCCCGTCCCGAACGCCGACGTCTCCGTCACGGGCACGCCGCTCAAGCCGGTACGCACGGACGCCAACGGCGCGTTCACGATCGGCGCTGTCCCCGAGGGCGGGTACACGCTGAACGTCAAGCCCAACGCCTGCTTCTCGCCCACGACGGTCCCGCTGACCGTCGGCGCGCAGAACGAGTCGCGCGAGATCCCCGTCGGGCTCGTCGTCGACAAGGGCGGCTACAGCTGCGCCGTCTCCGACGGCGAGTACCTTCGCGGCACCGAACCGGTCGCGTTCACCAGCGGCGTGTGGGCGACGGTGAAGCTGCCGTTCCCGATCGCGCTCTACAACGGCAGCCATGACACCCTCGGTGTCGGCCTGCGCGGCGTGATCGCCCCGGACGGCTCCACCGGACCCGGCCATGGCGGTGCGGGCATCTTCCCGCTCTACGTCGAGACCCCCGTCGAGTTCGCTCCCGGCGGCGGCGTCTTCACGGCGGCCACCAAGGTCAACGGTGAGGACGCGTTCGTCGTCGAGTACCGCAACGCCAAGCTCTGGGCATACCCGACCCGGACGGAGTACACGGAGCCGGTCAACTTCTCGGCCACGCTCACCCGCTCGGGCACGATGATCTTCGGGTACGGCGACGGCGTCGGGACCGACGACCCGGTGACCGCCGGCGCGCACGCCGTCACCGGCATCCAGGGCTGGGCCGGCGTCGACGGCATCCGGTTCTCCGACCACGCCCCGGTGCTGAGCGACGGGATGGTCGTCACCTACGACATGCCTGACTTCGGGTACCTCGACGCGACAGTCGTCGACCAGAACGACGGGCTGCCGGTGGCCGGGGCCAAGGTCTCCTTCACCAACAAGTTGGGGCTGGTCGAGACCGTCACGACCAACGGGACAGGCGTCGTGCATCGCCAGCTTCCGGTCGGCGACTACACCATGACGGTCGACACGCCGAACTACACGACCGCGGCATACCCCTTCTCCCTCGACAAGCTCTACGCGAAGGCCACGATCGACGCACGTCTGACCACGGGCGTCGCCGGCCTGAAGGCCGACGGCCTCGACGCGCTGTTGGGTGCCGACCAGAACGGCGTGGGATCGCTGACGCTGACCAACAACGGTTCCGCCCCACTCACGTACGACCTGGGTGAGGCCGCCCGGCACCCAGACCTCGACGGCGCTGCCGCCACCGCGCGCACCGGCACGGGTACGGCCAGCACGATCGACCTCGCCGCCTGGAAGGCCGGCGCGAGCGGCGTGAAGCCGTCGAACGTCGACGGCAAGGCGGCGACGTCGAGCGCCGCGGAAGCACAGGCGGCTGGCAAGGTCGGCGCGACCTCCGGCGGAGACGTCATCACCCGGATCGCCATCCCGGGCAAAATCGAGGACAAAGAGCCCTCCGGCATCGGGTACGACGGCGACGTCTGGGTCCACGACTACAACGCGCGGACCAACACCGCCTACACGGTGACGGGCAAACGGACCGGGAAGGTCTTCGACGCGTCGTGGAACCCCGCGTACCGGGCGTTCGACATGGCGCTCGACACCAAGACCGGTGACATGTGCCAGATGGAGGACAGCCCGGCCAGCTTCATCCACTGCTTCGACCGCACGACCGGGAAGGAGACCCGGCAGATCAAGGGTGACTGGTCCACGCTGCAGCTGACCGGCCTCGCCTACAACCCGACGGCGGACGTGTTCTACGTCGGCGGCCGGAGGAACGGCATGATCGGCACCGTCGCCGGGACGTCGCACGACAACCCGGGTGCGCTGCTGTCCTTCTGCGCCCCGCCGCTGCCCGAGGTGATGGGTCTGGCCTACAACCAGGCGTCCGACACCATCTGGTACACCGACCTCACCTCGAACCGGTCTACCCGGCTGCTGCAGGTCGACCCCGACGACTGCTCGCTGGTGAACGCGTGGTGGTTCCCCGGGCAGAAGGCGGGCCAGGGCGGCGGTCTGGAGACCGACTCGACCGGTGCGCTGTGGGCGGTGGACCAGCTCGCCGACGACGTCGTGCTCGTCGACGTCGAGGACGATCTGCTCACCGACCTGCCGTGGCTGTCGCTCTCCTCGACCGGTGGCACCCTCGCCCCGGGGCAGTCGACGACCGTCAAGGTCTCGATCTCCGCGAAGGGCGCCAAGCCAGGAGTCCTCGGCGCGAACATCGTCGTGCGGTCCGACTCCGGACGTCAGTCCAAGAGCTACGTCCCGGTGACGCTCACGACCACGAAGTACCAGGTCGGCGTCAACGCCGGCGGCGCGAAGTTCACCGACGGCTCCGGCTACACCTGGCTCGCCGACCAAGCCGCCGGCAAGAAGGCGTGGGGCTACGAGGGGAAGACGAAGGTCACCGCCACGACGGCCGGAATCGACGGCACGACGGACGACACCCTGTTCCAGTCGCAGCGCACCGCGCCGGACAAGCAGCTGTTCTACCGCTTCCCCGACGCGCCGAAGGGCACCTACGCGATCGACTTCGGATTCGCCGAGATCGAGAAGGTGGCCAAGGGCAAGCGGGTGTTCGACGTAGTCGTGGACGGAACGCTGACGAACTACGCGTACGACCCGGCCGCGGCCGTGGGGCCGAACGCGGCCGACTGGCGCACCGCCGTCGTGAAGCACGAGGGTGGTCCGCTGACCGTGGAGCTGCGAGGCTCGAAGGGTCTGAAGTCCCCGACCATCGCCGCGCTGCGTGTGACGCTCGACCCGCGCGCGGACACGGCGGAGCCGGAGCCCCAGCCCGAGCAGCCGGAGCCGGGTCCCGTGCCGGTGGCCCCCGCCGGTCGCTCGTACTCGATGAAGGTGACCGACGGGCTCTACCGCCAGGGCACGCAGGAGTCCGGGTGGCACGGCGACGACCTCTGCGGCCCGCTGTGGTTCGACTCCAGCTTCCTGGCTCCGTTCTACGACACGGCCTGGGACGGCGTGTGCGTGACGACGAACGGCACGCTGACCTTCGACCGCGCCAGCACGCTGGGCAACAACACGGCACTGCCGTCGCCGTACCCGATCGACGCGATCTATCCGCTCTGGGACGACCTCATCGTCGACGACGAGGCGGGCATCTACTTCGGCAGGACCGAGGTGGACGGGCTGGCGGCGCAGGTCGTCGAGTGGCGCAACGTCGCCTTCTACAGTGACCGGACGGCCCGGGTGAGCTTCTCGGTCACCCTGATCGCGGACGGACGGATCCAGATCGGGTACGGCGACGGCGTCGGCGGCGACAACCCCCTCACCAAGGGCTCGTCGGCGACGGTCGGCGTGGAGAGCCTGAACCGCAACCCCGCGAGCCAGTACTCCTTCAACCAGCCCACCCTGAAGGCCGGCCTGGGGCTGGAGTACACCCTGCCGTCCGCGGGCACGATCGAGGGCACGGTCACCGACAGGAACGACAGCAAGCCGATCGCGGGCGCGATCGTCACGCTCAAGGGGCCGAACGGTGAACGGGTCATCACCACCGACGAGAAGGGCCGATGGAAGGCCCAGGCACTGGTCGGCGAGAACACCGTGCAGGTCGACGCGCCGAACTACGTCACCGCCAGCCACCCGGTGACCATCGCGAAGAAGGATCAGGCCGAGACGGTCGACACGGCGTTGACCACGGGCATCGCCACCGTCGCCACAGGTGACCTCGACTGGCTCCTCGACAAGGGCCAGAAGGCGACGGCCGACGTGACCGTCACCAACACCGGTTCCGCCCCGCTCGACGTGCGAGTCAGCGAGCAGAAGCGCACCAGCGACGGTGGCGACCTTCCCTGGCTGACCCTCGCCGGTCCGGCCGCAACCGGCACGGTCACGCTCGCGGCCGGCACGTCCACCACGGTCACGGTGACGGCCGACAACGCGGGTGTCGAGCCCGGCGTACTCGTCGGGGACGTGCTCGTGGCATCGAACGCCGGCAAGGGCGAAGCCCAGCTCAAGCCGGTCCGTCTGGCGACCTCGGCCTACTGGAAGGGCGTCGACGTCGGTGGATCCGGGTACCTCGATGCCGACGGCTTCTTCTGGTCACCCGACCAGGGCCTCGGCTCGCGGCCGTGGGGTTACGTCGGCGGCAAGGCGCGTTCCACCAGGGCCGACATCGCCGGCACCGAGGACGACGCGCTGTTCCGCACCCAGCGGAGCGGCCAGACGTTCAGCTACGTGTTCAAGAACGCCCCCGCCGGGACGTACCGGATCGGCCTCGACTTCGCGGAGATCGAAAAGGTCAAGGCCGGCACGCGCGCCTTCGACGTGCTGGCCGACGGCAAGGTCGTGCTCTACGACCATGACGTGCAGGCGAAGGTGGGTGCGCTGACCGCGGACATGAACACGGTCACCGTCGAGCACGCCGGTGGCGATCTGAAGATCGAGCTTCGCCGGGACAAGGGCGAGAGCGACCCGATCCTCAACGCTCTGACGGTTCAACAGGACCCGCGCCTCTGAGATAGCCAACCAGTCCGCCGACAGTGGTCAGAGCCTTCCCGGAAAGTTCTCCGGGGAGGCTCTGACCACGATTACCGTATGCCCCACATCCCACAGCAGGAGACGCCCGCCGATGAGAGGCCGCTACGCCAACCTGACCCGGATCCGGACCCTCGACCCCGAGCACGACTACCTGGACATCTACCAGAGCCTGCTGCGCTACGAGTTCCCGTGGGACATGAAGCTCGGCCTCAACCTCGCCTTCAACCGGTCCTTCTCCATCCCCACCATCGCCGCAGTGCACACCGCCACCGGCGAGCTGACCGAACGCACCCAGAAGCGGATCGACGACACCGGCCTGCTGATGTACGAGATGGTGCTCAACGGCTTCGAACAGCCCCGTGGCCGGGACGCGTTACGGCGCGTCAACCAGATCCACCGCCCATACGACATCAGCAACGACGACTTCCGCTACGTCCTCGGCTGCCTGGTGGTCATCCCGACGCGGTGGCTGCAGGAGTACGGCTGGCGCCCGCCCTGCTGCCACGAACTGCAGGCCACGCACCTGTTCTACCGAGAGCTGGGCCGACGGATGGGCATCACGGACATTCCCGGGTCGTACGAAGAGTTCGACACCTGGTTCACCGCCCACGACGCTGCCCACCTGCAGCCAAACGACGATGCGGCGGCTATCGAGCAAGCCACCCGAATGCTGATGCTCACCCGGATCCCCCGGCTGCTCGCACCGCTCGGGAACGCGCTGGTCAGCGCCATGTACGACGCCCCGCTGCGGCACGCGACGCGGGTGGATCCGCCGGCCTGGCCGATCCGGGCCGGCCTGCATGGCGCGCTGAAGATGCGCTCGCGGTTGCAACGGTGGTTCGGGGCGCCGCGCAGCACGCCGCTGTTCGCCGAGGGGATCAAGGCCAAGAGCTACCCCGACGGGTACGAGATCAGCCAGCTCGGTCCGCAGCAGGATGTGTCTGGTCGGCCCAACGCCTGAGCATCCGGCCGGCCCCGCGATCGGCACCGCCGCGGCGCCTTCTCAGCGACACGAAAGCAAGCCATCGTTGTTCGCCGAACTAATCGGATCCGATGCTTCGGTCAAGGTAATTCGCGATCAAGCTTGCCGGGATTCCGAAGATCACACCAAGCGCCAGGTTCCGACGACTTTTCGCTTCGCCGTCCCGCGGCAGGTCTCTGATCTCGATGAGCAAACCCCGGATTTCCGTCAAGCGATCGGCAATGGGTGCCGGTGTTTCTCGACGCGAACTCGTCCTGGCCGGAAAATCCGCGCCGTCGTCCCGGCTGGTTATCGATGTTGGACGCCTCGCGACCAACGCTGCCCCATTGCCCGGGGCTACCGGCGAGCCTGGTGTGCCACTGGGCAATCCTAACGAGAAGGCAGACTGGAGCCACTGATCCCGATGGGCGATGCTAGCAGAATTGGAGCGCGATGTCTTCGCTTGCCCGGCTTCATAGGTAGAAGAGCCGCCTCGGTACACCCCGCCCCTGCCCGCCGGGGCCGGCTCTGGCTTTCCACGTTCGCGATCAGTAAGCCCGTCCCAGCCGATGCGCTCTGCACGAAAACCGTTCCTGCCGCTGTTTTCCGACAGATGCGCCTCTTCAGGGGACGGCGAAGCAGCGAGCTCCGATCGGTAGACGGCAGCGCTTCCGTGTCGACGGGACTTCGTGGATGGCCGGTCAGGCTCCGGTTTTCCACGCTCGCGATCGGTGAGGCCGTCCCAGCCAATGCGACTCGCGCCACCTTGCGACTCCATGGTTCCGAATCTACTGCGGCCGGGTGCTGCCCGAAATCAGCCGACAAGACAGCTCCAACGCGCCCGAGGCGGCGGGGCGCGTTGGCCAAGACGATCGAGCGTACTGTCCTTGGTAAATGTGGATGTTGGCTGCGGACCCGTCAGTAGGTGCCGGCGGTGTGGGGAGGAGCCAGAAGGTCGTCGATCGCGTTGTGGAATTCGTCGAAGGTGCGGATCTGGACAGCCTGGGCCGCGTAGCGGCGGAACGCTCGACTGTAGTGTTCGGCTAGGTGGTCGACGTCGTCGATGGCCTCTGGCGCTTTGATGGTCAGGCTGCCGTCGCCGCCGCACCGGATCGGTGCCTGACACCGAAGCCCATCTCGCCCCGAAGCCGATACCCGACCGCCGGATCGCTCACCGTCGATCGGGCGGCTGTCCCCACCGCGCGCAGGACTCGGCGCAGCCAGCCGTAAAGCCCTGACCAGCGTTTCCGCCGTCAGGCTCGGAGCGAGCATCCGAGCCCGCCCCGGTGGCGCACGCTCTTCAGAATCGATCCCGGGTGCCAAGGAGGGCGTTGTGTGCGCTACGGCGCCACGGCGCGAGTTCGGTGTCGACCTCGGCCCAGCGGATGTCATCGACAGAGAGGACCCCGTCGACGTCAGGCAATGCCTCGATCAACCGCATCCGCTGGTCTTCGCCCGGGTGGGTGCTCCACAGATCGGTGGCTCGCCGGCTGAGCTGACGGGCCAGCGGCAGGTCGGCGGCCAGGCGCTGGCGGGCTTCAGCAGCCATCACCTCCAGTTGCTCACCGTCGATACGCGGGGCCTGATGCCACAGGTCCTGCCAGATCCGGTCGGCGAGCAGGACCGTCTCGGAGGACCCGAGGAAGGGTGCGCTGCCGGCGACCCGGCGGGCGACCAGATCGGCCCGGTACTCGGCGCGGCGACTGTCGGGCATCGCCACGCTGTCGACGAGCAGCTGCGCGGTCGCGCCGGCGACGTTCGCCAGCGCGACAGTTCCATTAACAATCATCCCAAAGAGGACGGCCGTACCGCTCACGTTCGCGGCCAGCGAATCCGTCGCGTGAAGGGCCCGCCGCCAAGGGTTTCGCCCACCGGTGGCCATCACCGCCCGGGTGCCGAACGTCCTCGCCAGCAGGGTCCTGCGCACCCGCAGCGGATCGCCGTTGGCGAGGTGACCCAGCTCGTGGGCCAGAAGCGCGATCCGAGCCGGCCGCGGCAGCATCACCCACAGGGGGATCCCGATGACGAGCACCGACCGCTGGCGCCAGCCCAGCCGACCCACACCGGCGTTGAGGCTCAGGTCCGCACAGATCACATCGGGAACCGGTGTCCCGGCGGCATCTGCGACCTCCCGCACCAGGCGGTGCAACTGCGGGGCTTCGTGCTCGGTGATCACGCCATGCCTGGGCACCCGCCCGATCGACGGCTTGACGAGCAGCAGGACAAGCACAGCGGGGACCGCCAGCGCCAGCCGTACCCCCGGCGGCAGGTCGCTGGCCACGACGAGCCAGACCAGGTAGCCCACTGCCGCCACACCCAGCAGTGCCAGCACCACGGAGACCGCCGTCAGCCAGACCTCACCGGACGACGGCCCAGCCGGGCGGGCCTCCGGGTCAGCCAGCAGGTCCTCATGCGCCGCCCGGTCGAGCCTCAGCCCTCGCCGGAACCCCCACCGGCCGACCATCGTGGTGCCGCGCCATGGGGCCAGGGCGGGGTCGTACACGTCCAGGTTCCACCGACAGGCAGGGCACCAGGAGAGCGCCCCCGCCTCCGGCAGGACCAGGTCGTGGGCACAGCTCGGACACCTGCTCGACGTCGTCGTCTTGGTCGGCACGAGGGTGGAGTGTAGATGCCGGGCACCTGCCGCAGGAGCCTGTCCACCCCAGGACGCCGATTCCGGAATAGCCGACCTTCACAACCTCATCCTGACCGGCGGACCGCCGGGTCGGCGCTGAGAACACCTTCACCCAGCTACGAGATGTCCCATAAAGTGCTGCCATGCTGATCATCGAAGGCGCGGGCCGGTGGACCGCACCCGCCGGGGCTGCCAACGACTGGGTCGAACACCTGAGGGTGCCGGACCTGTCGGTGGGAACGTACTGCATCCCGGCGGGCGGTCTCGACGATCAGAGCCCGCACACCGAGGATGAGATCTACGTGGTCACCGCGGGGCAGGCCCGGATCGTGACCCCGGACGGCGCGGCCGAGGTAGGCCCGGGTTCGGTGATCTTCGTGCCGGCCGGCGAGGAGCACCGGTTCGAGGAGGTGACCGAGGACCTGGCGCTGCTGGTGGTGTTCGGCCCGGCGTACGGTTCGCGCGCTCCGGATCAGCGAGTCGAGTAGGCGGCCGAGACCTCGCCACATCGCAGCATGCTGGGTGGACAGGTGGTTCATCTGGCGGACCTGCCGGCCGGTGGGACCGCCGTGGTCGGCCAGCCACGTCAGCAGGCGTGGGGTGCGGACCCGGCCCCCTGCTGCACGACATCCTCCGATCCCGAGATCATCGAGACGTAGCGAGACGCTAATTACCCCCGCCGGTGAGACTTCCCGTCCCTCTCGTCCCGCCAGCCGCCGGGCTCGGGATGATAGCCGTAGGCGGCAGCCCGGACCGTTTCCTCGTTTTCCAGCCCGGAACCGATCGCGCCGCCGACGGTGGCCAGCGAGCTGGTGATCCAGGCGAGCGTCAGATAGTCGTTGAAATCGACCGGCCGCTGCAAGATCTGCTCCAGCACGGATGTGTCGATCAGCAGCGCTCCGACCAGCACCGTTCCGGCGAACAGCACCAGGTAGGAAGCCGCCGTGGCCAGAGCGAGGGTGAAGATCGTGCCCAGGTTGAACAGCCGGGCCAGCTCAACCGGTGTCTCGCGGTCTGGTTTCTCCCACAGGTCGTGCGCGACGATCAGCCAGGCCACCAACGCGGTCAGCCCCAGTAGCATGATCACGGCGAGCCGGAGTCCGCCGAGCGCATCGCCCATCTGCCAGATGGTGTCCGTGGTGAGCGCGAACGCCGCCGTGCCGAACGCGCCGACCAACAACTTGGACAGGCCCAGCAAGGCGCGCCCTGGGCGGTTGGCTCGGACCATTCCGGCCAACAGCCGTACCCGGCCGATCAACCCCGAGGCGACGTACCTCAGTTCCCCGCCGTCGGTGTCGCCGACCACCTTGTGGATGGCGGTAACCCGGCGTGTCATCTCGGTCGGTGCCCAGCCGGCCGGCGGGACCCGCTGGTCGAAAGCGTCGGTCATGAGTTGGCTCACCAGATCCGGAACGGCCGCGCGGACTGCCCGCAGCTGGTGCAGACCCAGCGCGGGCAGGGACACCATCGCGACCCGACGCCGGGCGGAGGTCTGCGCGACCAGCGGCATACGCTCGGCGTGCAGCGGCAGGTCGGTCAGGCAGATTGCGACGTCCCACCGGTCGTCGATGCGCCGTTGAGCAAGATCGTCGAGTAGTGCCTCAACGCCGCCGTCGCGGCGCGGCGCCACATCGCCCCAGCATTCCCGGATGGTCCACCGCACGCCCGCGTCCACCTGGTCGGCGAGCCGCCCGGCCAGCTCGGCGGTGAGCCGCGCGGCCACCCGGGCCGGCTGGTCCGGCGGGGTCGCCACCAGCCCGACGACGATCTCCGGGCGCTGCTGTTCACTGCGGGTCACCGGCGCTCCTCACCGACGACCTGGCGCGTCGCCGTCGATGGTCACCAACCGACCCGTCACGAGCTCTCCGACGGTTGTCAACCTGCTTCCCTCTCGCCGGGGCGCATCCGGTGGAAGATGCTCCTGTGGTTCAGAATGTTGCTGGCGTCGACACGCCGGCAGCCCTCCATGAGCAATCCCTCACCGCGTGAGTCCACACCCTTCCGGCGTTCACATCCTCGCAGACCTTCTCGGCCTCAAGGCCGCTTCGTGAGGGTCAGGGCACGGCCCACCCGCAGTTGACGTGGGTGGGCGGGGAGGACGCCGCTGTTGCCATGGGCCACGGCACCCCCCTGCCGGCACGCCGTCGGGTGGCCACCGGCGTCCGTCACTACCGTCTGGCATTCCCGATATCCGCCACTTGCCACCGGATCCGATGACACCCTCAACGCGGGGAGTGCGGTCGCACGTTCAGGAGAGGCGGACCCGGGATCACGGTGAACGGCTGCTGATGCGTACCGCGTTGATTGTGTTGGCCGCGCTGGCGGCGGCCATCGTCGTGGAGGTTGTCTCCGGCGTGCTGGTCCGCCGGGTCGCTCGTGGCCGCTATCGGTGGCTGCTGGATCCGCTGCGGCACGCCTGCCGTCGCCCGGCGGCCGCAGTCCTGGTGGTCGGGGCGCTGTACTATGCCCTGCCGTCCGGCCCGCCCCGGTGGCTGCCTTATCTGCGGCACGCCATCCTGCTGATCCTGGTCGCGGCCGGTGCGTGGCTGGTGGTCAAGGCATTGCACGTCGCCGAGGGGGTTGCGTTCAGCCGGCTGCCGAGCGACCCGGTCACGAGCCGGCGGGTCCGGCGAGCCCGGACCCAGATCCGCCCCGTGCGGCGGCTCACCGTCGCCGTGGTCACGATCGTCGCGGTCGGCCTGATCCTGATCACCTTCCGGCCGGTTCGCCTCTTCGGCGTCTCCGTGCTGACCTCGGCAGGAGTGGTCGGCGCGTTGATCGGCCTGTCCGCCCGGACTGCGCTCGGCAACGCGTTCGCCGGCGTCCAGGTCGCCTTCGCCGACGGGCTGCACGTCGGCGACGTGCTGGTGGTGGACGGTGAATGGGGCCGGGTTGAGGAGGTGAAGCTGACCAACGTGGTGATCCGGCTCTGGGACGACCGGATGCTCATCCTGCCAACCACGTACTTCACCGAGCGGCCGTTTCAGAACTGGACCCGGAACGAGTCCCGGGTTGTCGGCAAGGTGCAGATTCATGTCGACCACACCGCCGACCTGGACGACCTACGCCGGGAGACGCGCAGGCTGGTCGAGTCCTCACCGCTGTGGGATCGCCATCAGTGGGTGCTCCAGATGGTCGACTCCACCCCGCAGACCGCGGTCATCCAGGTGCAGGCATCAGCCGCCGACGGCGCCAGCGCCTGGGACCTGCGCTGCGACCTGCGCGAGGGACTGATCCGCTATCTGCGGGACCACCATCCCCAGTGGCTACCCCGCGCCCGCAACCAGTATCAGCCCTGACCAGCGGCGCGCGTCTGCTATGACGTCCGCCCACCACCATTGACGACGGCGGCCGCGAGGAGCCGCGTCGGCGGTTGATCGCGGCCCGGCGATGGCCGAACGAACAAGCGCCGGTCCCATTCATGGCATCCCCTCTGCCTAAGCCGCTGAGCCGCAGAGTTCGCACCGGCAGGGGGCCGCGGCATCGACCGGTCGATGCCCGGAGCGGTCGCGGTGCGTGCCGACTCGGTCCGCGGCATCGGGCGATGTCAGCGCCGGCCTGGTCGCGATGGTCTGCTCCATCCCACTGTCGCTGGAGACCATCGCGACGCGGCCGTCGAGGCGAAGACGTGTCCAGGATCGTCGCTACAGGCCCAGGCTGCGCAGGGTTGGCACGGTCTGGCCCACCCAGGCGAGGTCGGCGTCCTCGCGCGCGCCCTGGGTGCGTTGTGTGCCGGCCAGGAACCACAGAAAGTAGGTGGTGTAGCCGGGCGCGCTCACAACTGTGTGGTACCCCTCCGGCATCATCTGCATCACATGATCACGGATGGTGACGTTCTCCTCGTACCCGTCGTCGGTGTAGACCCGGCTGATGCCGAACCCGTCCGCCGGGTTGACGCGGTAGTAGTACATCTCCTCGTGTGCGGCCTCGGCGGGCAGGTCGTCGACCCTGTGCCGGTGCGGCGGGTAGGTGCTCCAGTTGCCCGAGGGCGTGTAGGTCTCGCCGACGATGAGCCGGCGGGCGGGCAGGTCCGGCTGCGAGATTTCGGTGAGGATCTGGTGGTAGGTACGGCCGAAGTTGGCCGCTCCCCAGCGGCCGGTCGCGACCTGCTCCGGTGCGATGACATACGGGTCGGTGGCCAGTTCGCTGGGAGCGCTGGGTAGGGCTATCTCCACGTCGGTGACGGCCTCGACGGTCACCTCGGAGCCGGCCGGGAGGTAGACGGAGTGCGGTTTGCCGGAGAACACGTCCGCGCGTCGGCCGACCTGCGGGAAGTGGTGGCCGGCGACGGTGAAGCTGGCCGTGCCACCGAGGATGACGGCCAGGATCTCCCGGTCGCCGGACCCGCCGGTCCAGGACTCGCCGGCCGACAGCCGCAGCAGGGTGAAGTCCAACAGCCGACAGGGATTGAAGGGCAGCGTGTTCCGGCCGACAGCGGCGGGAATGGAGCAGTGGTAGCGGTAGTCCATGGTCACCTTTCGCGGGATGCGGGGCAGTGCGGGTCGGTCGCGGTGATTACCAGGGGCTGGTCCAGCCGGGGATCGTGGCGCGGGTGAGGGCTTCCAGGTAGAAGTAGTCGCCCCACAGGGTTCCCTCGTCGACGCCGACGCCCTTGGGTTTGTCGTAGACGCCGTGCAGGATCAGCGCGTTCGAGACCGGATGGCCGCCGGTGGAGTAATGGTCGATGAGCGAACGCAGGATCTCGGCGGCGGCTGTCCGGTACCGGCCGGCGCTGGCCCTGTCGGTGAGGTTGTCCGCGAGCTCGAGCAGGCCGCAGACGGCGATGGCCGCGGCCGAACTGTCCCGTTCCTGGCCGCTGCCGTCGCCGAACTCAAGGTCCCAGTACGCGACGTGGTCGTTTGGCAGGTGGGCGAGGAAACGCTCGGCGCAGGCGCTCGCGGCGGCGAGCAGCGCGGGATCGCCGATGTGCCGGTGGTTGAGGCTGAACCCGTAGATGCCCCATGCCTGCCCGCGGGCCCAGCAGGAGTGGTCGGCGTGGCCCTGTTCGGTTTCGCCCCGCAGTGGCACACCGCTGTCCGGGTCCCAGTAGAAGGTGTGGAAGGTGGTGCCGTCCGGGCGCAGGATGTGCTGGCGCAGTTGAGCGGTGTGCCGGCGGGCCGCGGCGGCGTAGCGGTCGTCGCCGGTGGTGTGGCTGGCCCAGAAGAGCAGCGGTGTGTTCATGAGGCTGTCGATGATGGTGCGGCCGCGTTGGCGGGGGTCGTTGAGGTCGCCCCAGGCCTGGATGATTCCGGCGGGTTCGAGCACGCGCGTCATCAGGTGGTCGGCAGCGGCGAGAGCCGCGCCTCGGGCTTGCGGGTCACCGGTACGGCGGGCCGGGGTGACGCAGGCGAGGGTGTAGAGGAACCCGAGGTCGTGGGTGTCCAGGTCGATGCCGCGGTTCACCCGGCCGGCGAAACTGGCCACGTGGGACAGGGCGGCCCGCAGATGGCGGTCGTCACCGGTCAGGTCGTGTGCCAGCCAGAGCATGCCGGGCCAGAAGCTGGTGGTCCAGCCGACGTTGGCGCCCTCGGGTTGGCCAGCGTGCGGTGGTCGGAGCGGGTAGCGGTTGGCGTCGGTGGTGTCCGCGGGGTACCGGTCGTCGAAGGTGGCGATGTTCGCGTCGACGGTGCGTATCGCGGCGGCCACCGCAGCCGCCGTGGCCTCTGCGTCGGAGCTGGGACGGACGTCGGTCGCCGTCATGGATGTTGTTCTCCCTCGTGGGTCCGGTCCGGTGCCGGGCAGGTGTGTCATCGGCGTCCCCGCTCGATGGCTGGAACGTGCTGGTCAGGTGCGCTGGGGTGCGATCGTCGGTGGGTCGAGGGCGGCCCGCAGGGTGAAGCGGCTGTTGGCCCAGACGACGTAGAGCAGCGGCGCGGCGGCGAGGCCGAGCGCGATCGCGGGGCGGGCCGCCAGGATCTGGGCGAGCAGCGCGAGCACGAGCAGAGACACGGCGGTGAGGTACCACCGGCGCACCGCCAGATACACGCAGGCACGGGCCACCTCGCGCAGCGGCGCGGTGGGTCGCTCGGCGACGGTCACCAACCCGAGCAGCGTGGTCGCGACGGTGAGGACGATCAGGGTCGCCAGTACCGGCAGGGCGAGTGCCCCGACCCGGTGACCCCACGCGGCACGGGCGTCGACGGCGAGCACGACCAGGGCGGCCATGGCTGCCGCCGTCCAGAGCATCGCCGGCCGGGCGGTGGCTCGCCAGGCGCGGCCGTAGGTGCGCAGCACGCCGCCGGTGTCGCCGGCGGAGTAGGCGGACATGACCGCGAAGACCGCGCAGAGCCCGGGCGCGCAGAGCGGGGCGGTCAGCGCGTAGAGCGGCCACGAGCGTGCCGTCTCGGTGGTGAACGCGAGCGTCACCAGTGGCAGGCAACCGAGTACCAGCAGAAGGTTGGTGACGAGCGCGACGTAGAACCCGTCGAAGACGGCCGCGATGGTGTTGTGGCGCGAACGCATGGCCCTCAACCCTTCAGTCCGGTCGAGGCGATGCCCTCGATGAAGTAGCGCTGGCCGAGCAGGAAGATGACCGCGACGGGCAGCACGGACAGCACCGAGCCCGTCATGATCAGCGCGTACTCGGCGTTGTACTGGGAGATGAAGGTGTTCAGCCCCAACTGGATGGTGCGCAACTCCGGACTGCGCAGGTAGATCAGTGGGCCGAGGTAGTCGTTCCAGGTGGTCACGAACGTCAGCAGGGCCAGGCTGGCAAGCGCTGGCCGGGACAACGGCAGCATGATCCGTCGGTAGATGCCGAACTCGGTGAGCCCGTCGACCCGCGCTGCTTCGCTCAGCTCCTCGGGGATCGTCTCGTAGAACTGCTTCATCAGGAACACGCCGAACGCGCCGAACGCCTGCAGCGCGACGATCGACCACAGCGTGTTCGACAACTGCAGCTTCGACATGAGGATGAACTGCGGAATCATGTACGACTGCCAGGGCACCGCGATCGTCCCGACGTACGCCAGGAAGAGCGCGTTGCGGCCGGGAAAGCGGACCCGGGCGAAGCCGTAGGCGGCGAAGCTGCCGGTCACCACCTGTAGGAGGGTGACGACCACCGACAGCAGCAGCGTGTTCCCCAACCAGGTCGTCATGTCCGAGCGCTGCCAGATGTCGAGGTAGTTTCGCCACACCACGGGATCGGGGAGCCACGTGATCGGGATGGTGAAGACGTCGCTGTTGGTCTTCAACGACGCCACCACCATCCAGTAGAACGGCAGCAGCAGCCCGACCGCCGCGAGCACGAGGGCGGCGTACCCAACGAGCCGCCAGCCCCGGGACCCGACACGTCGGGTGGGTGTCCCGCGGTCGCCGGGCGCGGCGACGGCCGGTGGGGGCATGGAAAGGTCGGTCGCGGTCATCAGCTGTTCCTCCGCTTGTTGACCATGAACTGGATGACCGTGATGCCGAAGCAGATGGCGAACAGGACGACGGAGACCGCCGAGGCGTAGCCGAACTGGTTCTCCTCGAAGCCCTTCTGGTAGATGTACTGCGAGAGCACCAGTGTCGACTGGCCCGGTCCGCCACCGGTCATCACGAGGATGAGGTCGAAGACCTTGAAACTTTCGATGGTGAGCAGCACGGTGACGAAGAAGGTGGTGTGTCGTAACCCCGGGAGGGTCACGTGCACGAACCGCTGCCACGGTGAGGCGCCGTCGGTCTCGGCCGCCTCGTAGAGCTGGGCCGGGATGGTCTGTAGGCCGGCCAGGAACAGCAGCATGTAGTAGCCCATGTACCGCCAGGTGCCGACGATGATGACCGCCGGCATCGACCAGGTCGACGACGTGGTCCAGCCCGGCGCGTTGTCCACGCCGACGGCACCGAGGAGTGCGTTGATCGGGCCGTACTCCGGGCTGAACAGTTGGTTCCAGACGATCGCGATCGCCACGATCGAGGTGATGTAGGGGAAGAAGGCGACGGTGCGGAAGAACCGTACGCCGCGCAGTTTGCGGTTGAGCAGCAGCGCCAGCCCGAGTGACGCCGCGAGGGTCAGCGGAATGTGGAAGACCGTGTAGTAGGCGGTGTTGCGCAGTGCGGTCCAGAAGCTCGCGTCGCCCCACATTCGCCGGAAGTTGGCGGTGCCGGTCCACTCGGCCACCCCGAAGACGTTCCAGTTGGTGAAGGCCACGTAGAACAGCACCGCGACGGGCAGGAGGGTGAGCACGGCGAAGCCGACGAAGTTGGGCAGGATGAACGACCAACCGGCGACCGTGTTGCGCGACACCAGCCGCCGGTTCCTGGGTCTCGTACGCGGCAATGTTGCCATAGGGAGTCTCCGGAAGCGTTCGGCATGGTGGCGGGACCGGCGTGCGGCTCAGGTGCGCCGGGCCCGCCATCAGCTCACTGGTTGAGGACCTCGTTCTTGGCGCGGGTCTGCGCCTTGCTCAGCTCCGCGTCGACGCCCTTGCTGTCGGAGAGGATCGCCGAGTGCGTCTCGTTGAGGAGGTTCTGCAGGCCGGCGGTGTGCTTCGACACCGGGTTCTCCGGCTTGATGGTGTGCTTGGCGTAGGCGAACTTCGACAGGTCGTCCTGCGGTATGCCGTCCAGCCCGAACAGGGTCGCGGTGGCCGCCTCGGTGACCTGGGCCGGGGTGATGCCGATCCCGGCCAGCGCCTTGCCGGCATCCGGGCCGGCCGCGTACTGGAGGAAGGCCTTGGCCGCGCCGGCCTTCGACTTGCTGATCTTCGGGTTGATCCCCAGGCCGGTCGGATCACCGAAGGTGACCGGTGTGGCGGAGGCGCCGGTGGTGGACTTGTCGAACTGAGGTGCCGGTGCGATCCCCCACTGGAACTTGTCGGCGTCACCGCTCTGTCGCTGGTTGAGCAGCGTGGCCACGTACCAGGTGCCCATCAGCAGCATCGCCGACTGCTGCTTGCCGAACTGCGCCTGGTAGGTGAGTTTGTTGGTCTTCGCGGTGCCGAAGGTCGGCTGCGCGCCGGCCGCCTGCAGGTCCAGTGACCGCTCGTAGTACGGCTTCAGGTAGCCGAAGTCCCCGGAGAGCAGGTCCGCGTTGGGGGTCTGCGCGAGCGCGAATCCCTGCACGGTCGACTGGAAGGTGTGCTGGTACGCGCCGGTCGCGTTCGAGCCGGCCCCCTTCAGCCCGGTGTGCAGTCGCTTCGTCGCGTCGGTGTAGTCGTCCCAGGTCCAGCTGCCGTCCGGCGGCGCCACCTTCGCCTTCGCGAACAGGTCCTTGTTGTAGAAGAGCACCCACGAGTCCTGCCGGTACGGCACCGCGTACGCCTTGCCATCCACCTGGTAGGACGCGAGCGCCGGGCTCGAGCCGAGACCGGAGGTGGCGTCGGAGACGTCGAGCAGCTGACCACCGCTCTGGTACGTGTAGAAGTTCTTGAGGTTCTTCATGACGTAGACGTCCGGGGCGGTGCCGGCGGCCAGGTCCGTGATCATCTGGGTGTCGTAGTCGTTGCCTGCGGCGTACTCCTTGAGCTCCACCGTCACGTTCGGGTGGGTCGCCTTGAAGCCGTCGGCGAGCGTCTTGAACTCGGGCGTGGACGACAGGGTCCAGCCGGCCAGGGTGATCGTCACCGGGGCGTTGGGGTCGACTGGCTCGTCTCCGCCGCCGCAACCGGCGAGAACGAGCGTCAGGGCCGTCGCAGCGCTGATGACGGCCGGTATCGCACGCTTCATCCCTCTCTCCTTAGGTCAAGGGGCCCGGACGGGCCCGCACTGCTACCAGGACGCCTGGGTGGGCCCGGCATGCTCGGTGTCCAGACGGGTCGACGTGCTGATCCCGTCGGGCCAGTCGACCGCCAGGTGGAGGCCGCGGCCGTCCTCGTCGACCACGGCCTGGCATGCCTGCCGGGCCATGGCCACCGGCACCCTGGACAGCTCGGTGAAGGTGGCGGTCCATGCACCCGGCCGGACGGGGTGGTCCAGCCATGGCACGACCAGCCCGCCCGCCAGGGGCCCGCCGTGCGGAACGGCGGTGACGCCGGCCGTTCCACCGCCGTGAACGCTTTCGAGCCGACTGGTCAGGTCTGCCCCGGTCACGACCGCCACACCGCCGCCGGCAGTGGCCGTCGCGTGCCCGGCAATGGCCCAGCCGCCGATCCGTAGCCGCAACGCAGCCGCCTGGACGCCGTCGGCGAGGCCGTCGACGCGGGTCAGACGTAGCTCCCAGGGGCCGCGGACCAGCGAATACACCGTGAGGTGCCCGGCCGGTCGGGACCGGCCCACGCGACCGCCGCCGTGATCGCGCTGACCCGGATCCGGGTCGACCCAGTGGGCGAGGGCACGTGAACCGGCCACGCCCACGCCGTCGATGTCGACGTGCACGGTCAGCAGGCGCATGCCGGCGCGGTGGGTGACCCGGCCCGCGTCGTCGACGAGGGTGACGGACTGGTCGAGTGGACTGACCCAACCGCTGTCGTCGAGGACCGGGGTGGTGGCGGTGGAGTAGCCCAGTCGGGCGTAGAGCGGGGAATCTGAGACGGCGGCACCCTCGACGGCGTGGTCGGTGCCGTGGTTGAAGACCCGGACGATCCCGTCGGCACGGGTGCCGGAGACCAGCCAGCCTGGCGCGTGTATCGCCCGCACCGTGTCTCGCTCCTCCACCGGCAGCGGCTCCTCCGGAGCCGTCCACACCGGATGGTCGGCGGGCAGCGCGATGCCGAGCAGGCCCTTGCTGGCCCAGTACGGCGAGCCCGGCCCGGAGTACGACTGCGCCAGTCGCGGCCACGGCCCGTGCCAGCCGAGGGTGAGCAGGCCCCGTTCGTCCAGGGCGCCGTTGGCGACGAAGTGACGCACGATGCGGGTGGCCGCCCCGCGCAACCGGCCGAGGCCGACCGAGGGCACGCCGGCGACGGCCCCGACCCAGAACGGCGCCGCCGCGGCGAAGCGGTAGGTCAGGCTTCGCCCCTGGATCAACGGTGATCCGTCGGCGCCCACGAGCGCGACCGCGTCGCTCAGGAAGCGGTCGAGGCCGGCCAGGTCCCGTTCGCGGCGCTGCTCGGCCAGGTCAGCGGCGCCGGCCATCCGGGCCCACAGCGTCGGGTAGAGGTGCAGGGCCCAGCCCACGTAGTGGTCGTAGGCGCGGTTCGGCCCATCGGCCATCCAGCCGTCCCCGCGGGCGAAGCCGTCGTGCGTGGTCAGGTCCTCGTTCATCTCGTCGAGCGAGTGCGGCCCGCCAACCGAACGCAGGAACGTCTGCACGACCAGCCGGAACCAGACCCAGTTGATCCGTGGATACGTGTCGTCGCCGACCGCCGGGCGCAGATAGTCCACTACCCGCTCCCGCACCGCGGACGGCAACCGGTCCCAGATCCACGGGCGGGTCAGGTCCAGGACCAGCGCTATGGAGGCGGCCTCCACCTTCGCCTGGGGGTGCTCGTCCAAGCGCACCCAACGGTCCGCAGAACTCGGGTCGGTGCCGGCGGCGATGCCGGTCGCGTACCGGTCCACGAGCTCGTCCACGCCCACTCCCCTGGCACCCGCGATGCGGAAGCCGGCCAGCAGGAAGGTGCGAGCAAACCCCTCCAGGCCGTCGACGGCCCGCCCGTAACCGCCCTCCGGCCCGGGAAAGGTGACGAGGGCGTGGCCGGGCGACGCGAACGGCCGGGCGGCGGCGAGCATCCGGTCGGCGAGGGCCAACCAGTTGTCCCGGTGCCAGGTCGCGGCGGCGGAGGCGTCCGGGTTCGTCCCCGGTGCCAGCCGGCCGGCCGTCCCGAACGTCATCCGAGGTCCTGTCGCATCGAGCCGCCTCCGTGGAATGTGAGGAGCGGGGCGTTGCCCATGAATGTGACGTACAGACATCCGCCGGGTTTCCGAAGTAAAACGCTCACAACAGAGCAAGTCAATGCTGTTCTCAAACCAATGTGGACACAACTGATCGAGTAAGCGCACAAGACTGCCTTGACGCACCAAGTGCTCTGATACGATCACAACCGTTCATAGTCGCTCTACCGGCCGAGGAGTCATGACCGCCGCAGACCACTCCGCAGACCCGCTGGCTGCGGCACGGTGCGGTCACCGGACGGAATCGCCGGCACGGGTGCTCGCCTCGCCGGACGACGCCCGGGACCTCGACCCGGACCGGGCGACCTCGCCACCCCACATCCACCTGCTCGTCGCCGGCCAGGCACGGCTCGGCGACGGTCGCGCCGAGGCCACCGCGCTGGACGGCGTCAGCCGGCTCGGCCTCGGCCGGCAGCCAGCTTCGGCGCCGTGCGCCGCGGCGCCCCGGCGGAGCACGACTCCTATGCTCTTCGACGGATGGGGAGATCAGCTGATCCGGCTCGCGATCGACGTCACCGCGTTCGACCCGACCGGCGAGCTCGTCCGCACCCTGCCAGAGCTCTCGCCACACGAAGCGTTCCCCGGAGGTCCCCCATGACCAAGGACAGTCCCGCCGCCGCCACGGCGGAGGGCTCCCGAGGGCCGCTTCAGGTCGCCCGCCGCCGGCAACTGTTGGCAGCCCTGCAACGGGACGGCTCGATGCGCATCTCCGACCTGTCCCACGTGCTGGGTGCCGCGCCGGTCACCATCCGGCGCGACATCGCGGAGCTGGCCGCCGAGGGGTTGGTTCGCCGCGTCCACGGTGGGGTCGCCCTGATCCTGCCCGACGACGCCCCGGCAGCAGACGAGGCAGCCGACCTGGACCCGCTGTTCGGGCGTGCCCTCGGCATGCTCGTGCCCTCGCTGGACTACTACTGGCCGGACGTGGCTCGCGGCGTCGAGGGGGCAGCCCGCGAGCTCGACATGCGCGTGGTTCTGCGCGGCTCCTCCTACGACACCGAGGACGACCAGCCGCAACTGGCCCGGCTCGTGGAGCGGATGGGCGTCGACGCGCTCATCATCGCGCCGAGCATGGACGTACCGAGCGCCGAGCGCACCATCGAGTGGCTCGACCAGGTCGGCGTCCCGGTCGTCCTGCTGGAACGTACCGCGACGGTAGGCAGCCACCACGCCGTCATGGAGTCGGTGGTCACCGACCACGCGCTCGGTGCGGCCATGGCGGTACGCCACCTCACCTCGCTCGGACACCGCAAGGTCGGCCTGGTGCTCGACGCCAACAGCCCCACCAGCCAGCACGTACGGCGCGGCTGGCTCGACGCCACGACCGAGTGCGGCCTCGACTCGGACGCGACAGTGGTGGCCGTGGTGCCCGACGCACGGTCACCGGAGCGGGACACCGTACTCAACGACGTCCTCGACCGGTGCCAGGCAACCGGGACGACGGCGCTGCTGGTGCACGCCGACGCCGAGGCCATCGCGCTGGTGCAGCACTGCGAGGAGCGGCACCTCTCCGTTCCCGGCGACCTCTCCATCGTGGCGTACGACGATGAGGTCGCCGGGCTCTTCAGCCCGCCGCTGACCGCGGTCCGACCGCCGCGACGCTCGATCGGACGGGCCGCTGTGCGTCTCGTCGCCGACCGGCTCGTCGACCCCGACCGCCCCACCCACCGGATCGTCATCAGCCCGTCACTGCGGATCCGGGGATCGACCGCGCCGCCACCCGCGTAGGCGCCCTTCCGTCCTCGGCCACCGGCGGCGGACTGGCACGACGGCAGTGTCCTGCGCCACCGGTGGCCGGGCGCGACACTGCTGGAATCGGGGTGTCAGAGCTGGCCGGCACGCCGGTGCCAGGGTTGGCGACACTGTGGACGCGGCGGACAGCCTCGCAATACCTCGGGCACCCGGCACGCGCGTCCTCGCCGGCCTGATTCGCCCTGGGCCGACTATTGCTCGGCTTCGACCTCGGTGCGATAGGCAGTAAAGCCGCGTCGCTGATAGTTGCGTAGTGCATTCGGATGGTCCAACGAGCATGTGTGCAGCCAAACCCTGCGTACAGCCGCAGACTCCACGGCCGCACTGTCCCAGGCTTGCCGGATGGCCAGCGTCAGCGCGTGGCCACCGAGACCCCTCCCGACATGTTCGGGTAACAGCCCAAAGGCGGTGATCTCCACATCTCCGTCAGGCTGGGGTTCCAAATTCGCAACCCCCACGGTCTCGTCCTTCAGGGTGATGAACCAGTACTGGCGCAGCGGACGACACCGCATCAGCTCCTGCCACTCTTCGTCGGTGCGAGACGCACTCCGCCACCCATAGGGGGCTCCGACCTGAGCATTGGTGGCATGCACGAGCGGCAGGTCACCGGCAACGCGCCGTAGGGAGAGTTCCGGCACCACCTTCCCAGGTCGCAGGTCCTTGGCGTTGCTCATCTCCAGGTAGGTGACGACCTTTGCCATGCAGGCAGGCTACCCATCGTTCCGAGTAGACCCCACACGAGCACTTCTACAACACGGCCTAGCTTGATCTTCAAACCTGCGACCGGGATGCATCGACCCCGGCTGAGGTCCGCTCACCGGCGGCACCCGCCCGCCAGCGTCATACCGCAGGCAGAGCTACGGCTGCTGCCCGGGTCGTGACCACCAGTTGAACGACGACCTGAGCGGAGTGGCGAGGGTGATCGAGCGCGACGAGGGGTGAGGTCGTGTCCCTACGACTGTCGCGCGCGGTTACGGCGGTGGTGGACGATCAGCGCGACCGCGCAGAGCACGGCCACCAGGCCGAACGCCGAGCTGATCCACTGGTTGCCGGCCGCGGTCGACAGCACCACGTTGGCCGCCGCGCTGACGAAGAGCACCAGCCACAGCAGCGGGCGTAGCACGCCGTCCGGCTTCTTCGGTGCGGCTACCGGGGCCTCGGTGATGCGGTACGGATCGGTCATGACACTGCCTCCTTCGGTGAAGGTTCCTCGACGCCGTCAACGCTAGGTGGGCGGTGCGGCGGGGCCGATCCCGCCAGCTCGACGACCGTGGTGCAGCAGGCTGTACCTTCCGCGCCGGGCGTTGCCGGGCGGGTTCCGCGGTGGCCTATGTTGGCGGGGGAGGTGGGTCGATGACGTACGTGCGGGCCCGGGTTCGCGCCTCGATCGACGCCCTGGAGCACCTCGCCGGAGGGCTGGGCACCGCCGCGCTGGCGCTGGGCGCGCTGCTCTGGGCGGCGATCGTGGCGGCGGCCTGCGTGGGCGGGGTGGGGCTGCTGGCGGCGCCCGGTGCGTTGCGGGCGGTGCGCTCGGTGGCCGACCGCGAGCGGGCCCGGTTGTCCCGCTGGGGTGAGCCGATCCCCACGCCGGGGCCGGTGCCGGCCGGGTTGCGGACGGCGACGCGTGATCCCTTCGTACGCCGGGAGCTCGGCTGGGTCGGGCTGTACTCGCTCGTCGGCCTGGTGACCGGGCTGGTCGGCCTCGCGCTGCCACTCTCTGCCGTGCAGTACGTCACGTTCCCGCTGTGGTACGGGCTGCTCCCTGCCGACGCCGGCGGGCCGGGGATCGTCTGGTGGCACATCGGTGGTTTGTCCGAGGCACTCGCGGTCGGGTTGTTCGGGGTGGGCTGGCTCGCCGCCGCGATCTGGTTCAGCCCGGTCCTGGCCCGTCTCCAGGCATGGCCGGGCCGGTTGCTGCTGTCTCCGCCGCCGGGTGTCGACCTGTCGCTGCGGGTGGCCGAGCTGACCGCCACCCGCGCTGCGGCGCTGGACGCCCACGCGGTCGAGCTGCGCCGGATCGAGCGGTCGTTGCACGACGGCACCCAGAACCGATTGGTCGCGGTCAACGTGTTGCTGGGTGCCGCGCGGCGGGCCGCGCGCCGCAATCCGGACCGCGCCGACAAGATCCTCGGGCGGGCGCAGGACGCTGCGGAACAGGCACTCGGCGAGCTCCGTACGGTGGTGCGCGGGATCCTGCCCCCCGTGCTGGACGACCGCGGTCTCGCCGGCGCGCTGGCGGGCCTGGCCGGCAGCTGCGTGGTGCCCTGCCGACTTGAGGTGGACGTGGCGGTGCGGTGCGCGGCCTCGGTCGAGGCCACCGCGTACTTCGTGGTGGCCGAGGCACTGACCAACGTCGTCCGGCACAGCGGTGCGAGCCAGGTGGACGTGGACGTGCGCCGCGAGCGCGGCCGGCTGCTGGTGAGCATTGAGGACGACGGGCACGGCGACGCGGACGAGACACGTGGCTCAGGGCTCGCCGGTATCCGCCGGCGGGTCGAGGCGTACGACGGCCGGATGACACTGACGAGCCCACCGGGCGGGCCGACGAGAATGGACGTGGAGCTGCCATGCGGATCGTGATCGCCGAGGACGACCCGCTGCTGCGTGAGGGGCTGGCTCTGCTGCTGCGGGCGGAGGATCTGGACGTGGTCGCCACGGCCGGTACTCCGGGCGAGTTCCTGGTCGCCGTCGACGAGCATGCGCCGGACGTCGCGATCGTGGACGTACGGATGCCGCCGACCCACACCGACGAGGGCATCGTGGCCGCAGTGGAGGCCCGGCGGCGCCGCCCCGGCCTCGCGGTGCTGGTCCTGTCGGCGTACGTGGAGCAGGCGTTCGCCACCGACCTGTTCTCGGTCGGCGCCGTCGGGCTCGGTTATCTGTTGAAGGAGCGGGTGGGCCGGGTCGAGGAGTTTCTCGCCGCGCTGCACCGCGTCGCGGACGGCGGCAGCGTGATCGACCCGGAGGTGGTGGCGCAGCTGCTCGCCCGCAACCGTCGGACGGACACGGCGCTGAGCGAGCTGTCGCCGCGTGAGCGTGAGGTGCTGGGGTTGATGGCCGAAGGGCTCGGCAACAGCGCGATCGCCGGGCGGCTGTTCGTCACCGACGGTGCGGTGCACAAGCACATCCGCAGCATCTTCTCGAAACTTCAGCTTCCACCGGACGACCATGCCGACCGCCGGGTCACCGCAGTGCTGCGCTACCTGAACGGCGATCGGCGGTAGCGCCTGCTGTACCCGGACCTGGCAGCCCGCGGGATGGCCGCCGTTCTCGCACGTCAATAGCGTTTCTGGTGCGCGCAGTCTTGCCGATGACACGGAGAGAGGCCACCAGAATGCCGGACTATCCGGGACAGACCATCGAACCGGCGGTACGCGTCGAACAACTCACCCGCGTGTACGGCGCCGGCCGTAACCAGGTGACTGCGCTTGCCGGCGTCGATGTCGGCTTCGACCGGGGCACCTTCACCGCGGTGATGGGGCCGTCGGGCTCCGGCAAGAGCACGCTGCTGCAGACCGCGGCCGGGCTCGACCGGCCCACCTCCGGTCGGGTGGTCATCGGCGGCACCGAGCTGTCAGGGCTGTCCGAGACCCGCCTGACCGAGTTGCGTCGTACCCGGATCGGGTTTGTCTTCCAGGCTTTCAACCTGATCGGCGCGCTCACCGTCGAGGAGAACATCGTGCTGCCCCTGCGCCTGGCCGGCGTCCGGCCGGACCGGGCCTGGCTGACCCAGGTGGTCGAGCGGGTCGGCCTCACCGACCGACTGCACCACCGGCCGGCCGCGCTCTCCGGCGGCCAGCAGCAGCGGGTGGCGATCGCCCGGGCGCTGGCCACCCGCCCCGAGGTGATCTTCTCAGACGAGCCCACCGGCGCCCTCGACTCGCGGACCGCGGCGGAGGTGCTGACGCTGCTTCGCGCGGTCGTGGACGAACACGGGCTGACCGTGGTGATGGTGACCCACGATCCGATCGCCGCGTCGTACGCCGACCGCGTGCTCGTGTTGGCCGACGGTGCGATCGTCGCCGACCTTCCGCAGCTCGGAGCCGCCGGTATCGCCGAGCACCTGGCGTCGCTGGATCGGCGGGTCCTCCGATGATCGGCCTCGCCGCCCGCCTGCTGCGGCACCGTGCCGGCCCGGCCGCCGCGACCCTGCTGGCCCTGATCGCCGGCGTGCTGATCCTGGTGGCGATGGGCACCCTCGTCGAGTCCGGGTTGCGTTTCCGCACGGAGCCACGGCTCTGGGCCACGGCCGACGCGGTCGTCGCCAACCGCACGGTCAGCCACACGTTCAAAGAGTTCGGCGGCGACACCACCACGAGCACCGTCACGCTGCCCGAGGGCGGCACGGTGGACGCGGCCCTGGTGGACCGGATCCGCCAGGTACCGGGCGTCGCGGCCGTCACCGGCGACGAAGGGGTGCTGATCGGCTCCCCCGCTGCGGTGGGACACGGCTGGGACACGTACGCCTTCACCGGTCGTCCCATCGCCGCGGGCGCCGCGCCACGGGCCGACGACGAGGTGCTTGTCGACACCCGTCTCGGCGTGGCGCCGGGCGACCGCATCGACCTGGTCGTCGGCGGGGTCAGCCGGTCGTACCGGGTGAGCGGAACCGCCGAGACCGGTTCGGCGGCGGTGTTCTTCACCGACGCCCAGGCCGCCCGGTTGTCCGCCCACCCGGGCCGGGTGGATGCAATCGGCGTACGGATGGTCCCCGGCGCCGACCTCGGCGCGGTACGCGAGATCGCGTCGGCGGCCGGCGCCACGACGTACGCCGGGAAAGACCGTGGGAACGTCGAGCAGTCGGAGGACCAGGCCGCCCAGACGTTGCTGATCGAGGTCGGATCGGTTTTCGGGGGGTACGTCGTCCTGCTGATCGTCTTCGTGGTGGCCGGCACCATCGGGCTGTCCGTCCGGCACCGTCGACGTGACCTGGCGTTACTACGCGCGGTCGCGGCCACGCCGGGGCAGGTGCGTCGGATGCTGGTCGCCGAGGCCGCGCTACTCGCGCTGATCGGCTCCGCGATCGGCGGCCCGGCCGGCCTGCTGGCGGCCCGCTGGGTGCACGGCGAGTTGGTCGGGCGGGGGTTCGTGCCGGCCAGCTTCCCGATGGCCGACGGCCTGCTCGCGGTGCCGGCCGCGGTCGGCACGGCGGTCCTCGTGGCGGTGCTCGCCGCGGTGGTCGCCGCACGCCGGATCACCGGGATCAAGCCGATCGAGGCGCTCGGCGAGATCGCTGTCGAGCCTCGGCGTAGCGGCCGGGTGCGGCTGATCGCCGGCGTTCTGACGCTGGCGGCGGCCGGCACCTCCGGGGCCTTCACGCTCGGTGCCACCGGGTCGACCGGGGCACTGGCCGGCGCGGTCGGCATGCTGTACCTGTTCGTCATCGCGGTGGCGTTGCTCGCACCGAGGATCAACGCGTACGCGGCACGCCTGCTCACACCGTTGTTGCCGCGGATGTGGCGGATCAGCGGCTACCTGGCCGCGGCAAATCTGCGGGCCAACGCGCAGGGCATGGCGACCGTCCTGACCGCCCTCGTGCTGTCCGTGGGGTTCGGCGGCTCGGTCTGGTTCCTGCAGACCAACCTGGAACGGCAGACCACCACGCAGAGCAGCGCGGGAACCCTCGCCGAGCGGGTGCTTGTCGCTCCGGGTGGGCTGCCGGCGGACGCGGCGCGGGAGATCCGCGCGTTGGCCGGGGTGCAGGCGGCCACCGGTGTGCGCCGGACGCAGGTGGTGGTGCGGGCGTTCGGCGGAATCGAGCCGGTCAGCGCGCAGTCGGTCGACCCGGCTGGCATCACGTCGACGATGGACCTCGCCGTGCGCGAGGGCAACCTGGCCGACCTGCGCGCTGGCACGGTCGCCCTGTCTGCGATGCAGGCGTCCTCGTCCGGCTGGGACGTCGGCGACCAGGCGGAACTCTGGCTGGGCGACGGCACCCCGGTCACGTTGGACGTCATCGCGATCTACGGCCGTGGCCTCGGCTTCGGCGACGTCACGCTGGCCGCCGAGACCGTCGCCGGGCACACCGCCGGGGATACCGACGACGAGGTCCTGGTCAGCGCCGGCCCGGAGGCCGACACCGCGTTGGCCACCTGGTCGGCCGGGCATCCGGGCACCCAGGTTCTCGACGCCGCCACCCGGACCCGCCTGCTCAGCACCGATCTGGCGTTCGGCGCGTGGCTGAACCGGCTGCTGATCGGCGTGATGGTGGGGTACGCGGCGCTGGCGGCGGCGACCACGATGGTGCTGGCCGCGCTGGCCCGCCGCCGCGAGTTGGCGTTGCTACAACTGGTCGGGGTCACCCGCCGTCAGATTCGGCGGATGGTCCAGGCCGAACAGGCCGGGCTGCTCGGCACCGCGGTGCTGATCGGCGCGACCATCGCGGCGCTGACCCTGAGCGCGATCGTCAACGGACTGACCGGCAGCCCGATCCCGTACGTCCCGCCGCTCGGCTGGGCGGCGGTGCTCGGCGGCACGACACTGCTGGCGTTGGCAACCACTGTGTGGCCCGTCCGACGGCTGCTCAGCGCACCTCCGATCGACAACATCGGGGTGAAGGAGTAGGCCTCGCGGCTCGAACATCGGCGACCGTGCCGCCTCCGCGTAGATCGCTGAGGCGGCACGGTCCCCGCTACGGGTAGACCCAGGGCCGTGGCAAAGTCGTGGCGGCGGCCTTGGCTGGCACCGATCGGCATTCGACGCCACGCTGACACCCTCACAGTGTGGGAGCAGAACGGCAGGTTGGTCGTCATCGACCTCACGCTCCGCCAGGCCGTCGCTCGCCTGCGGACGCGTCTCTAGGTCGGAAGACTTCACGGGGCCAGCCTCGTCCTGATCGCCGGCTCGTTACCGCGGATCGTCAAGCGCTTCCATGCCAGGCAGTCTCGAACGAGCCCCTCCCCTTGCGCGACCATCGGCGGTTCCACCAAGCGTCGATCGGCGGACCAGACGGGGGTCCCGCGAGATTGGGCGCGCGGTGCGCACGGACCGTTGCTTCAAGAGATCACCTGCGGCACCATGATCGCGATGACTAAGCACCTGGACTGGGTAAACCGCTACGTCGCCGGGCAGCAAGATCGGGTATGGCATGAGATGCGGCAGCTTGGCAACCGCGTGCGTGAACCAGGCTTCGCCCCAGAGGCGCAGGCGGTATGCGACGAGATGGCCCGCCGAGCCCGGAGCAACATCGAAACACTGGTCGCGCGCCTGCGCGAGCAGGGCTACCGATTCCACCAGAACGACGACGACCAGACCCCGACGGAGCCATACACGCCACCCGGCCCGAAGGCGGAAGAGTTCCTTCACTGGCTGGAACAGCGTCTCGGCCCACTCCCGATGGTGCTGTCGTCGTGGATCCGCATCGTGGGCGACGTGTGGCTGGTCGGAACGCACCCGCGGTGGCCCAGCTCGGCAGCTGCGGACCCGCTCGTGCTGGAGTTGGCGGGTTCCCGCTACCCGGACAGCGACATCCGCGAGTACTTTGCGGACGAAATCGAGGCATGGCAGGAAGACCAGGACGAGCTGTTCCTCCTGCCCGTCGCGCCCGACCACTTCCACAAGGACAACGTGAGCGGCGGTGGCCCCTACGGCATCATCCTCCCCGACGCATCCGCCGACGCGTACTTCGTAGGCGAGGCCCGCATGCCCCTGGTGGCCTACCTGAACTGGACCTTCCGGCACGGTGGCTTCCCCCGGCCCACCGGAGACCAAGCACAGTGGCAAGTCATCCACCAGCTGAGAAAAGGCCTCCACCGCCTCTGACGAACGCAAACGACACCTTCCCGGCCGCAACCCGAACCACGGACGGCATAACGACCTGGACGATGACGAGATCTTCGTCGAGGTCGACGCAGCATGGTTCCTCACGGCGCTGGGCCTGGGGTCACGGGCGGATACGAATAACCGCATCAATGAGATTGCACCGAACCGCCACCGAGTAGCCCACCCGCCGGCCCGGCGTGCGACGCTCAAGGTCCGCGACCAACGGGCCACGCCGCGTGGCCCCCGGCCACTACCGCCATACCCGCACAATCCCGGCATGACAGCACGGCATCCCCCAATCCCACATCCCTTGTGCCCGGAGGAACGCAGACCATGGACCACGCATCTCAGCTCATCCAGGAGCGGAGTGCCCCACCGGCCACGCTGGTGATCTTCGGTGCCTCCGGTGACCTGACCCGGCGTAAGCTGCTGCCCGCAGTCGAGAGCCTGGCTCGGCACGAGCGGCTCCCGGACCAGTTCGCGCTGGTCGGCGTCGCGCGCACGTCGATGACCGACGAGCAGTTCGCCGAGAGCGCCCTCGGCGACCGCACCCTCGCCAGCAAGCGCCAACTCCAGGGCGGCGTGCGGTACGTGGCCGGCGGCTACGACGACCCGGAGACCTACAAGCGGCTTGTGGAGACCCTCGACGAGTTGGACGCACAGCGGGGCACGTCCGGCAACCGGCTCTTCTACCTGTCCACCCCGGCCGGGGCCTTCGAGCCGGTGATCAACGGACTGGCCGGTGTCGGGCTCAACCAGCCACGCGAAGGCTCCTTCTCCCGCCTGGTCATCGAGAAGCCGTACGGGCGCGACCTGGTCACGGCCCGCGAGCTCGACGGCGTCGTGCACAGCGCGTTCGACGAGCACCAGGTCTTTCGTATCGATCACTATCTGGGCAAGGACACCGTCCAGAACGTGCTGGCGCTGCGCTTCGCGAACTCGATCTTCCAGCCCATCTGGGATCGCTCCTGGGTCGACCACGTGCAGATCACCGTCGCCGAGACCCTCGGCGTCGGCAGCCGCGGCGGCTTCTACGAGGACGCCGGCGCGATGCGGGACATCGTGCAGAACCACGTGCTCCAGGTCCTCGCGCTGGCACTGATGGAGCCACCGGCCTCATTCGAGGCTGAGGGCCTGCGCAACGAGAAGGTGAAGCTGCTGCAGGCGATCCGGCTCCCCACCGACCGGGACATCGCCGAGGCCGCGGTCCGGGGACAGTACACCCGGGGCGGCACCCGCGAGGAACTGATGGCCGGCTACCGCGAGGAGGCCGGCGTCGACCCCCTGTCGCGGACCGAGACCTACGCCGCCATGCGGCTCAACGTGGACAACTGGCGCTGGGCCGGGGTGCCGTTCTACGTACGCACCGGCAAGCGCCTGCCGGCCCGGCTCACCGAGGTGGCACTGCAGTTCCAGCGGCCGCCGCACCTACCGATCCCGACCGACCAGCTCACCGGCCTCGATGCTGACGCACTGATCCTGCGGATCCAGCCGAACGAGGGCATATCGCTGCGCTTCGGTGCCAAAGTGCCGGGCCACTCCTTCCGCGTCCGCACCGCCACGATGGAGTTCTCCTACGACCAGACGTTCGCCGAGGAGTCCCCGGAGGCGTACGAGCGTCTGCTCCTGGACGCGCTGATCGGTGACGCGTCGCTGTTCATCCGCAGCGACGAGGTGCAGCAGTGCTGGCGGATCGTCGACCCGATCATCGACAACTGGGAGAAGGACAATTCGCCGATCCCCACCTACGAGGCCGCCTCCTGGGGCCCGACCGACGCCGACCGGCTCATCGGCCGGCACGGCCGCAAGTGGCGCAACTCCGCGTGACCCCGCCACAACGAGTGTGACCGCGCTGCCGAGCCCGATCGATTGGTCTTACCATCGACGCGCAGCGCGGCCCTCTCAGTGAGCCGGTCATCGAAGGCGATGGCCGGCGGTCCTGGGCGGGGCAGTGACTCTGGAACCGGAGCCGGTCACCTGTCGACGTCTGTGCGCTCCGCCGCGAGGCCAGCGCTGGGGCCGCCAAGGCGCTGAGCCGGCAGACCACGCGTGATGTCCAGGCGGCAAGCGGGCCGACGGCCTCGTACAGGTAGCGCCACACGGTGGTCACCGCCACTGCGGGGCCGGCCGCGGGGCGGCTGAGCGTGTCGCCGTTGGCAGGTGGGCCAGGGCCGTCAGCGCCTGCTGTTGCGCGGGCGGCCGGCGCCGCGTCCACCGAGTGCGTGGCGTCGGTCTCGGATCAGCTCGGTCAGGCGGGCCGGGCTGCGCTTCGCCAACATGAACGGCGACGGCAAGGACGGCTACCTCGTCATCGATGACGCAGGACGGGTCTACGTCTGGCTCAACGCGTACCGCGACTCACGCTTCGGCTGGAGGTTCGACGGCCTGGTCGCGTCGGGCGTCGGCGTCTCCGGTTCCCGGGGTCCGGTTCGCCGACCTCAACGGCGACCGCAGGGCCGACTACCTCGTCGAGGATCCAGGCGGGCAGATCCGCGCGTGGACGTTCAACGGCTACTACGTGATCCAGAAGGCGCCGGACACGCCCATGTCCGGCACCCCGACCACGCCGGACGTCGATATCGACCTCGACCCCTGCGTACTGGTCCTGAACATCAACCGGGGCCCCTGCGACACATAATGACGCCACCCCGCGTCGGCAGCGGTGGGTGGGAGCCTGCCCCCACCCACCGCTGCCCCGCCGCCGGCGCGCGCCTGCATCGACAGCGCCGGCGTGTCGCCGCGAGCCTCCGCGGCAGCCGGCCCCGTCTGTCCGCACCTGCCTGACCAAGCTCGCCCGTACGCCGACACACGCCAGACCATGGTCCTCGAAGAGTCGGAGCCGGGGGCCCCGGCACGGGCAACGTCCCCCGCGCCTCCACCCGAGAGCGCGGTCGAAGGCGATGAGGTCCAGTCATCGGTACCGGCCGTCGTAGCGGACTCGGCTCCGGGTATCCGTGAAGCTGACGCCCACCGGCACTCCGTCCTCGACGATCCACCGAACCGTGTACGCCGCCCGATAAGTCGGCGGCCAGAATGAAGCGAAGGTCCCGTCACCCGTGACAGACCACTCGCCAACTGACGGCAGGCCTCCGTCGACGTAGGTCGTTCGACCATCCGCCGCGAACGATTGAGTTGCACCGTCTTGGAACACAAGCTGTGCGGCGGTCAGGGCGGCAATCATGTCCACCGCATCGACCGGCTGACCATCGACAACGTCCCCACCGGAGGGAATAGGGCCCATCGAACGCTCCTGACACTGGGAAGACACTGGCCGCCGACATCTCGCGGCGGCGACGACATAGCGAGTGATCAACTCGGAACAACCCTGAGCCGCACTCTCCATGGACGCTATAGTCCATCATAGTCCCGCTACGGCGACATCCGGCCAGACCAGGACGCACTGCAGCGACCGTCAGGCGCACTGCTGCTTCAGATCCATTGACGGCCAGCGGGAGAGCTTGCCGGCCGACACCACGTCAGTATAGGCTGGACGAGATGGTCCAGTTAATTTACGCGGGATTGCGGGCGACCACGTCCTCACTGCGGAGAATCTCATCACCGGGGCACTCGCTGATGTTGACGTCGCGGGCGGGTGCCACATCGACATCCCTCGGCCGAGTGGAAGCACGGGTCGCAGAGGGATCGCGGCTACCCGGCCACCTGGGGAGGAACGCATGGCAGTGATCACACGCGGCTTCGGCGGCCGCAGACGCGACGACGCCGACCTCCCGCCTGGCCAGTACCGCACGGACGATTTCCCGGTACTGTCGGCGGGACCGACACCGCGCATCGGCCTCGACGAGTGGGAGCTCGCCGTCGTCACCGAGACCGGCGAGCGGAGCACGTGGTCATGGGCGGAGTTCACCGCCCTTCCTGCCGACGAGCCGACCGTGGACATCCATTGCGTCACGCGCTGGTCGAAGTTCGGCACGAGCTGGCGAGGCGTCTCCGTGGACACGTTGCTGGCCGACGTCGAGACTTCGGCCGAGTACGTCGTCGCCCACTCCTACGGCGGCTACACCACGAACCTCCCTCTCGAGGAGCTTCTCGACGGCCGGGCCTGGGTGGCGTACGAGTTTGACGGCGAGCCGCTGGCTCCGGTGCACGGCGGGCCAGCTCGTCTCCTCGTACCTCACCTGTACTTCTGGAAGAGCGCGAAATGGCTGCGCGCTCTGGAACTGCGTCTCGACGACGAGCCCGGGTTCTGGGAGACAGCCGGCTACCACAACGACGGTGACCCATGGCGCGAGCAGCGGTACCAGGCAGACTGAGCTGGCAGCCGGCGACCGTCGCCGCGACCCGGGCGGAGTCTGCGACGGCGCGGACCCTGGTCCTCGACGTTGACGGCTGGACAGGTCACGTGCCGGGCCAGCACGTCGACGTCCGGTTGACGGCTCCCGACGGCTACACGGCGCACCGCAGCTACTCGATCTCGTCCGCGCCGGGGCCTGACCGGCTGGAGGTGACCGTCCAGGCGGTGACCGACGGTGAGGTCTCGCCGTACCTCGTCGACGTTGCAGAGCCAGGTGACCAACTTGAGATCCGTGGGCCGCTCGGCGGCTGGTTCATACGTCGATCCGCCGACCCGCGCCCGGCGTTGCTGATCGGCGGCGGGTCCGGCGTGACGCCCCTGATGTCGATGGTGCGCGCGGCGACGAATCCCACCAGGCTGCTCTACTCGACCCGATCCCCGGCCGATGCGCTGTTCTCTGCGGATCTCGCAACTGCAGAAGCCGCAGGCGATGGTCGCTTCGCAGTCGCATACGCCTACACGAGAGCCGCGCCCCCTGGCTGGCCGGCCCCACCCCGACGACTGGACGCGGATGCCCTTGCCCGCGTCGCCTGGCCCCGCGAGGCCGACGCTGTGACGTTCGTCTGCGGGCCTACCGGATTCGTCGAGACCGTGGCCGACCTCCTCGTCGAGATCGGCCACCTTCCCACGAACATCCGCACCGAACGTTTCGGACCTACCGGAGGATGACCATGTCGACCACCCATGTCGGAGCAGACGACGCACCCTGGGTCGACGGTAACGCCCTCGCTGGACCGCTTGGCGAGATCATGGGGACCGACCTCACCGTTGCCGAGCTCACCTGCGCCGGTTGCCGGACGACTCGTCCACTGGCCGCGATGCGCGTGTTCGACCGAGCGCCCGGCCTCGTCGCCCGATGTCCCGGCTGCGGGGACGTCGTCATGCGCGTGGTGCGCATGGCCGGCCGGGTCCTGGTCGACCTGCGTGGATCGCTTGTCGTCAGCCTCCCGGTGCGGACTGCCTGAGCGTAAGGTTCAGGCTTCCGCAGCGGCGGGATACATCGCGTGAAGGCCAGGTGGGCGCCGGCGACGCCGCGATGCGCTCGGCAAGCTCATCGGCGCCACGCTTGCACAGCGCCAATTGGCCAAGACGCGCAAGCCTCGCTGCATCCAGCCCTCGTCCGCAGTGGCACGGGGAGCAGATTTCCGTTTCGCAGCATTGACGGCGCCAAGCCTCGGCGCTGTGCCACCACGCTGATCGGTTACGGTTGGGACGCGAGGATGTCGCCGAGAGCGGCGGGGACGGTTGTCGAACCCGACGCCGACGGGCCGAGTCGGGCACCTCGGCGCTACCGGAAGCACCCCGTCGGACATCCCGAACCCAGCTACGGTAAGACTGGTCTGCCAAGTCCGTTGTTGCGGCGCATAGCTGCTGCTGCGCCTGCACGGGAAGTGCCAGATCAGCAAGGCTGCTTCCTGGCATCGACTACGCTTGCGTTCTGGACTCAGAGGTCCACGTAATGCGGAGGCTGTGGGAATATAGCCAACCCGGAGAGTGTCTGTACTTGCGTGTCCAGGTGAGCTCCACCTGGCTCCGCAGCCATGTGCCGCAAGGCCGTGAAGGGAGAGCTGTGCCCCAGCAGACCCCGTACCGCAAGAACCCGGAGACCGTTTCGCGGCTCGACCCGGAGCAGTACCGCGTGACCCAGCAGGACGGCACCGAGCGCCCGTTCGCCAACGCCTACTGGGATAACCATGAGCCCGGCATCTACGTCGACGTCGTCTCCGGCGAGCCGCTGTTCGCATCGGTCGACAAGTACGACAGCAACTCCGGCTGGCCGAGCTTCACCAAGCCGATCGCCAGGACGAACGTCGTCGAGCACGAAGACTCCAGCCACGGGATGATCCGGACTGAGGCCCGCTCGCTGCACGGGGACAGCCACCTCGGCCACGTCTTCAACGACGGTCCCCCCGACAAGGGCGGACTGCGCTACTGCATCAACTCCGCGTCGTTGCGGTTCATCCACCTCGACGACCTGGAGAACGCAGGCTACGGCGAATACCGCACCCTGTTCACGAGTGACACCAACACTGACACACCGACGACAAGCAAGGAGACGACGTGACCACCGAAAAGGCGATCCTCGCCGGCGGCTGCTTCTGGGGCATGGAGGAGTTGTTCCGCCGCCAGCCCGGCGTCGTGACCACGCGTGTCGGCTACAGCGGTGGCGACGTCCCGAACGCCACCTACCGCAACCACGGCACCCACGCGGAGTCCATCGAGGTCGTCTACGACCCCGACAAGACCGACTTCCGCGCGCTGCTCGAGTTCTTCTTCCAGATCCACGACCCTTCGACGAAGAACCGCCAGGGCAACGACATCGGCACCAGCTACCGCTCGGCGATCTTCTACACCACCGACGAGCAGAAGCGAGTCTCCGAGGACACGATCGCCGACGTCGACGCCTCGGGCCTGTGGCCCGGCAAGGTCGTCACCGAGGTCACCGCGGCAGGCGACTTCTGGGAGGCCGAGCCTGAGCACCAGAACTACCTGCAGACCTACCCCAACGGTTACACCTGCCACTTCCCCCGCCCCGGGTGGAAGCTCCCGAAGCGGGCGACGGCCTGACACCCCCGGCGCCGAGCCGCGGGGCAGGTCTTGGGCGTCCCCATGGCGGTGCCAGTAAGGGTGGCCCGAGCGGTGCCGATGGGGACGATCGGATCAGCGATCGTGCATCTTCGAGAGCGAAGAAGATGTGCGCATGCGGCTTATCCTGCGGCTCCGGCCGCACTGACCGAGGAAACGCATCGGGGCCACGGCGAGGACTAAATCGTCCAGAAAAGTCGCCTATCGACGATCTCGCGGACATAGCACGCGTTCGATCAAGATGCGACGCAGGCGTTCATCCTCCATCACGCGAATGCGACATATCGTCGGAGGGACTCCAAGGTCCCATCCGCCATGGACTTTATCTGGCGTGCGCTGGATACACTTGACCGATGGGCGACGAGCAGGGGGCTGCGCCGACGAAGCAGCGGAGGATCAGTCAACGGGGCATCGCCACGCGAGAGCGGATCCTCGATGCGGCCAACCAGTTGATGTTCGTGCGCGGAGTGAACGCGACCACCCTTGACGACGTCCGCGAGGCAAGCCAGACGAGCAAGTCTCAGCTTTACCACCACTTCGCCGACAAGCAGGATCTCGTACGCGCGTTGGTCAAATATCGAGGCGCGCTTGTGCTTCAACGCGAGGGCGGACGGCTCGAACGACTGCGCTCGTTCTCAGGACTGGTCCGGTGGCGTAACGCGCTGGTCCAGGCCAACTCGCTGAACAACGGCAAATACGGGTGCGGCCTCGGGTCGATGGCTGTCGAGCTGTCTGACCAAGATGAGCAGGCTCGATCGATGCTGTCGGAGACGTTCGCGGCATGGGAAAAGCTGATCAGTGATGGACTGCACCGGATGCGGGACAGCGGTGCCCTGCGCCAGGACGCCGACCCGGAGAAGTTGGCCACGGGACTGATGGCGGCTTTGCAAGGCGGCTACCTGCTGGCGAACGCCGCGCACAACGTCGCGCCCATGGAAGTTGCTCTGGACATGGCGCTGGCACACATCAAATCGTTCCTCTCGCAGCCGTCCGGTGAGCCGACCCGTTAATCGAGGCCGGGCCGAGGTCGCTGCGTCGGGCGAGCAACGCTTGCAGGCTCGGTATCCAGTGAGCTGGGCGCTGGCCGCTGTCCTGGAAGTCGACGTTTCCCGTGCGACGGGTCTTGGCGCGACACGATGGCCGACAGTAGGCGCCGGTCGTTTTCACTGCGCTGAGAAGGCTGCCATCGAGCTGTTCCTCCCCTCGTGGGATCGCCTCGTGCTGCGGCTGCGGTTCACTGAGCATCGACGTTCCTCATGTTGTCCAGACGTGAGCCCGCCCGAGCCGCGGAAGGCGACGGCGATTCGCCGCCCCGATGCGTGAGCGACAGCAAGCCTAGCCTCAACGGACTGATAAGTCCAAGTCTGGGTGTGGCATTGAGCGAGTTCAGCTGGGGGCGCCTCGGCCCACATCGCCTCTCAGTGCAGCCTGGAACACCCGATGTGATGTTTCGCGAGGGTCGAGCAGTTCTGGCGACGAATGGTCAACTGGACTATCTAGTCCGTGGAGGCTAGCCTGCGGAGGTACTCGGTCATGAGGTGATACGCCCGACCGCAGCCCCCGCTCAAACTGCGGCTCGGCTGCTGCTGGATCCGCGTATCTGGACCGTCACTGCCAGGATCTACAGGAAGGCACGGCTGATGGAAACCGATCGGGATCGTGTCGTCGCATCCGCCCGAGCTGTCCTTCCGGCCACCGAGCGCCGGCGCACGGACATGACCACCTGCGGCTTCACGTTCGTCGCCGATGAACCGCACAACGGCGCACTCGGCGAAGGCCCGACGCCGACGGAGTACCTGTTGATGGCGCTCGCGTCGTGCACGGCGCAGACGCTGCGGCAGTACGTCGACTACAAGTACGACACCGCCGGTGACATCACCGTCGAGATCGACTACCACGAACCCGAGCACGAAGGCGCAGAGCGTTACCTGCAGCGCACGATCACGCTGAGCGAAGATCCTGACCCCGACGACTTGAAGGTGATGCATGACATTGCCGAGAAGTCCCCGGTGACCCTGCTGATTCAGTTCGCGTGGAGCGTGAGGACCGAGTTCGTCGGGCCGCGCTGACATCAGGCCGGTCGCTCGGCGATCACGGTCGAGCAGCGAGCGGTTGTCGTTCCACAGTCGGCGACAGGGTTTCCGTCGACCGCGACAGCGCGAACGCGACGCGACGCCTTGCAAACGGGCGCAGGTCCTGGTCCTGACGGCTGGCCGGTGCGCTCGGCGACCGCTACGGCCGCGGGCGAGTCCTCCTCCTGGGTATCGCCGGGTTCTCCATCGCCTCGATCATGTGCGCCGTCGTCCCGATCATGAGCTCACTGATCGTCGCCGCATCCTGCAAGGCATCGGCAGGCCTCGTCGCTCTCTCCGCAGCCGGCCACAACTGGCGCAGCGCGACCAGTACTGAACCGAAGGGTCGCGGGCCCGCATTGCGGCACGTGATCTAGCTATCCACTGCTGGCCCGGCCAGCGCGTCAGAAGGTGACGTGTGACCGAAACCAAGACGAGCGACCGAACGATCTCGACGCGGAATCTAGCGGCACCGCTGCGAGCCTTTGTGCGAACTGAGTCCGGCAGCGCCGGCGTGCTCGTGGCCGCCATCGTCGCCGCACTGCTCTGGGCCAACATCGACCTCGGCTCCTACGAAACCGTCTGGCGCACCCAACTGTCCCTGCGCCTCGGGCACCTCGATCTGTCCCGCGACCTGCACACCTGGATCAACAGCGGCTTGATGACGCTGTTCTTTCTGGTCGTCGGCCTTGAGGCGCGGCGCGAGTTCGACCTCGGCGACCTCCGCGACCGGCGACGTTTCGTGCTGCCCAGCGTGGCTGGCGCGATCGGCATGCTGATCCCGGTGCTGATCTTCCTGGTCATCAACCACGGCGGATCGGGCGCGCACGGCTGGGGCGTGGCCATGTCAACCGACACGGCCCTCGCGTTAGGCCTGCTGGCACTGCTCGGCCGGGGCGTACCCAACCGGGTCCGGATCTTCCTGCTCACCGTGTTCGTAGTCGACGACTTGATCGCACTTCTCGTCATCGCCCTGGTCTACAGCGACGACATCAAGATGATGCCCATCGTGGTAGCCGTAGCGGCGTTCGCCGCCATGCTGGCCATCCATGCAGCCGGCGTCCGACGTGGCTCGGCGTACGTGCCGGTCGCCATCGTGATGTGGGGCGCGCTGCTGGTCAGCGGAGTCGACCCGGTGGTGACCGGACTGGCCATCGGGTTGACCGCGTTCGCCTACTCTCCCGGCCGAGCTGAGCTCGAGCAGGTCAGCGGGCTGTTCCGGTCGTTCCGTGAGCAGCCGACGCCCAAGCTCGCGCGTACGGCTTCGATCGGCCTCACGAACACGCTATCGCCCAATGATCGCCTTCAGCGCATCTACCACCCATGGTCCAGCTACCTCATCGTGCCGCTTTTCGGCCTGGCCAACGCTGGCATCAGCATCGACGGTCCGTTCCTGGCCCAGGCGTTCGCGTCGCCTATCACCTGGGGCGTGCTGCTCGGGTATGTCGTCGGCAAGCCGCTCGCCGTGATCGGCACCTCGGCCGCGCTCACCTGGATCTCCCACGGCCGCATCCGTCCGGCCGTGGGCTGGGCGGGCGTGCTCGGCAGTGGCACGATCGCCGGTGTCAGCTTCACGGTGTCGCTGCTGATCGCCAGCCTGGCCTTCACCGGCGACCAACTGGCCGAGGCCAAAGTCGGGGTACTCAGCGCCGCGGTCGTATCCTCAGCGCTGACCTGGACCGCGTTCCGCGTCACCAACATGTTGCCCAAGGACAAGCGGACCCGGGCGCTCTTCGGCGACATGACGGAGCTGATCGACCTCATCCCAGACGTCGACGACAAGCACGACCACGTCCGCGGCCCAGCTGGTGCATCGGTAACGCTGGTGCAGTACGGCGACTTCCAGTGCCCGTACTGCGGGAAGGCCGAGCCAGCCATCCGGCAGTTGCTGGGCCACGCGGACCTGCGTTTCGTGTGGCGTCACCTGCCTCTGTCAGACGTGCACCCGCAAGCCCGGCTAGCAGCCGAGGCCGCCGAAGCAGCGGCCGCCCAGGGCAAGTTCTGGCAGATGCACGACCTGCTGCTCGACCACCATGACAAGCTGGACATCACCAATCTGATCAAATACGCAGGCGACCTCGGTCTGGACCAGAAACGCTTCCACGACGATCTGATAAGCCAGGCCCACGCCGGCCGCGTCGACAACGACATCGACTCGGCCGACAACAGCGGAGTGTCCGGAACCCCGACGTTCTTCATCAACGGCCGCCGCCACTACGGCGCCTACGACATCACCACATTGACCGCCGCCATTCGAACGGCCCGAGCCCGAGCCCGCCTCGGTGGCGAGGCGCCAGCGACCCGTGAATAGGCGCATTCCGTTGACTCGACAGCAGGCCAGTCGGCCGTCAGATCCAGGGACACGACCGACGAGTGGCCTCGAACAAAGTGCACCGGGGCCGCACTCCGCGTCACAGATCTTCCCGGTCAGCTGGGCAGGACACCGGCGTCTGGCCTCACTAGATGGGGGACGTGAAATGCCGTTTCGGCGAACGACTGATACAGAGAGGTGTCATATGAAAGCGATTGTTGTGACGGACCAAGCGGCGGGAACGGCTGGGATGACGCTGGCGGAGCGACCGAAGCCGGAGGCAACGGCAAACGACGTCCTCGTTGAGGTACATGGGTCGGGATTCACCCCGGGCGAGCTGACGTGGCCCGGGACCTGGACCGATCGACTCGGGCGGGACCGCACGCCGTCGATCCCTGGGCATGAGGTGGCTGGCGTGGTCAGCGCGCTCGGCTATGGCACGAGGGGTCTGTCGGTGGGACAGCGGGTGTTCGGCCTCGCCGACTGGAGTCGCGACGGCACGCTGGCCGAGTACGTGGCCATCGAGGCGCGAAACCTTGCGCCGCTGCCGGCCGATGTCGATTTTACGGTAGGGGCGAGCCTGCCGATCTCGGGCCTGACCGCGTGGCAGGGACTGTTCGTGCATGGCCGTTTCCAGGCGGGGCAGAGCGTCCTCGTACATGGTGCGGCCGGTGGAGTCGGCTCGATGGTGACCCAGCTCGCCACAGAGGCCGGCGCCTACGTCATCGGCACTGGACGTGCCGCCGACCGCCAACCCACGCTCGACTTCGGCGCGCAGGAGTTCGTCGACCTCGGCAGAGACACCCTGGAAGACGTCGCCGGCGTCGATCTGGTTTTCGACGTGATCGGTGGCGACATCCAGAAGCGTTCTGCGGGTCTGGTCCGCGCCGGAGGAATGCTGGTGACCATTGCCGGCCCGCCCGAAGCACAGCCGGCAGACGGCCTGGCGGTTGATTTTGTTGTCGAGGCCGATCGCGCCCAACTGGGTGAGATCGTCCAGCGGATCAGGGATGGTCGGCTTCGGACGAACATCGGCAACGTCGCGACCCTCGACGACGCCGTCGTCGCCTTCAACCCGACTGAGCGGATCAAGGGAAAGACGATCATCCGCGTTCGCTCGTGAGGGCACACCCCAGCATGAGAACGGCCCCATCAACGAAGGCGCATCCCCAATGACCGACCCAACCGAGCCGATCCGCTACCCCGTCGAGTACCCCGGCGAGAGAAGCAGCCTCGGCCAGGACCAGGCCTTCCTCATCGAGGAGGTAATCGACGATCCCCACGCTCCCGCGTTCGACTTCCGCGTCGTCAACGACGAGAAACTCGGCATCTACGACGCCATCGTCGGGGACCGAGAGGTGGCCGGGCTGACCTACAAGGTCGCCGGAGACGACCGACTCGTGCTGCTGGCCACCTCGGTCTTCCCTGAGTTCCGCAATCGGGGCATCGCCACCGAACTGATCCGACGCGTCCTGGACGACGTGCGCGTGCAAGGCAAGACGCTCACCATCATGTGTCCGATCGTGCGCACCTTCATCGAGCACAACCCCGAGTACGCCGACCTCATCGACCCCGAGCACCCGGGAGCAACCCACGATCACACCCATTTGCCCTGACCACCACGATTAGCTCCCTGGCAGAAAGCGTGACAATGACGATCAACCTCGAGGCCGAGGCGGCCACCCGGGAAGAGAACAACGCGGCGCTCATCGCTGCTTTGAACCAGACAAGTCTCAGCGAGGTGGGATCCAGCTGGGAGCTCGATGTCGTCAACGACGCGGAGCGCGGTCGCTGGATCGCAGCCCTCGGCGCCGAAGCGATCGCCGAGCTCTCGTACCGGTTCGTGGGCGGCCGTGTCGTGCTGCTAACGACCTGGGTCGACCCCGCCTACCGACACAATCGGGTGGCCACGGAGCTCGTCGCTCGCGTGCTGGACGAGATCCGCGAGAGCGGGAAGAAGATCACCGTCATCTGCCCGGTCGTAGGCACGTTCATTGCCCGCAACCCGGAATACCTCGATCTCATCGACAAGGTCCATCCCGGCGCCGGCGCCTACCCGAGCACGAACCCGCGGGGGCCCAGGACAACGAGCAGCTCATTGCGTTCGAGCACGACATGACGTAGACGTCCGGCGTTCGGACAGGGCTCGAGCCGTCCAGCGGGGTCCGGGATGGGCGATTGCGGACGGACATCGGCAATGTCGTCGCGACCCACGACGATGTCGTTGGCCGCCTTCAACCTGACCGGAAGGCCTAAGGGCAAGAAGGTCATCCGGGTTCGTCCGTAAGAACGCGGAGACAACGGAGACCCCCGTTACGTCATGGCGGGATAGACGAGGACTGTTACTGAGAGAGGTAGTCAGATGAAAGCGATCGTGGTGACGGACCGGGCCGCGGGAACGGCGGGGATGACGCTGGTGGACCGGCCAGCGCCGGACGCGGCGAGGCTCGCCAGTCTTGAGGGCGCGAACTACGGCGATGTCGTCGTTGAAGTTCATGCGTCGGGGTTCACCGGGAATGAGCTGGAGTGGCCCTCGACCTGGATCGATCGCCTCGGCCGTGACCGGACGCCGTCAATCCCCGGCCACGAGGTGGCCGGGGTAGTCGCCGCTCTCAGCTATGGAGCAACGGGGTTGTCGGTGGGACAGCGGGTGTTCGGGCTTACGGACTGGACTCGCGACGGCACGCTGGCGGAGCATGTCGTCGTCGAGGCGCGCAACGTTGCGCCGCTGCCGGGCGACGTTGACTTCACGGTGGGCGCTGGCGTCGCGATGGCGGGCCTGACCGCGTGGCAGGGACTGTTCGATCACGGTCACCTCCTTGAGGGGCAGAGCGTCCTGGTGCACGGCGCGGCCGGCGCAGTCGGTTCGATGGCGACGCAGCTCGCCCGTCAGGCCGGCGCCTACGTCATCGGCACCGGACGTGCCAGCGCCCGGCAGACCGCGGTCGACTTCGGCGCGCACGAGTTCGTCGACCTCGACAACGACACCCTGGAGGACGTCGGCGGAGTCGATCTGGTCTTCGATGTCATCGGCGGCGACATCCAGAAGCGTTCCGCGGGTCTGGTGCGAGCCGGAGGAACGCTGGTGACCGTCACCGGGCCGCCCGAGGCGCGGCCCGCTGACGGCCTGGCGATCGACTTCGTTGTCGTATCCGACCGCGCCCAGCTGGGTGAGATCGCCCGGCGGGTCCGGGACGGACGCGTGCGGACGAACATCGGCAACGTCGCGGCCCTCGATGACGCCGTCGCCGCTCTCAACCCGACCGAGCGGCCCAAGGGAAAGACGATCATCCGCGTTCGCCCATAAGGACTCCGAGGCAGCAAAGCGTCGATCGCGCCGATCCCCCTGTTCAACATCTACGGGGCCGAGGACGGGTTCGCCAACGCCGGCATCTCGACGTTGACTCGGAGCCAGGGAAGCGCAACGCTGTCGAAGCGCTCCCATCGACGAGCTCCTATTCGGAAGGAATGCTCGTGCGACCCACCACAGCTCTACTCCCGGTCGTGCTCGCCACGGCCCTCGGCGGTCTGGCCCTGCCGGAGCCCGCACTGGCAGCGGCCGGCCCGGCACTGGCCGTGGACACCACCGCCGCCCGGCACCAGATCAGCCCGTACATCTACGGCATGAACTTCGCCGACGAGGCCCTCGCGCGCGACCTGCGGCTGCCGGTGCACCGCTACGGCGGCAACGCCACCACCCGCTACAACTTCCGTGCCGACACCACCAACCGCGCATCGGACTGGTACTTCGAGAACATCCCCAACGACAACCCGAGTCCGGAAGACCTCCCGGAGGGCTCGGAGAGCGACCGGTTCGTGCAGCAGAACAAGGCCACCGGCGCCGCGACCGTCATGACGATGCCGATGCTCGGCTGGATCGCCAAGGACCGGTCGCGGGCGTGTGGCTTCAGCGTCGCCAAGTACGGCCCGCAGCAGTCCACCGACCAGTGGGCACCGGACTGCGGCAACGGCATGAAGCCGGACGGGTCACCGGTCACTGGCAACGATCCGGAGGACACCAGCGTCGCCACGGGTCCGGAGTACGCCACCGACTTCGTCAACCACCTCAAGGGGCAGTTCGGCGCCGCCGCCGACGGCGGAGTCCAGTTCTACAACCTGGACAACGAGCCGGACCTGTGGCACTCCACGCACCGCGATGTCCGCCCGACCGGGCTGGGCTACGACGAGCTACGCGACCGCACCTACGAGTACGCCGCCGCGATCAAGGCCGCCGACCCCGGCGCGAAGACGCTCGGACCCGTCGGCTGGGGCCTGAACTCGATCATCTACTCGGGCCTCGACCAGGACACCTGCTCGCGCACCGGCTGCTGGTCGAACCCGCCCGACAAGGCCGCGCACGGCGGCCAGGACCTCGGTCCGTGGTACCTGGACCGGATGCGCGAGTACGAGCAGCAGCACGGCACCCGCATCCTGGACTACTTCGACGTCCACCTCTACCCGCAGCAGTCCGGCGTGTTCGGCGACGCGGCCGGCGACGCCGCCACCCAGGCGCTGCGGCTGCGCTCGACCCGCCAGCTCTGGGACCCGACCTACGTGGACGAGAGCTGGATCAACAGCCCGGTCCGGTTCATCCCGCGCCTGCGCGAGCTGGTGGACCAGCACTACCCGGGCACGAAGACCGCGATAACCGAGTACAACTGGGGTGCCCACGGGTCACTCAACGGCGCGCTCGCCCAGGCTGACGTGCTCGGCATCTTCGGCCGCGAAGGGCTCGACCTGGCCACCCTCTGGACCGCGCCCGAGGCCGACCAGCCGGTGGCCAACGCCTTCCGTATCTACCGCAACTACGACGGCGAGGGCGGCGCGTTCGGCGAGACCTCCGTCCGGGCGACAAGCGCCGACCAGGGCAAACTGGCCGTGTACGCGGCCGAGCGCAGCGCCGACAAGGCGCTCACAGTGGTCGTTGTCAACAAGACCGGCGACGACCTGACCAGCTCAGTCGCCCTCACCGGCGCCTCGGCCAGCACCGCCCAGGTCTACCGGTACAGCGGGGCGGACCTCGCTGGCGTCGTCCGGGAGACCGACCAGCCGGTGACCGCCGGTGGCCTCACGGCCACCTTCCCGGCCAACTCGATCACCCACCTGGTGGTACCACGTGGCACCACGCCCGGCGACACCCAGGCGCCGACCGCCCCCGGCAAGCCGACCGCCGGCACGATCACCGGCGACAGTGTCGCGCTGGCCTGGACGCCGTCCACCGACGACACCGCCGTCACCGGCTACGACGTGCACCGGGTCGACACCACCGGCACCGTGAAGGCGGGCAGCGCCACCGGCACCGCGTACACCGTCACCGGGCTGACGCCCGACACCCCGTACACCTTCGTGGTGACCGCCCGTGACGCGGCGGGCAACGTCTCGGCGGCCTCGCCCGGCCTGACCGTGCGGACCGCGCCCACCGCCCCGACCGGCGGCTGCACGGTCGGCTACACGGCGAACAGTTGGCCGGGCGGCTTCACCGCGACCGTGACGATCAAGAACACCGGCACCACCGCGATCGACGGCTGGAAACTCGCCTTCGACTTCCCCACCACCGGCCAGAAGGTCGGCCAGGGTTGGTCTGCCACCTGGAGACAGAACGGAGCGAGCGTCACCGCGGACAGCATGAGTTGGAACGGCAAACTCGCCCCCGGCGCGTCCACCAGCATTGGCTTCAACGGCACGTGGAGCGGCACCAATCCGGCGCCAACCGCCTTCGACCTCAACGGTCAACGCTGCGGGTAACCCAAGAGACCCCTACTCCGTGCCACACCGGCGGAGCAGGCCGGAGGGGTCCGGGGCGCAGCGGCGCCCCGGCCCCTCGCTCTCGAGCAGCGGCTAGAGCGTTGTCGCGCTGTTCAACGCTTTTGCCGTGTAGCCGGTTGCTCCCGATCTGCTCCCCCGGTCTTGACTGGACAGGGCGACGTGTTCGTGGTTGAGGAGCTCATGCAGTCGGGTACGCACCACCAGGTCGTGCAGGGCGTCCACGGCTGCCGGGTCTGCGCGCTCGGGTAGCGTCGTGGTGTCCCGGGCCGTCTCCAACTCGGCGCGCAGCCGCGACACATCGGTGGCGAGCCGCCCCGCAGCGCCCGCGGGGAGCGGGCCATGCTCGGCCTCCCGTTTGGCGGCAATGAGATCCGGTACGTACGCCATCCTCGTTCCGAGCACGGCGAGGTTCGTCTCTACGCGGCCGGTCCGCATCAGGTGGATCCCGGTGAGCAGGACCCGCAGCGTGTACAGGGCAGGCTTGAGCTGCCCGGTTCTGGCGTACAACTTCTCCTGCGTGGCCGCGAATCCGAGGTAGTGGTGCGCATGGTGACGGGTGACCAGTCGCGGGGCCAGGGAGATGAGTTGGGCGTGCACCGCAGAGGTCACGACCACCAGCGGCGACAGCAGCTGCTCCAGAACGTACCCGTTGCGGCTGTTCAACAGTTTGACGAACTTCAGCAGATCGTGACTGACCACGTCCAACTCGACACCGCCGCGCACGCTCATGTGCTGCAACGTCTGCGGTCCGGTGCGCAACCCGACGACCTCCTCGGGCGAGAGCAGGTGCACGGCCCGCAGATCCAGATCGGAGTCGATGGACGCGAATCCGTACAGATGCGCACCGCTGACGGTGGCGAACAGCAGCGGACGAGGCAGGACGCCGGCTGCCTCGGCTGCCCATGGCGGCACCTCGGTGGTCACTACAGGTTCCTTTCCCGTACGGCCGTGAGCAGCCGATCCACGTCAGCCCGGTCGGGCTGATCGGGCAGCGTGGTGGTGGCGGCTGCGTCGGCGAGCTCAACAAGTAGGTCCGCCGCCCAGGCGGCGACCTCATCCCAGGACAACTCGCCGCGCCGCACCGCGAGCAGCCGGTCACGCAGGTGACGAACGTCGACCAGCACCTCCCCGGTACGCAGCACGTGCGCCCCGGCGACCAGGAGCCGGATCATGTGCATGGCCTGCTTGTGATTCGTCTCGCCGGTGCGCTCGCGGCGGGCCGCCACTCGGTTGAGCTGATCCCGGGCGTAGTTGCCGTAGGTCTCAGCCACTCGCCTCGACAGAAACGCCTGCCGTGCCGCCAGCAACCACTCCCCGTCGACGGTGATCGTCTCGACCAGCGGGGACCAGAGGACCTCCAGGACTGTCGGGTTGCCCTGCAGGGCCAGGACGCAGAAGCGTTCGAACTCCCAGGAGAACTGCTCCGCGGCTGGGCCGTCGAGGTGGGTGGGCGGCTTGTCGAGGTGCCAGAACGCCCGTGTGGGCGCTACGTACACACCACGCCGGTCGTAGTCGGAGGCCAGGTCATCTAGCCCGTACGCCCGCGACCCGACCACAACGGCGAGAACCGTATGCCGCTCGACAAGATCGATCACGCCCGGGACGCTACCCAATCACCGCCCCGCACGCGCCACCGTTTTCGACCACTCCGTGTCCGTAAGGTTCGGCTCTTCGACGAAGAAATGTTCATGGTGGTCCGGTCAGACTGCGACACAGGCCCGTGCTAGTCGCCGTAGAGCACGGACCTCGTCATGGGCGGACGTCACCGGAGTGACAACCGGGACCGCCAGCGCTGACGCCTTCGGGTCGGCCGGAGAGGTCTCCCAGTAAGAAGCCCTGGACAGAAGGTTGCTGGTGGGAGCTGAGTCTCATCTTCCGGGATCCGTACGGACAGCACCACGGGCGACCAGAGCTGCACGTCGAGACCGCAGACTTCGCTTCGATGGCACCTGAAGGGCTCCGCCGGACCGATCGTCCGCATCACCGCAGGTCAACACCCGCCGCTCTGTCCAGCATCGGTGAGCACCTCCCCCTCAGATCTCGCGTGGATATCCACCAAATTTGGTGTCTGAGGGAATCAGCTCGGATTCGATCTCGCCTGAGCCGTTGCTGAGCGGCGACTAAGGTTTTCCGATCACAGCTGGGTTCGCAGGACGTCGTATGCCCAGGCGGCGAGTGTGGTGGGTGTCGTGGTTCGTATGGTGCGCGGTTGTTCGGGGACGAAATCCTCGCGAAGACCGGTGGACATGCCGATCACTGCGTCGGTGAGCCCTGCCGTCATCCCGCTGGCACGCAGGTTCTCGCGCATGGTTTCGTCGGCGATCCGCTCGACGGTGCACGGTTGGCCGGTGGCCACGGTGACGATCTCGGCCGCTTGTGCCCAAGTGAGATCCGTGGGTCCGTGCACGGCCTGCACGACGCGGCCGGACCATGCCGGCGACAGCAGTCGGGTGACAGCGACCTCGGCGATGTCGCGTGGAGCTACCCAGGCCATTGGCTGATCGAGGGGCAGGATGATCGGGATTCGTCCACTGCGGATCGCGTCGAGTTGAAGCAGGAGGTTTGTGAAGAAGAATCCGCAGCGTAGGTGTGCGACGGTGGTACCGGTGGCGTCGAGAGCGACCTCGGTCGCGGCGAGGCCGTCTATCTCTCCGGCCCCGTGCCGGCGCTCGGCACCGACGCTGCTCTGGAACACGGTCCGGCGGATCTGATTCTCGGTGACCGCGCGAACCACGGCGGTGGTGGCCCGGGCATAGTCGCCGAGCGGGTCCTCGCTGGCTGTGGTCGGGTCGACCCAGTAGAGGGCGTCCGCGTTCCGAGTTGCGGCGACCACGCCGTCAGCGTCGTACAGGTCGACTACCGCCACGTCGGCCTCGGCTCGAACTGGTGGCGGCAGCCGGTCCGGGTGGCGGGCGAGCACCAGAGGCCGCACGCCGGCTCGGATCAGCATGGCAACCACATGGCGTCCGACGTTGCCGTTCGGAGTGGCGACGGCGATGCGCACAGGGTCCTCCTCAGCGTCGGTAACCGCTGACCACGCTACAAAGGTTGATCATTGCGGTTCCGGGTCGATTGTCATTCCGGTCTGGGTGATGAAGCCGGCGGTCAGGTCGGGCCGACGTTGGATGGTCCGCAGTCGGTGCTTAACGGCCTCGGCGAGGTGGTTGACTCCGGAGGGAGCGACCGCACCGACTCGCGCGGGCGGCGGCTTGCCCGCGCGAGTCCGGCGCTCACTGGTCTGGGCGGTCAGGCGCCACCGATCGACGACAGTGGGATGCCGAACACGGTGCGCCGCCTGTCGTACTCGGTGAGCGTCCACATCCGCTTGCCCTGCGGCTGGTAGGTCAGGTCCTCGGGGCCTCCCGCCCGGACGCTGGTGTACTGCCGCGAGGTGCCGACGGTGGCGCGATGGATCCAGGCGGGCTTGCGGTCGAACTCGCTGCTGGTCAGCACGAAATCGTCTCCGTGTGTGATCGCGCCGTTGACGTTCGCCCGTGACGTCACGTACACCGCATCGGAGCGGACCAAGCCATCGGACGCCGCGAGTTTGCCGTTGCGGTCGAGGTTCCACCGGACGATCCGCGCGTCGGCGGGCTTCGGCGAATGGACCCCGTCGCGGTCCTCCTTGTACTCCGCGGTGACGAGCGAGTTCGGCGAGCTGCTGCGGTCGAGACTGATCGACGATATGCGCAGCGGCAACCGCGTCGGGTCCGGCCGCGGCGTGTAGTAGCCGACCTGCGGGATCGCATAGCGGTAGTCTGCCGCGTACGCATTCCCGCCGACCATCCCGATCCGCTTGTGCGAACGGTCGGGAATCGTGCGCCAGATGTTGTGCAGGTCGAACACGCGGATCGCATCGGTGTCGGCGACGTAGAGCCGGTAGCCGACCCAGGCGACACCACCAGCGTGTGACACCGCGGCGTGGAAACTGCCCTTGCGGTCGGGAACGACGAGCAGGACATGCCGGTACTCGGGCTTGTCCGGGGCGTCGTAGTTGAGGAACGTGATCCGGCTGCCCCGGTTGGTGCCATCGAGGCCTTTGGCGTCGTACCAGGTCGCCGCGATGACGCGGTGCTCGCCGAACCGGCCGTCATCGTCGGCGTCCCAGGAGGCGGTAAGCCCCTGGGGGATCCAGGTGGTGCCTTCGTTGTCCTCGTCGTTCCAGCAGAACTGCACCGAGTCGGGCGTCGGCGGCTTGCCGCACGAGACCTTCGCACTGTGGTTCACGTCGCGGATGACGTCAGCCAAATGCACGTTGGGGATTTTGCCGTTGAGGTCCGCGACCGACTTCGCGAAGGTCTCCGAGTGGTCCTCCAGCGTGTAGGTCAGAGTCGACGGAGTGATTTCGGTCGGCTGGAACTCCAGCACGTTCGCGGTTGCTGCGGAGTGCTTCATGAGACCCTCCCTTGAGGGACGGTCGCCGGCCGGCCGGCCGGCCGGAACGGGAAGGGCGGGCCGGCTCGTGGGCCGTTGAACGCCACGGATTCGGCCGCCGCCGGCGACAACGTGCCTAACAGTCACCGTCTCCTGCTACGACGTTCGATGCGGAACGCGATTGCCCCGACGATGAGGATGGCAATGATCGAAATAGCCCATCCTGCTCGGTCCATGGCTCCACCTCCTTCGCAGGCCGTTTCGGGCACGCCTTAGCCCTGACCGTTACCCCGTGCTGACGGCAACATGCATCGTTGGCCGTGTTTCCTCGCTCGGCGACTCGTCGTCCGTGGTCGGACGCGAGAGGGTCGAGCGAACATTCCGGCTGGAGTTGCGCCACAGCATTGGGACAGGAGCGGGGTGATGACCACGAAACCCACTCAAGCGATCCGCCCAAAGAGTCTCAGCGACTGCACCGGACGCAGCACAATTAGTCACAAAGCGGACCAGGCGGCCGTAGGGTTGCTGCCGGGCAGACGTCGGCGGTGCAGGGGGGGTAGATGCGGTGGGCGAGCCGCGCGAAGCGTTCGTCGAGTTGCAGAAGCGGCTGAACAGGCCGGGGACTCTCGTGCTCGATGCGCTTCGGCGGGCGCAGGCGCAGGACGGCCGTATCGACGCCCAGGACCTGGAGCGGATTGCCGGCGAGTTCGGATGGCCGGTGGCGGCCGTGGCAGGCTCGGCGTCCTACTACGCGGACTTCGCTGAGGGGCGCCGCGGTCAGCGGCATGTCCGGGTCTGCGAAGGGACCTCGTGTTTCGTGAGCACACAGGGCCAGCACATCAGACGCCTTGAGCAGATACTCGGCGTTCGTCTGGGCGAATGCGCCGCGGACGGGTCGGTGTCGTTGCAGGGCGTCCGGTGTCTCGGGTACTGCTACGACTCGCCTGCACTTCTCGACGACGAGCAACCGGGCAGTGGTGAGCTGCTCGGCGGACTGTTCGGCGATCCACACGCCGCCGAGCGGCGCACGAAGCCCGACTGGGCGGAGCCGCTGAAGATGGCGGCCACGCAGATACCGCACGCGAGCACGGTGGACCGTGCGGTGGTGCTCGCCGGATTGGCCGGCGACGAGGGCGCCTGGGAGGTGTGGCCGGACGTTGTGGCTGCCGGTCAGCCCGCACAGGTCATGGCTGAACTTGCCAGGTCTGGTCTGCGAGGGCGGGGCGGGGCCGGCTTCCCGGTGGCGAAGAAGTGGTCCGCGGCCGCCCACGAATCCGCACCACGATGTGTGGTGGCCAACGGGGACGAGGGAGATCCCGGCTCGTTCTGCGATCGGCTGCTGATGGAGAGCGATCCGCACCGGATTCTGGAGGGCCTGGCACTGGCCGCCTTCGCGGTGGGGGCGCAGCATGGGCTCATCCTCGTCCGGTCGGAGTATCCGACGGCCCTTGCCCGAATGCGGACAGCCGTAGCCCACGCCCGGAAGATGGGGCACCTGGGCAGGCGGGTGCACGGTTCGGACTTCGACTTCGATGTGGAGATCGTGCGGGGTGCCGGTTCGTACGTCGCTGGGGAGGAAACGGCGTTGCTGCAGGCCCTGGCTGGCCTGCGGGCCACAGTGCGGGCCCGGCCTCCTTACCCCACCAGCCGCGGCTACCTCGGGCAGCCGACCGCGGTGAACAACGTGGAGACACTTGCGGCGGTGCCGTGGATCGTCCGGCACGGCGGGGCTGCCTACGCCCGCCTCGGGCATCCGGACGAGCCCGGTACCAAGCTCGTCTGCCTGAGCCAACTCTTCCGCCACCCCGGGGTGTACGAGGTCGAGTACGGCGTGCCGCTGCGGCATCTGGTCGAGGACCTCGGCGGGGGTCTGCGCGAGCCGCACAGGCTGCGGGCGGTGCAGGTCGGTGGCCCGCTCGGTGGCTTCCTCTCCCCCGACCAGTTGGACCTACCGCTGCTGTCCCGGCCCCTCGCGGAGGCTGGCGTCGCTCTGGGACATGGCAGCCTCGTCGCGGTCGACTCGGCGATGCCTGCCGCCGCGATCCTGCAGCACGCGTGGGCGTTCGGGGCCGCAGAGAGCTGCGGAGCCTGCACCCCGTGCCGGGTCGGCACCCGCCGCGGCCTCGAACTTGTCGACCGGATCCGCGACCCGGCGCAGGCGAGGGCGGCGCTCGCCGACCACGAACCCCTGCTCGAGGTGCTGAACGTGGCGAGTCTGTGCGCCTTCGGGTCCGGAATCTCCAGCGCGGTACGCAGCCTGCTGCGGATCTACTCCGACGAGCTGCGCCGGGAGGGCGAGTAGATGCGCCTGTCCGTCGACGACATCGCTGTCGAGGTCGCCGACACGGCCACCGTGCTGGACGCCGTACGGGCGGCCGGGGTGGTGGTGCCGACCCTCTGCTACGACGAGCGGCTCACCCCTCAGGGGTCGTGTCGCGTGTGCCTGGTCGGTGTGAAAGGACGGGCGATGCCGGCCTGCACGACACCGGCCGCCGAGGGCATGGTCGTACGCACCGACGACCCGACCGCCCGCACTTCGGCACAGCTCGCACTCGAACTGCTCGTGTCCCAACTGCCCACCCGCGCGCTCGACGTTCCCGCCGAGCGCAGCGAACTGGTCCGCGCCTGTCAGCACCTCGGCGTCACGCAGAGCCGGTTCGTTGGTGCCATCCGATCGCAGGGCGTCGACCATTCCCACCCGTACGTGAAACTCGACCGGGACCTGTGCATCGCCTGCAACCGGTGCGTACGGATGTGCGCAGAGGTGCAGGGCACGTTCGCGCTCTCCCTCGCCGGACGCGGATTCGACACCGTCGTCGCGGCGGGCACGGGCGGTGAGTGGGCGTCATCTCCCTGCGTGGCCTGCGGCGGCTGTGTCGACACCTGCCCGAGCGGGGCACTGTCCGAGCCAGGGATGCTCGACCTACGCCCGATCACCCGGACGACCGACACCACCTGCGGGTACTGCGGCGTGGGCTGCGGCCTACGGGTACACGTCCGCGACGAGCGGATCGCCGCGATCACTCCCGTTCACGGTGCTCCCGTCAACCGGGGCCACGCCTGTGTCAAGGGTCGTTTCGCACACGCCTTCACCCGGTCCAGTGACCGGCTGACCACCCCGCTGATGCGCCGCGCCGGTCGGAACTCGCCGCTGGAACCGGCCACGTGGGAGGAGGCACTCACCGCCGTGGCGCTCCGGCTGACCGCGATCCGAGACCTACACGGGCCGGATGCGATCGGACTCATCTCCTCCGCCCGGGCAACCAATGAGGAGAACTATCTCGCTCAGAAGTTCGCCCGCGCAGTCCTCGGCACCAACAACGTCGACAACTGCTCCCGGCTCTGCCACGCCCCCTCGGCGGTCGGGCTGACCGCCTCGTTCGGCTACGCCGGCGGCACCAACTCCGTGGACGATCTCGACGACAGCGACTGCATCCTCATCGCCGGGGCGAACCCGACCGAGGCCCACCCCGTCATCGGGGCCCGGATCAAGCAACTGGTGCTACGCGGCGCTCGGCTCATCGTCATCGACCCACGTCGCGTCGACCTTGCCGACGTCGCCGACGTGCACGTGCAGGCCCGGCCCGGATCGAACGTCGCCGTCTTCAACGGCATGGCCCGGCTGCTGCTCGACGGGGGGTACGCCCACGAGGAGTTTCTCCATACCCGGGCCAGCGGGCTGGCCGAACTGATCGCGTTGTTGCGCGACTATCCGCTGGACCGCACGGCGTCGCTGGCCGGGGTCCAGCCCGAGACGCTTGCCTCGGCCGCCCGGCTGTTCGGCAACGCCCGGCGTCCGGCGATCGTCTATGGACTCGGCATCACCGAACACGCCCATGGCACCGACGGAGTACGCGCCCTGGCGAATCTGGCCATCCTGAAGGGTGCGGTGGGCACCCCTGGCTGCTGCGGGGTGCTCTCGATGCGGGGGCAGAACAACGTCCAGGGGGCCTCGGACATGGGCGCGTTGCCAGACCTGCTGCCCGGATACCAACACGTCACCGACGCCCAGGTCCGAGCCCGATTCGCCCGTTCCTGGGCGGTGAGCCCACCCGCCCGGCCCGGGTTACGAATCCTGGAGATGTTCGCGGCAGCCATTGCCGGCCAAGTGCGAGCGATGTACGTCATCGGCGAAGACATCGCCCAGACCGACCCCGACAGCGGCAATGTGCGCAGGGCGTTGGCCGCCTGCGACCTCGTGGTCAGCCACGACCTGTTCCTCTCCCGCACCGCCGAGCTGGCCGACGTGGTGTTTCCCGCCGCGTCCTTCCTCGAGAAGGACGGAACGTTCGTCAACTTCGACCGGCGCGTCCAGCGGGTCCGCCCGGCGCTGCGCCCACCCGGACAGGCCAAACCCGACTTCGACATCCTGCGACTCCTTGCCCGTTCCATGAACGCCGACCTCGGCTGCCCGACCCCGGCCGACGCCATGGCCGAGTGCGCCACGCTGACCCCGACATTCGCCGGCATCTCCCACGCCCGGCTCGACCGCGAAGGGCCACTGCACTGGCCCTGCCGGGGCACCGACCAGCCCGGGGAGGGACGCCTCTACCTCGAGTCCTTCGCCACCCCAGACGGCCGTGCCGCGCTGGCCGCGCGACCGTACCTGCCGCCCGGCGAACAACCCGACGTCGCCTTCCCGTACGTGTTGATCACTGGTCGCCGGTTGGTGCACTACAACAGCGGCTCGATGAGCCGCCGTACCCCCAATGGTCAGATCCGGCCGCACGAGGTGCTCGACCTCCACCCGCACGACGCCGCCCGACTTCAGTTGGCCGACGGCGACCTCGTCGCGGTGACCAGCCGCCGGGCAACCGTCACCTTCCCCGTCAACCTGACCGACACGGTCAGCCCTGGCCATTTGTTCAGCTCCTTCAACTTCCCCGACACCCCCACCAACGCACTCACGTCGGACGTCACGGACACGGTGACCGGATGCCCCGAATACAAGATCACCGCAGTGTCGCTGCGTCCCGTCTGATCCGACAGCCAGACCGAACGCCCGCACGCTCGACGAACGCCAGGACCGCTTCTACCGCCAGGTGCATCACAACTGCCTGCCGGCGGCGCACAGTGCTGGGCATGTCTATGACGACGTCCGCCGACGAACCCCTGGTCCGGCTACGAGCGCAGTTCGTGCTCTACGTCGCCACGCACCCCGAGCAGCTCCAACCCGCACGAGCTGGCGACGTTGGCTTGATGCAGCCGGCCGGGCGTCGGTCCGGCACGTGGAGGACGAACGACACAAGCGCGGGTACGGGAGACCGCCCCGCCAGCGTGAGCCGACGGACCACCTCGGGCAGTCCGTTGGCTTGCCATTGCCGAATCAGCGCGGTGTGGGGACGGGGACAGCAGCGGTTGTACTGCTGGCGGTGCCGATCGGCGCTCAACTGCACCCAGCCTGCCTGCAGCTCCACATGGCCGCAGGTCAAGGTCGGTGCGGCGTCCTGTTTCGCGTGAGGCAATCAACCACGCGCTCAGTGGCCTCCGGTTGCAACGCGCTGCGTTGACCCGGCAGCACCCTGTAGTTAGCGTTAACAAGTCCGGTCCACTTTAGAAACATCCCCGCCATGTCAAGGAGGATCAATTGAGACTGCGACAGCGAAGGCCACGTCTCGGGTTGACTCGGCAGGTTAGAGGTGTCGCGGTCCTGGCACTGGGTGCTCTTCTTTCGGTCTCCTTCGCGGCGACGCCCGCGCACGCTGACGAGGATCAGCTCAACGATGGTCTGGTGCACCACTTCGCCCTCGACGAGACCAGTGGGACGACGTTGGTCAACTCGGGTAGCGCGGGCGCGGCGGCGAACGCCACGCTCGTGAATCCCGAGAAGGCGGCCTTGACCGGCGAAGGGGTCAGGTTCAACCCCGACTCCTACGAGGGCGCCCTCGACGGCGCATACGTGGCGCTGCCGAACGACATCACCGCCGGCATGTCCAACCTCACCGTTGACTATGACGTGTGGGTCGACCCGGCGAACGTCGGCGAGCACCAGATGTGGAGTCTTGGCCGCAAGTCCGGCTCGTGCGACGTCGACACCGGCGCCGAGGGCTCCATCTTCGCGTCGAACACCCAACGGTTCCGCGTCGCGGTGGGTCCGGCGAACCTCCAACAGAACCGCGTCCGCATGCTCGAGGGAGCGTGGACTCATGTCACCTACACCCAGTCACTGAACTCAAACGGAACGAGCTGGACCGGCAGCCTCTACCTCGACGGCGTGCTGCACGCGACCTCGCCGAACCTGACCACGGCGCCGTCGGTGAACGCTGCGGGGACCAACTGCAACTTCCTCGGTCGCTCGCAGACGTCGGGCCACTACTCGTTCCGCGGAACAATCCGGGACTTCCGCGTGTACAACCGGGCAGTGAGTCTCGACGAGACAGCTGTCCTGGCAGCGAAAACCGTCTCCGATGGCGTCCGCGCCGACGCCGCGGCCATCGACCTCGGCCTGACCAGTGCGGTCGTACGGGATGTCGCTCTGCCCAAGGTGGGTTCCGTGGCGGGCTCGGCCATCACCTGGAGTAGTTCGGACCCGTCGGTGGTCGAGGTCTACACCCCGCCAGCCCTCCCCAGCGCACGCAAGGTTGCGGTGACCGGCAGGATAACCCGGCCCGCCCAGGGGCAGCCCGACGCGACAGTCATGCTCACGGCGACTGTCCGCAAGGGTGCCGAGGAGGTCACCACACGCGAGATCCCCGTCGTGGTGAAGGCGGAGTTCGACGATGCGCAGGCGGCCGACCGTGACGCCTTCGACCTGACCCTGAACGCTACCGACGACGTACGCGGGAACCTCGACCTCGCCGCCAAGGGCGAGTTCGGATCCACGATCACCTGGAGGTCGACCACCGGCCTCGTCACCCCGACGGGTGAGGTAACCCGCCCGGCCTTCGGCCACAAGGATGTTGCCGCCACCCTGACGGCGACCATCACGAAGGGTACGGCTTCGCGGAAGAAGTCGTTCCCGGTGACCATCACCGCCATGCCACGTTCCGAGGAGTACGAGCGGTACTTCATGGGGTACTTCAAGGGCGAGGGGATTGCCGACGGCGAGCAGATCATGTTCGCCACATCCAACGGAAACACCGCTCTGGACTGGACCGGTCTGACCGGAGGTCGACCGTCGCTCATCTCCCAACTGGGCGACCAGGGGCTTCGTGACCCGCACATCGTCCGCTCACCCAACGGCGACACGTTCTACATGATCGCCACCGACCTGAACTGGTACGACCAGGGTGGATACGCCATCAACGACACCCAGTACATCGAGGTGTTCGAATCACACGATCTTGTGAACTGGACCCCTCAGCGGCACGTGAAGGTCGCGCCCGACAACGCGGGCAACGCCTTCGCGCCAGAGTCGCTGTGGGACGAGGAGCTCGGCGCCTACGTCGTGTTCTGGGCCCAGTCGCTGTGGAACGACCCCGTGAACCGCACCGGTCAGGGGAACGCGCAGATGTGGTACGCCACAACTCGAGACTTCCAGACGTTCTCCGCTCCCCAGGTCTGGCAGAACCCGGCCCCGCTGTCGCGGATCGACACGACCGCGATCCGGGTCGGTGACTACTACTACCGGGTGACCAAGAACGAGGCCGGCAACCAGGGCTCGGACATCTTCTCGGAGAAGCACACCGACTTCCTGGACAGCAACATCAGCAACTGGACGATGGTCGCGCCGGCTCTGGGGCGCACGACTTGGGTCGCCAACCAGGGGTACGAGGGACCGGTCATCTTCAAGGCCAACCCCGGTGACACCTCCTGCCCCGGCCAGTTCTACCTCTGGGGCGACCGGTACACGAACGGTGGGGGATACCAGGCCGCGTGCCACGAGAACATCGAGGCTCCGACTTGGAACGCCAAGGCGATCACGATGACCAATGCGGGTGTCGTCCGTCCGCGTCACGGCACCGTGATCCCGCTGACCGTCCGCGAGTGGAACGACATCCGCGGGATCCCGAACAGCGACGTCACGACCACCACCGAGGTGGCTGTCGAGCCGTACGCGAGCGGGGCCCAGACGACCAGGGCCACCGTGACAGTCACGGCGGCCGACGGTTTCGAGACCGGCGGTCAGGTGCGGTTCAGCATCGGCTCGTGGTCGAAGCTCGCCCAGCTGAGCGACGGCAGGGCCACCGTCACGTTGCCGAAGGGTCTGCCCGCGGGTGCCCGGACGGTGAAGGCCGAGTACCTTGGCTTCGACTACCTGAAGGCGTCGGAAGGTACGGCGTCGTTCGAGGTGCCCTCGGGCCTGGCCGCCGTCAAGGTCCAGGCGAAGGCCAAGCCGGCGTCGGTTGTCCGCGGGGACACCTTCAGATTGAACGTGACGGTTGGGCCGGCGGGCGGGCCGAAACCGCACGCTCCGACCCCGACCGGCGAGGTCACCGTCACCTTCGGCGGCACCGTGCACGTCGTGCCACTGGCGCACGGTAAGGCCGTCGTCGAACTGCAGACCGCCGACCTGCAGCCCGGGGCCTACCAGGTCCACGTTGCCTACTCCGGCAACCCGACCTACCAGCCCCACGCCGCCAACTACCAGAAGCTGACGGTACGGAAGGCAGCATAGGCACCCCGAGGCGTGCTGAGATGCGCCGCAAGAAGGAGCGGGCGAGATCTAATGATCTCGCCCGCTCGCTACTGCAGGGCCCAGGAACCTGACCATGGAGTGATCCTGCCCATCGCGACGACCAGTCCTGGGTGCCCTCGTGCGTGAAGCCGCACGCCTCCGCGGTCCGCCGCATGGCCGTGTTACTGACCAGCGTCTCCAACTCCAGACGGCGCAGGTTGCGGTTGCGGAAGCCGTACCGGCAGAGCAACCGGATCACCTCGATCCCGTACCCCTGGCCGCGCGCCTCGGGCAACAGTGAGATGCCGAGGTGGGCGTACTGGTTGAACGCGTTGATCCCCCACAGCACACTGCTGCCTAGCGGGCCAGGCGGTCCAGCAGCTCGCCGAGCAGCGCGTGTTCGCCAGGGGTGAGGTCGCCCTGATCCTTGTCGACCAGGGCACGCAGCGTCAGTGCGGCGCTCGCACGGGTCGCGGGGGCGTCGGCGGAGGGCGTGCGCAGGACTCCGGCCAGTGCGGCCTCGCGGACGCGTCCGGACAGCCCGAAATCCGGCTTCGGCTGGCTGATCAAGGTGAGCGTAATGCCGACGTTGGCGGCAAACACCTGTTCGGCAGCGTCGGCCGCCGGCACCTTGAGCAGGCCCCGGGTCGCTGCGGCGGTGAACCGCTCACGCAGCGCGGCGTGCGCGGGAGCGGTGACGGCGCAGGGCTTTCCCGGCTCGGCCCGGCCATAAAGCAGCCCGTAGAACGACGGGTGCTCCAGCCCGAACTGCACGTGCCTGTCCCAGCCCTTGCGCAGGTCGTCCAGCGGGTCGCCAGAGCTCTCGACCGCCGTGTACTGGGTGAAGCCGTGGTTCGCCACGGCGTCGATCAGGCCCTGCTTGCTGCCGAAGTGGTGGTACAGCGTCGGGGCCTGCACCCCGGCGCGGTCGCACACCGCCCTCGTGGACACCGTGCCGCCGACCTGCAGCAACTCTGCCGCGGCGAGCAGGAGTCGATCCCGTGCGTTCTGCATGGTTGCTATAGTAGCTCATGTAGCGCTACATTGCGCCCTATAGCGAGGGGAGAAGTCCATGAGGACTTGGTTCATCACGGGTGGGACTCCCGGGGGGTTCGGCCTGTTCTATGCCGAGGCCGCCTTGGAGCAGGGCGATCAGGTGGTGGTGACCGCGCGTCGGCCCTCTGAACTGCAGAAATGGGCTGAACCGCACGGCGACCGTGTCCTGGTTTTGCAGCTCGACGTCACCGATGCCGACCAGGTGCGTGCGGCGGTCAAGACGGCCGAGGAGCGGTTCGGCGGGATCGATGTGCTCGTCAACAACGCGGGCCGTGGCTGGTACGGCTCGATCGAGGGAGCCCCGGACGAGACGATCCGCCGCACGTTCGACCTCAACCTGTTCGCCGTCGTCGAGGTGGTGCGCGCGGTCCTGCCGGGTATGCGGGCACGCGGCGATGGCTGGATCGTGAACATGTCATCGGTGGCAGGCCTCGTCGGCGCACAGGGGTTCGGCTACTACGCGGCGGCGAAGTTCGCGATCGAAGGACTGTCGGAGACACTGCGCCAGGAAGTCGAGCCGTTCGGTGTGCGGGTGCTCGTCGTTGAGCCGGGAGCGTTCCGCACCAGTGCCTTCTCCTACTTCCAGAACGAGCCCGTGAACGAGACCGTCGACGCCTACGTGCCGATGGTCGAAGCCGTCAAGGCGGCGTTCGTGGACCATAACGGCAAGCAAGCAGGTGACCCTGTTCGTGGAGTGCAGGCCGTGATCAGCGCGATGAACGCACCCGTTCCACCGAAACGAATCGTGCTCGGCAACTCCGGCTACGACGTCGTTGTTGCGATGCACGAGAACGCACTCGCGGAACTGCGCGCGAACGAGAAGCTTTCACGCAGTGCGGACTTCTGAGCCTGATTCCAGAAGTTTTGTCGGTAACGCGGAAGTCGACCTTGCCGCGAAGCCTTCATCAGGATGCGCCCAGCGCATGTCTATGCCGACTTGACCCTGGTCAGCACCTCGAACTAACCACCGCGCCGCATGGCCCGTGACGGGTCGCCGACGCATCGTCATGGTGCACCTGAGGTGTCAGAGAGATATACCAGCACGCGCCCGCGTCCTGGCACCCGAGAAAACCGGAGAGCAGAAATGAACGACATCACTCTACCCAAGGCCGTCGACCACTTCATCGCGGCCACCAACGCGCACGACGCGAACGCGCTGGCCGCGGTCTTCGGCGACGGGGCCACCGTGAGCGATGACGGGAAAACCTGGGCCGGCGAGGCCGAGATCCGCGAGTGGATCCAGGGGCACCTGATCGACCCCAAGGTCGTGCTTACGCCGACCTCGTTCGCAGACGACCGGCTGGTGGCCTCCGGGGACGGTGATTTCCCCGGCGGGCCTCTGTCCTTCGCATTCGTGTTCGGCATCAAGGACGACCAGGTCACCAGCCTCGCGATCGAGCCCGTCTGATTCGTCACCGGCCGGGGCTGCCCGAGGGCTGCTCCGGCCGGAGAACAGGCAACGCGGCAGCCATGGGCACCATCAACGAACTGATCGACGCGACAGTGGAGCACGGCATGAACCGGCTCAAACGCCACCGTGCAGTCGCGACCAGGTTCGACAAACTCGCCGTTCGCTACGAAGCAACCGTCACCATCGCCGTGATCAACGAATGGCTACGACTTCGACACAGGTGTTCTGGGCTGGTGGTCGAAATGATGGCTACCCCGCACGCTCGCCCAGGCCAGGGCCAGGAAACGCTCGATGCCGCCGAGATCCGGTTTCGCGGCGAGCGAGGCAACGATCAGTACGGCGTCGACGTGACGGCGAGCGCCTGCCTGTCCGAGCCCGCCCCGGCGCTGTCCGCGCGACCGCGGTGCTGTGCGGCAGCAAAGCGCGGCAAGCGCGGCCATGCCCGTGTCGCCGAGGTCGACTGCGGCCCAGATCGACCCGCGCCACGCGGCCGGGAACGAGCCCGGCCGCGGTGAGCGACGTGAATTCCACCCCCGGTCGATCCGCTGAGCGGGAAGATCTTCCTACGACGACACGCGTCGGCCCTGCACTGCAGATGGCCGATGGCCGGCGCTCCGAAACGGACGCGTCACGCCGGTCTCGCGTCGGCAAGCCCAATCACCAAGGCGATCCGGTGCCGCCGACCAGCGGGAGTTGGCGCGAAGCACCGGTTGCCGCCGCCCGGGCTGCCTCCGGGCTGGGGGCAGCGAGGGCGGCCTCGGCGATCTGGCGGCACTCCTCCAGGGTGTGCTGGGCCAGGGACTCGCGCACCGCCGGGATGCTGCGGGGTGCCATGGACAGGCTGGTGATGCCCAGGCCTGCCAATACCAGGGCGAAATCGGGATCCGCGGCGGACTCTCCACACACACCAACTGGCTTGCCCGCCTCGACGCCGGCTGCCGCGCATGAGGCGAGGAGCGCGATCAGCGCGGGCTGCCACGGGTCGAGGAGGTCGGCGAGGTCGCCGCACATGCGGTCAGCGGCGAACGTGTACTGGCTGAGGTCGTTGGTGCCGATGCTGAGGAAGTCCGCGTGGCGCAGCACCTGGCTGGCACGCAGGGCCGCGGCCGGCACCTCGATCATCACGCCGGCGGTTGGCAGGCCGTGCTCGCGGCAGGATTCGGTGAACGCGGCCGCCTCCGCCGCCGTGGCGACCATCGGCGCCATCACCCACACGTCGGCGTCCGTCGCCGCAGCCGCCGTCGCGATCGCGGCCAGCTGCGTGGTGAGTACGGAAGGTGTCTGCCGCGCGACCCGCAGACCGCGGATGCCCAGCGCAGGGTTGGGTTCATCGGCCAGACGCAGGAACGGCAGCGGCTTGTCGGCGCCGGCGTCGAGGGTGCGCACGACGATCTTGCGGCCGGGCAGCGCGGTGAAGACGTCGCGATACGCGGCAACCTGCTCTTCGTGCGACGGCGGGTCGCTGCGGTCGAGGTAGAGCAGCTCGGTGCGGAACAGGCCGACGCCTTCCACCTCGCCGGTGAGGTCGCGGGCGGAGCCGATGTTGGCCAGGAGCGCGATGGGATGGCCGTCTGCGGTCCGCCCCGGGCCTTGGGAGCGGGCGCGGCGTTCGATCTCCGCGAGTCGGTCCGCGTTGACAGTGGTCACCGTCTCGGCGGAGACGCCGGCCACCACGACGCCGCTCGCGCCGTCGAGAGTGGCCAGCGCGCCGTCGGTCACATCCAGGATGCCCGCGCAGCGGACCACGGCCGGGATGCCGAGCGTCCGGGCCAGGATCGCGGTGTGGCTGGTCGGGCCGCCCTCGGCCGTGACCAGACCCAGCACCAGGGCCGGTTCGAGGCCGGCGGTGTCGGCGGGCGCCAGGTCACGGGCGATGAGCAGGTACGGGTGGCCAGGGTTCGGCACGCCCGGCATCGACAGCCCCAGGCACGCGGCGACAAGGCGGTCCCGCAGGTCGTCGAGGTCGGTGACCCGCTCGGCGAGGTACCCGCCCGCGGCTTCGAAGGCGGCCCGATGCACGGCGAGCACGTCGGTGATCGCGTGCGGCGCGTCCGCACCGCCGTCGATGGCAATGTCGGCCGCGTCGATGAGCGTCTCGTCCTGCGCCATCATGACCTGAGCGCGCAGGACCTCGGCGGCGGTCGCGTCCAGGGCGGTGTCGGCGCGACGGGCCAGGTCGGCGGCGACGGCGAGGACGGCGGCCCGCACGGCCGCCTTCTCGGCCTCGGGATCAAGGGTCTGCGCCAACGGCGGCAGGGCCGGAGGCGGGGCCAGCCGGTATACCGGCCCCGCCGCACCACCGGGGCTGGCCCCGATCCCCCGAAGTTCACGCATCGGCGGCGTCCAGATCACGTTCGAGGAGGTCAGCCAGGGTGTCGATGGCGTCCTGCGCGCCGTCGCCGTCGGCCTCCAGGGTGACCTCGGTGCCTTTCTTGGCGCCGAGCGACAGTACGGCGAGCATGCTGCGGGCCGGCACGGGTTTCTTGTCGCCGGTCCGGATGGTGACCAGCATCGGCTGCTTCGCCGCTTCGGCGACGAACAGCGCCGCCGGGCGGGCGTGCAGCCCGCTGGCGGAGCCGACGAGGACTGTTCGGGTGGGCAACGGATCCTCCTACGGTTCGATCGTCACCTTGATCGCTTCGCCGCGCGCCACGATGCCGAAGGCGTCGAGGGCGCGGTCGAGCGGCAGGCGGTGGGTGATGAGATCGGCGACCGGGACGGAGCCGTCGGCGATGAGTCGCAGCGCTTCCTTGTTGTGCTCGGGGCTGGAGCCGTTGGCACCGACGATGGTCAGTTCGCGGTAGTGCACGAGGTTGGAGTCCAGGGAGATGACCGGCTTGTCCTTCGGCAGGCCGCCGAAGAAGCTGATCCGGCCCTGCCGCGCGGACATCTGCACCGCCTGCTCCTGGGCGGCGCCGGCAGCCGTGGCGGTGATGACGACGTCGGCACCGCGCCCCTCGGTGAGCTTGAGCACCGCGTCGACGACGTCGGTCTCGGCGCCGCAGATCGCCGCGTCCGGCTGGACCAGGTCGGCGGCCAGATCGAGGCGTTCGCGGTTGAGGTCGACGAGGAACACCCGGGCCGCGCCGCGCGAGCGGGCCAGGCGGACATGCAGGCAGCCGATCGGCCCGGCACCCGCGACGACCACGTCGTCGCCCTCCCCCACACCGGCGAGGTTCTGGCCGTTGAGAACGCAGGCGAGGGGTTCGGCGACGGACGCCTCGGCGAAGCTGAGTCCCTCGGGGATCCGGTTGAGCCCGTCAACGGCGAGGACGTTGTGCGGCACGACCAGGTACTCGGCGAACCCACCGTCGAAGTGGTATCCCATCGACACCTGGTTGGGGCAGACGGTCATCCGGCCGCGCCGGCACTCGGCACACCGACCGCAGGGAATGGCGGCGATGACCTGGACCCGGTCCCCCGGCCGCCAGCCCGTGACGTCGTCACCGACTTCGGTGATCTCGCCGGCGATCTCGTGGCCCATGACGCGCGGCGGGGCGATGTGGTGGTGGCCGAAGCGGAAGATCTTCACGTCGGTGCCGCAGGTGGAGCATGCGCGGACGCGGATCTTCACGTCGGCGGGGCCCGGCGTGGGCTCGGGCGCGTCCTCGATGCGGACGTCACCGGGTGCGTGGAATCGGACAACCTTCACGAGGGGTTCCCTTCGAGGATAGCGATCACGTCATCGGCGCTCGTCGACTCTCGTAGCCGCTGCGCCTGCGCCGGGTCCATCAGCACCGAGGCGAGTTGGGCCAGGATGTCCACGTGCCCGTCGCCGGCCGCGGCGATGGCGACGCAGACCCGCACGTCGAAGCCGTCCCAGTCGACGCCGTCCGGGAAGCGCAGCACGGCGAGGGCGTCGCGCTGGACCGACTCCTTGCTGTTCAGCGTGCCGTGCGGGATGGCGACGCCCTCCCCGATGTACGTGGAGACGCTCCGCTCGCGGGCGAGCATCGCGTCCACGTACGCCGGGGCGACCGCGCCGACCTCGACGAGTACCGCGCCGCAGCGGCTGATCGCCTCGTCCCGCGATCCGGCCCGCTCGCCGAGCCGGATCGCGTCACGGGCCAGCAGTTCAGCCACTCAGCTCACCGCCACGCTGCACCGCGTTCACGACCCTGGTGACGGCCGGGTCGCCGATGAACACCTGGATCGGCACGATCACCTTGTCGGGCGCGCTGACCCTGGCTCGCGAGGCGAGCCCCTGGTGGCAGATGACCACGTCGGCGTCCGCCGGGATCGAGTTGACCGGGGTGTGCTCGACTGTCACCGCGCTCTTCGCCAGTTGCCGTCGAAGTTGGCTGGCCAGCATCACGCTGCTGCCCATGCCGGCGTCGCAGGCGACGACCACCTTCTTGATCTCGGTGCCGTTGATGGTGGGCATCTGGCTCAGACCTCCTGCTTCGCCGACTTGTCGAGGGTCCCATCGGGGTCGACGACCCTTTCCTCAGCTGGGCCGACAGCCGTCTCCTCGTCCGGGCCGACAGTGTCCGCTGCGGGCTCGCCGCGACCGAAGCCGAGCAGGGCCGAGGCGACCGCGAAGGTGACGGCGGCGGCGATCACGACGCCGAGAATGACCCCGAAGTGGCCACCCTTGGGAGTGACCGCGAGGTAGGCGAAGATGCTGCCCGGCGAGGGGGTGGCGACCAGACCCGCACCGGTGATGACGAAGGTGCCGACGCCGGCCGCACCCCCGGCGATCATGGCGAGGATCAGTTTCGGCTTCATCAGCACGTACGGGAAGTAGATCTCGTGGATGCCGCCGAGGAACTGCACGATGATCGCGGCCGGGGCACTGGGGCGCAGCGCGCGGGGGCCGAAGACCATGAAGGCGAGCAGCAGACCGAGGCCGGGGCCGGGGTTCGACTCGATCATGAACAGGATCGACTTGCCCTTGTCGGCGGCCTCGGCGATGCCCAGCGGGCCGAATACGCCGTGGTTGATGGCGTTGTTGAGGAAGAGCACCTTGGCGGGTTCGACGAGCACCGAGGTCAGCGGCAGCAGGTCCTTGCCGACGAGCCAGTCGACGCCCGCGCCGGCCTGTTTGGTGAGCCATTCGACCACCGGGCCGATGCCGTAGACGCCGCCGATGGCCATCGCGGCGCCGATGATGCCGGCGCTGAAGTTGTCGACAAGCATCTCGAAGCCGGGACGGATCTTGTTCTCCATCAGGCTGTCGAACAGCTTGAGGAGATAGGCCGTGAGCGGCCCGATGATCATCGCGCCGAGGATCATCGGCACGTCCGCACCGACGACGAGGCCCATGGTCGCCACCGCGCCCACGACGGCACCGCGCTGGCCGTGGACCAGCCGGCCGCCGGTGTAGCCGATGAGCACCGGTAGCAGGATGCTGATGATCGGGCCGACCAGTTCCGCCAGGGTCTTGTTGGGCAGCCAGCCGGTCGGAATGAACAGTGCGGTGATCAGGCCCCAGGCGATGAACGCGCCGATGTTGGGCATGACCATCGCGGCCAGGTAGCCGCCGAGGCGTTGCACGGTGGCTTTGGGGCCCTGGCCCTTCACTTCTGGTGTGTAGGAAGAGGAGGTCACGGGGGTATCTCCTTCATGAGGGGCGGTCCAGACAGCCGCAGGGGGAAGAAGGTCGTCCGGCTAGGTGTGGATGGTGACGTCGTGGCGGAACAGATCCGCCGGCCCGGGCATCCGGCTGCCGGGCAGGCTCACCGCGGCGGCGCCCCAGGCCAGGCCCTCGGCGAGGGCGGCGGCACCCTGCGCCCCCGCAGCGAGGAACCCGGCGAGCAGCGCGTCGCCGGCACCGACGGTGCTCCGGGGTCGGGCGACCGGACAGGTGCCGGTGCGGACCCCTTCGGCGTCGACCAGGACAGCGCCGTCAGCGCCGAGGCTGGCCACGACGGTGCCGGCTCCCCAGGCCCGCAGGGTGTGGGCGGCATCGACCACATCGTCGAGGTCCTTCAGCGGGGTGCCGACCACGTCGGCCAGTTCGTCGCGGTTGGGTTTGAGCAGGGTCGCCCCGGCCAGGGCGGCCTCGCGCAGCGCAGGACCGCTGGTGTCGACGGCGACTCTGACGCCGGCAGCGCGCAGCTTCCGGCACAACTGGGCGTACGCGTCGGCGGGCAGGCCGGGTGGGACGCTGCCGCACAGCACGACCCAGTCGGCACCGGTGGCGCGGGCCAGCACACGGTCGATCACCTCGTCGAACTCGGCGCGGCACAGGGCCGGGCCAGGTTCATTGATCTTGGTGACCGTGCCGTCGGGCTCGGCCAGGGTGATGTTGGAACGGGTCCGTCCGGAGATCGACACGGCGAGGACCTCCACACCCTCGGCCTCGAGTAGGCGGATGAGCTGGTTGCCCTCGTCACCGCCGGACGGCAACACCGCTACCGAAGGCACCCCGTTGGCCAGCAGGGCACGGGAGACGTTGACGCCCTTGCCGCCGGGGTCAAGGTGAGCGGTGGCAGCCCGGATGACCTCGCCCCGGGTGAGGGAGTCGACCTCCACGGCCCGGTCGAGGCTGGGGTTGAGGGTGACGGTGACGATCATGCGCGTACCACCCGGACACCTGCGGACTCCAGGTCACCGACCAGGTCGACGTCGGCACGGCTGTCGGTGATGAGCAGATCGACGTCGGCCAGCTCAGCGAACCGGGCCAGATAGTCGTTGCCGAGCTTGGTGTGATCGGCGACCACCACGGTACGGCGGGCCGCACCGACCATCGCCCGCTTCACCGCCGCCTCGGACGGGTCCGGGGTGGTCAATCCACGCTCGACCGAGATGCCGTTGGTCCCGACGAACGCGACGTCGACGTAGAGGTCCGCCAACGGCCTCAACGCCCAGTCGTCGACTGTCGCCAAGGTCTTTCCTCGGACCCGTCCGCCCAACAGCAGGACGTTGAGGTTGGCATAGGTGCCGAGGGTCGTGGCGATGACCGGCGAGTTGACCACGACGGTCAGCTCCCGGTCCACCGGCAGCAGCTGGGCCAGCCGGGCGGTCGTGGTGCCGGCGTCGAGGATGATCGCACCCTCCTCCGGCACCTCGCTCAGGGCGAGCTTGGCGATGCGCTCCTTCTCCTCGATGAGCACCGCGTCCCGCGCCGCCAGCGCGGGCTCGAACCCGAGCCGTTCGACCGGAATCGCTCCACCGTGGACCCGACGCAGCACCCCGGCCCGCTCCAGGATGGTGAGATCACGGCGGATGGTCTCCGACGTCACGTTGAGCCCATCGGCCAGGCCAGCGACCTCGACCCGTCCCACATCCCGGGCGATGCGAAGGATCTCCTGCTGTCGTTCTTCGGCGTACATCTTGTTGTTTCACCGCCGTTTCCTTTTGCTTGTGCTTTGTTTACGCCCGGCTTTAGGGAAAGTCAAGAGATGAACCACAGAAAGCCACACCGGCCGGTACCGGAGCAGGAGGTGTGCGATGCAGGCGGAGCAAGGGGTCTCGGTCCGTGATCGGGTGCGGTAGACGGCCGCAAACCCGACCGGGCGGACGCCCTGTCGGTCGGCACCGCCGCGCACACTGCCACCCAAACGCCCCGATCTCGTTCAGAGGGCCGGCAGTATCGGGTCGTGGCCAATCTCTTCGGCTGTCTTTCGGCCTGCTCTGGCTAACTCAGTGTCGGCAGGTGCCCGGCGTGTCCCCGTTCGCCGGGCGGTACCGCCGCGACCGGGCCGGGCGTCGGCCAAGCTGATATATCGGGCACGCCGCAGGCGCGAGGCCGAGGAGCAGACGCTGGCCCGACCGACGGTCCGGCCAAGGTCAGTCACCTGCTCTCAGGGCATTGAGCACGGCCGTCACCTCGGGGCGTGACGCGGCCGCTCGCCGGGCCCCGGCGGTGATGCGCCGGGTCAGCGGCGGGCTCAGCGGTCGGGTCACCACCCGGTATCGCGGGTCCACCGCCAGCTTCGGCAGCATGGTGATCGAGCGGCCGTTCTCCACGTGCTGGAGCGCCAGCATGTAGTTGTTGAACCGACAGATCACCACGGGCTCGAAGCCGGCCTCCCGGCACAGCCGGGTGGACAGCTCGGACATGTACGAGCCGGCGACGTCGAACGTCCAGCGCTGCTGCGCGCACGCCTCCAGGGCGACCGACTCGGCGCTGGTCAGCGGATGCTCCGGGGGCAGCACGAGCACGATCGGGTCGGTGGCGAGCGGCACCAGGTGGATCTCCGGGGAGAGTTCGGCGCCGGCGAAGTCGGCCGTCGTGATGATCAGGTCGACGTCGCCGCGACGTAGCGCCGGCATGCTCTCGTGCGGCTCCAGCTCCAGCAACACCACGTTCACGTCCGGGTGTCGGGCCGCGAGACGGACAAGCGCCGGTTCGGCGAGGGCTTGCACCGCACTCTGGAACGCGGCCACCGTGACCGTGCCGGCCGGCTCGTCGGCGAGGCGGCGCAGCTCCGCCTCGGCCGCGTCCATGGCTGCGAGGATCTCCCGAGCCCGGCCGGCGAGCAACATTCCGGCCGCAGTGAGCCGCACCCGCCGCCCGGTGCGTTCCAGCAGCGCGGTCCGGGTCTCCCGTTCCAGCGTGGTCAGCTGCTGCGACACCGCCGACGGGCTCAGGTTGCCGCGCTGCGCAACGGCCCGGACAGTGCCGTAGGTCGCCAGGTCGGCGAGCAGGCGCAGCCGCCACGGATTCAGCGTCATGACCGCCGACTGTACGGCTTTACTTAACAGCGACAGCGGAAATGTGCGATGGACGTGCCTGTCCGGGCTGCCTAGCGTCGGTCCATGGCTGATTCGTTCTGGCACGACGCCGATCGTCACCTGGTCCGCTACATCGGCGCGGGCAGCTTCGTACGCGAGATCATCGACCGCGCCGAGGGCAGTTTCGTCTTCACCGCCGACGGCCGCCGCCTGCTCGACTTCACGTCAGGGCAGATGAGCGCGATCCTCGGCCACTCCCACCCGGCCGTCGTCGCCACGATCCAACGGCAGGCGTCCACTCTCGACCACCTGTTCAGTGGCATGCTGAGCCGGCCCGTGGTCGAGCTGGCACGCCGCCTCGCCGGCTCGCTGCCCGCGCCGCTGGACAAGGTCCTGCTGCTCACCACCGGCGCGGAGTCCAACGAGGCGGCGATCCGGATGGCGAAGCTGGTCACCGGCGGGCATGAAATCATCTCGTTCGCCCGGTCCTGGCACGGGATGACGCAGGCTGCGGCGAGCGCCACCTACAGCTCGGGGCGCAAGGGGTACGGGCCCGCGGCGCCCGGCAACTTCGCGATCCCCACGCCGAACGCGTACCGGCCCGACTTCACCTTTCCCAGCGGCGACCTGGACTGGCGGCATCAGCTGGAGTTCGCGTTCGAGCTGTTCGACGCCCAGTCGGTGGGCAGCCTGGCGGCGTGCATCGTCGAGCCGATCCTCAGCTCCGGCGGGGTGATCGACCTGCCGCCGGGATACCTCGTGGCGCTGCGCGACAAGGTGCACGAGCGGGGCGGGCTGTTGATCCTCGACGAAGCGCAGACCGGGCTGTGCCGCACCGGAGAGTGGTACGCGTTCCAGCGTGACGGCGTCGTACCCGACATCCTGACCCTGTCCAAGACGCTCGGCGCCGGCCTGCCGCTGGCCGCTGTGGTGACCAGCCCGGAGATCGAACAGACGGCACACGAGCGCGGCTTCCTCTTCTTCACCACGCACGTCTCGGACCCGCTGGTGGCCGCAGTCGGCAACACGGTCCTGGACGTGCTGGAGGCCGACCGGCTCGACGAACAGGCGGCACACCTGGGCGCGTACCTCCGCAAGGGTCTTCAGGAGATCAGTCAACGGCACCCGGTGGTCGGCGACGTGCGCGGCCGCGGGCTACTGGTCGGGCTTGAGCTGGTCAGCGACCGGAAGTCGAAACGACCGGCCGACGCGCTGGGCACCGCCGTGACCGGGCGGTGCCTGGAGCTGGGGCTGCACATGAACGTGGTGCAGCTGCCCGGCATGGGCGGCGTCTTCCGCATCGCGCCGGCACTCACCTCCACCCACGCCGAGCTGGACCTGGGCCTGGAAATCCTCGACCAAGCACTCGCCGACGTGGTGCCGCAGTTCATACCCTGATACACCAGCCGGGGATCGCGATCCCGGTTGGATGAACGACCACTTCGCGCCGCCGTCGAGCAGGACCTCATCGGTGATGGCCGGCGGAGGGGACCCGCGACCTGCTCGCCGGCTTCTGACCCGGCCCGGTCCACGGCTCATGCCGGTGGGTCGGCGACGATCCGCGCGATCGTGCGTCGGCCCACCGCACACATGACCGGGTTGGTTCGCCGGTAGTACCAGACCAGGCCCATCGCCTGCGCGAAGGCCCACGCCCGGCCGCGTGCCCACTCCAGGTCGTCGCAGCCGAGCCGCTGCCGCAAGACCTGGCGGGGTCCCCCCTCGAGCAGTTGCCAGGCGCTGAGGAGGTCCAGGGCCGGGTCGGCGGGCCCCGCCCCACCCACGTCGAGTACTCCCGCCAGCCGCCCGTCCCGGACGAGGACGTTTCCCGGGATGAGGTCACCGTGGGTCATGCGGTCCGGTGTCCCACCTCGGGGCAGCTCCCTCATCCGCGCCCAGAACCCGCGTAGGAGCGGGACGTCCAGCAGCCCCTCGCTCTCCCGGAAGCAGGTGTGCATCCACTCGTCGTGTGCGGGCAGCTCACCCCCGCGGCCCTGGCCCGCGAAGGTGCGTCCCTCGGTGTCGATCGCGCGGACGCCGTCGATGAACTCGGCCAGATCGTGCGCGAAGGGGACGGAGTCCCCCGGGTCCTCCTCGGTGGCGACGGCACCGGTGATCCACGTCTGCACGGACCACGGCAGGGGGTAGCCCGCGCCGGGCTCCCCGACGGCGACCGGCTCCGGGGTGGGGAACCGGGTCCGGCCCAGCAGCTTCCGGGCGGCGTCCGCCTCCGCCTCCAGCCAGCGCCGCACCGCCGCCACGTCCTGCCCCTGCAACGGGAACCGCGCGGCGAACCGGTCACCGATCCGGAAGACGGCGCAGACCGTGCTGTATGCGCCGACGCGCTGCAGCGGCAAGTCCCGCCACGTCGGGAACTGCTCGTCCACCAGCTTGCGCACCGTCGCGGCGTCGATGCGGAGCTGGTCCTCGTGCATCGGCGCCGAGGGTACGTCGTCCGCCGCCGGCCGATCGTCCAGATCTTGGTGAGTCACGCCGCCCATTGCACGACACGGGCCGCGGACGGCCAACCGATTTAGCGCACCGGCAACCCCATCATGATCAATTAACCGGGTCGCTCCTTCCGGTTCGGATGATGGAGCGCCGCGCGGAGCAGGGTCGGCAGGCGCCACCCGGCGCACCCGTTCAACCCGTTGCGGAGGAGAACCAGTTCTACCCGTACCCGGATCGTCGCCGGCCTGGCCACCACCGCCGCCGCCGCCGCCGGGTCGAGCCGTTCCTGCTCGCCCGGCACTTGCTGACGGTGGCGCAGGTCCCAATCACGAAAGACCAGACGTCTGGTCGCTGGAATCGAACGGACGGGGTGTGTGCACGAGGCCGTTGAGCACAACCGTCAATCCTCGCTCGAATTCCTGGCCGGTGAACGCAGCGCCGACCGGGGCCAGTTTCGAGAGGGTCGGGAGTGCGTCGGGTGCGAGCGCTGCGACACGTTGGGCGGCGGAGCCGGCATCCTTCTCGCGCGACAGCCGGCCGGCTAGCTCGTTCTGCGCGATACCCATGACGAAGGCCGAGACGGTGCGGAATGCGACGAACAGGTCGACGCCGTCCATGCCTCCGCGTGCCAACGCTGCCGCGAGTGCCTCGGCTGGGGCGAGGCTGGCGCGGGATGAGGTGCGGCGGGTGAGTACGAGCGGGATCACCGCGGGATGCGCGCGGAACGTTCGCCACAGGGCCGTGGCCACCGCCCGTGTGTCGGCCACCCAGTCGTCCGTCGGCTCTGGTATCTCGACGAGGGCGGAGACGGCGTCGACCACGAGTTCCTCGAGGGCTTCACGACTGTCTACGTAGTTGTACAGGGTCATTGCGCCCGTCTGCAGGGACGCCGCGAGAGAGCGCATGGTGAGCCCGGCCAGACCGTCCCGGTCAACGATCGCCAGCGCGTGTTGCTGGATGTCCACGAGGGTGAAACGGGCTCTCATGCTGGCGACTCCCGGCTTAGGTACGACGTACGTATCTCAGGCTACTATACGTACAACGTACGTAAGACGAGGAGGAGTTCGGTGACCATCACGAAAGCGAGGGGCCTGCCGCCCCCATCCGGCCGCAGGGGCGGAACCGACTTCCGCGACCTTGTTCGACACCAGGACGACGCGTTCGTCGCTTTCGCTCGGACCCTGACCGACGAAGAGTGGGATCGACCCAGCCTCTGTGCGGGCTGGACCAACAAGGATGTGCTCGCCCACCTCGTGCTCGGCCTGCGCCTACCGCCGTCCCGGCTGGTGCTGGCGATGGCGCAACGGCGCTGGTCGTTCGACGCCGCCAACGACATCCTCAGCCGCGAGTACGCCAGCGGGATCAGCGCCCGGAAGTTGATTGACGCGTTCGACCGCGCCCGGGCGCGCCCGAGAGGTATCGGACGCCTACTGCCGGCGCCGCTGATGCTCGGTGACCACGCCGTCCACCACCTCGATATCGCGCTCGCGCTCGGCCGGTCCGGCGTCCTGTCGCCGCAGGTGACCGACGCGGTCCTCGCCGTCGAGACGCGCGTGCCCAACCCGTTCATCCCGGCGGCGGCGCGAGCCCGGGGCATCGCGTTCCGCACCACCGATACGAACTGGTCGCGTTCGTCGGAGCGAGGCCTCGAAGTCCTCGGCACCGCCGAAAACATCATCTCCGTCCTCGCCGGCCGACACCACGCCATCCCCGACCTGACCGGCAGCGGCGTCGCCACCCTGACAAGCCGACTCTGAAACGGAACCCGGCCTCATCTGGCCCAGTTGCGTCGTGCCGGGCCCAGCCCTCGACGCGAGGTGTCCCAGATCACTTGACACGTACAAGGTACGCGAGCCACGCTTACGTACGTTGTACGTGTCCTGTCGAGGGCATATGAAAATGCGGTTCCGCGCGAGCGGCAAACGGATCCCGGCCGGCTGGCCCCTTCAAGAGCGCAGTGGGGCCGGGGCAAATTTCACTCTCATTTAGAGGATTACATGTTCAGTATCGACAAGGAACTGTTCGAGGCCGCCAGCGCGATCGCTGCCGCTGCCCCACCCACGCCGCCGGTCGTCGATGACTGGAAGACGCGGCGGGCGAACATCGACGCCCTCTACAACGGACTGGCTGCCGTCGCTACACCCGACGACAGTATTGAGATCGTGGACTTCACCGTGCCGTCTTCGGATGGGCACGCCATTCCGCTACGCCTCTACAAGCCGGAGAACGTGCCGAACGCACTTGTCGTCTACGTCCATGGAGGCGGTCTGATCGCCGGTGGCCTCGACGGCTACGACCACGTTTGCCGCCGCTACGCCTCGAAGGCGGGGGTAGCGATGATCTCGGTCGACTACCGCCTGGCACCCGAATCGCCGTTCCCGGCCGCAGTCGAGGACTGTGTCACCGCGGTCCGGTGGGCGATCGAGCACGCCGCGGAGCGCGTACCCGGGGCCCGCGTCGCGCTCATGGGCGACTCCGCCGGAGGCGGCCTCGCCGCAGCGACTGCACTGGTGTGTCGTGACCGTCAGATCGGGACCTTGGCCGCGCAAATCCTCGTCTACCCGATGCTCGATGACCGCACCGCAGTCGCCGACCCGGCGGTCGAGCCGTTTCTCGCCTGGTCGGTGGCCGACAACATCACCGGCTGGCGGGCCTACCTGGGCAACAAGTACGGCACCGACGACGTGCCTGCCTCCGCTTCCGCCGCCCGCGCGGACTCACTCCACGATCTGCCAACGGCTTACCTCGAAGTCGGTCAACTGGATCTCTTCTGCGCGGAGACGGTCGCCTACGCCACGCGACTCATGGAACACGGTGTGCCCGTGCACCTGTCGGTGCGCCCCGGCGCATTCCACGGTTTCGACCAACTCGCGCCCGACTCCCGCATCGCACAGAGGGCGTTCGCGGACCGTGTCGCCTTCCTTCAGGGCCTGTAGCACCGACCGCTCTCTGGCCCACGTCACCCGGTCACCTCCCCTGACCGTCAGAAACCACCAGCAAGGAGATCCCGTGAGCACCAAGACCGCCCTCATCACCGGTTCGACGAGCGGAATCGGCCGCGCCACCGCGCTCAAGCTCGCCCGCAACAGCATCCGTGTCGTCGTCTCCGGCCGCGATACGCAACGAGGGCAGGAAGTGGTGGAGCAGATCCGCTCTGAAGGAAACGAGGCTCACTTCGTCCGCGCGGACCTGCGTGATGCACAGTCCGCTGTCGAACTCGCGGCCAAGGCCACCGAGGTAGCCGGCGGAGCCCTCGACATCCTGGTGAACAACGCGGCGATCGGGGCCGGTGGCCCGACCGCGGGCACCGAGGAGTCGACCTTCGACGCGGTGCTGGCGACCAACCTGAAGGCCCCGTTCTATCTGGTCGCGAACATCGCGCCCGCGATGGCGGCACGCGGCAGCGGAGCGATCGTCAACGTGTCCACACTCGCCGCCGAAGTCGCGCTCCCCGGTCTGTCGGTATACGGGGCGAGCAAGGCCGCCCTGGACCTGCTGACCAAGAGCTGGGCAGCCGAGTTCGGCCCCGCCGGTGTGCGCGTGAACTCCGTCAGCCCTGGCCCGACCCGCACTCCGGGATCCGAAGCCTTGGGAGAGTACCTGCAGCTGCTCGCAGCACAGGCCCCGCTGGGCTTCGTCGCCAATCCGGAAGACATCGCCGCAGCCATCGCGTTCCTCGTCAGCGACGAGGCACGGTTCGTCACCGGCACAGTGCTGGACGTGAACGGCGGCCGCACCATCGTGTGAAAACGGGGTCAAGCTCAGATACCGGCGGTGATGGTTCGTGGCGCCCGAGACCACCATCAAGCGGCGCCCGACCATAACCCCGGAAGCAGCTCTGTGCGAGGCATCCATCATCAACCTCGCCTCGCGTGAGGATCCTGGCGCGGGCCTTGTTGACTCCGGCCCGCCGCACATACTGGCGCCGACCAGGAGGGACGTACGGAGAGCCGGTCGTGTACACGCCGTCCAGCTTCCAGCCGCCGCGGTGATCGGCGCAGTGGAGGCGGCGCGCGAGGCCGGTTTCACCGCCGACCCGGCGGGACACTGCGGTGGAGTGGTCGCACACGGCAGAGGCGAGAGGTGATCATGTCCGCCGACAGGCTGTCCGCCCCTCAGCGGACATGATCACTCGGATCCGTTGCTGCCGCCCGTAAGCTCCCGTACCAAATCGACGCCCTGTTCCGGCCGTACCCCGCCCTGGCCACCGTGGGCGAGGCCGGCATTGCCGCCGCGTCCGCCGAGGGCGGTCTCGACCAGGTGGACGCGCAGACCCCGTTGGAGACTGCGGCCGCATTGACCGCCACCACGGGTCGCGTCGTGTCGTTCGACCTGGCCGCGATTCGCCACTACTGCCGGACGCTGCTTCGCAAGCTCCCGACCAGCTTCGCGAGTTGAAGCGGATCACCATCGGGCGGAGCGTCGACGCGTACGCGATTCCGGCCCCAGCCAGGTCCGGAATGTTTCCCGGGTGAGCTGGAGCTGTAGTTGCTCGCCCGGCGCTCGCGCATTCGACAAGGGTGGTCCGTCTCCTCGGCCTTGTCCCACCCGCAGGCAGGGCGATCTGACGCCGGCGGTCGGGCTCGACCTGGCCGAGGTGACCCCACTCCGCTGCCGCCCTTGCCAAGGCCGCGGTACTCCGCAGTCTCGCCGTGGCACTCTCTGGTCGGCGCGCCAGAGGTTAACGGGCAGGCCGATCAGGTCCAGGCGTGGCTGGCTCTCTCGCGTGCCGTGGCGACCCCGTCCGACGGTGTCGCGCGCCTCCTGAGGAGTGCCCGACACCGTCGTCCAACCGAACCCGGGGCAGGTTCCAACCTCAGGCTGGTGAGGCGCCCTGTGCGAGCCGGGCGAGGTGATCCCACTCTTAGGTACTCCCACGGGATCGCGGTGTAGAGCACGAACAGGATCCCGCACAGCACCTTGCGGTCGTCGAGGGGCTTGCGGCCGGGGAACCGGTGCCGGCGAGGCGGTCGAGGTGGCAGCAGCGGCGCGATGTCGGCCCACAAGTCGTCCGAGACGATCCACGGCGGCTGCTCACCCCTCCTCACGTTCAGACAGAACGACCCTCACCTCCCAGAGTTACGCCCAACACCATTTCGTTAGGAGTTCTAAGGCGTGTTCTGTAAGTCGGGTTGGCGGCGTCGAGGTCACGGCGTGGCGGTGATCGACAACTGAAGAGGTCTCCGGTATCTGGTTCTGCGACCAAGCAAGAACTTCGTACCGGAGACCTCGTGGCCAGCGTAGCGGTGACGAGGCGGCATGACCTGACCGACGGACAGTGGGCTGTTCTGGCTGCGCTGTTGCTGCGGCGCCGAGGACTGCTCGTCCGCCGAAGTGGAAGAAACAACAGCTCATCGACGGGATCCGGTGGCGGATCCTCATCGGCACTCCATGGCGGGACGTCTCGGCTGAGTACGCGCCCTGGCCCACCGTCTACGGACTGTTCCGCCGGTGGCAGCGCGACGGAACCTGGGACAAGATCCTCTCGGCGTTGCAAGCCGCCGGCGACGTGAGCGGCCGGATCGGTTGGACGGTGAGCGTGGACTCGATGACCAGCCGCGCTCACCAGCACGCCGCCGGCGCCCGCACCGACGGGCATCTGCAGAAGGAACCGCCCGGCGTTCTGCACGACGAGCCGGCCGATCACGCGCTGGGCGATCCTGCGGCGGGCTGACCACCAAGCCTCATCTGGCTTGCGAGCAGGGACAGAAGGTCCTCTCGATGATCGTGGCCGCCGGGCACCGTGGGGACAGCCCACAGTCCATCCCCGTCCTGCGCCGCATCCGCGTGACCCGCCTCGGCGTCGGCCGGCCCCGCACCTACCCCGACCTGGTCCTGGCCGACAGGGCCTACACCAGCCGCGGCAACCGAACCCGCCTGCGCTCACGCGGGATCAAGGCCTGCATCCCCAGCAAGAAAGACCAGGACGCCCACCGCGAAGCCAAAGGCGCCAAGGTCGGGCGCCCACCCGCGTTCGACAAGGACCTCTACCGGTTACGTCACGCCGTCGAGAACGGCATCAACAGGCTCAAACGCCACCGCGGCGTCGCTACCCGCTACGACAAACTGGCAGTCCGCCTCCAAGCGGTCCTGACCATCACGATCATCACCGAGTGGCTCTGACCGGCTTATGAAACAGGCCTTTGTCGGTCGACGTGAGCGTCATCGCCCGGTCGGTGATGCGTCGAACGCTGGTGCTCGCTGTCAACGCCGGCTGAAAGTTTTCACGCGGCGTCGACAACTGGCGTCCCGCCGCTGCGGCTGCCGACAGCGCCGCCATGCCGATGGCTCGAGCGTGACGGTCAAGCGGTCAACTCGCTCTGTTGCAATCGCGGTGTTGACACCAACCTCCATGACCTTGGGCGTGCCCGCACGGCAACGATTCGAGCTTCTTTCCCTTGCGAAACCTCGGGATAAGGACCGGTAAGGCTAGGGGTTGCCTGCTGTCCGGCCGTCAGGCGTTTGGTCGCCAGACTCTCGGTCCTGATGTCGTAGACCCGATTCGGGTGCCTCAGCCGAGACGTATTGCCCGGCTACGGTGATCGGTCGCGGAAGACGCGGCTGACGAGGTAGCCGCATCCCGCCGCGGCGAAGAGCCCGGCCAGCCAGACGATGACCAGACCGGTGGTGGCCCAGCCGGAGCGGTGGCCTGGGACGAAGACGAGGCGCAGGGTCCAGCAGAGCGCGAGCAGGCTCGCCCCAGGGAAGCAGATGAGCATCGGCAGGTACCAGTCGATCAGGCGGTCGGGTCGGCGGTTCCGGGCGACCCACGCCGACCAGCCGAGGCCATCCGGCACTCGCGGGCTGAGCTGCTCAGATATGTACCGTGACGCCCAGCGGATGGCGGAGCGCTGTCCGACGTAGCGCCCGCAGAGCAGGTAAGAGGTTAGCGGGATGACCAGCAGCACTCCCAGCGGCACCGGCTTGGCCAGGCCGAGTCCGAAAAGGGCGCTCGTAAGGGTCAGCTGCAACGACAGGATCTGCTGCTGATACTTGGATCGCGAGTCGATCTCGGTCCGGAGTGCGCTGAACTCGGCGAGCGCTCCGTCGTAGCTGGGGACCGTCACGTCCGTGCACCTCCGCTCGGCCTGATTTCGGCACGGTCGGATCGGATCATGTCTGCCGGTGCGAAATCAATACGCGTTTACGGGATGGTGATCCACGAGTCGCTGTGGGTAGCTTCGAAGTCGATCGCCGATCCAGCCCTGGACAGAACGGCAATCCATCATGACAGATCTGAGAATCGGCAGCCGCCTCAACGCGACGACGTGGGCTGCGGCGCTGGCCCGCCTGGGACCCGGCCCGCTGCGAGGCAGACGTCTGCTGATCGACCTCAGCGACCTGGGCTTCGCCGACTTCGTCGCCCTCGGCCACCTGCTGGTCTTCGTGCGGGCCGCTGCGGCCGCGGGCGCCGACTGCAAGGTGCGTCTGCCCAGCGCCGACGCGCTGCCCAGCGGCACGCCGGCCGATCCGCTCGCGGCGCAGCGCATCGTGAAGCGACACAATTGCCGCCTCTACTTGGAACAGGCGGGCGTCGTCGAGGCGCTGGGCGAGCACTTGGACGAGCAGGTGGTTGCGGGCGGCGGCGCCACGTCGATCGACGCGGACGGCGACGTGCTCATTGCTCCGCCGACGTCCGAGCGACCGCACCGCTATCGACGCATCCTGCGGTACCAGTGGCTGCCGAGCGAGAGCCTGCGCGACATCACGCTGGTCACCCGGGCGACCGCCGCGGAACGGTCGCTGCGTGAGCTGGGCCTGCGGCGCGAGACAGCGGCCGCGGTGACCCGCGGCATCCTGCTCGAGCTGCTCGAGAACGCCGAACGGCATTCCGGGGCGAGCGAGGTGCTGATTGGCGGGGTGATCGTCGACCCCGAGACCTACGGGCAGCGGGCGACCGACTTCGAGCAGTCGCTGGAAGGCTTCGCCCAGCACGCTGCGGTGACGCGCAGCCCGATGATCCGGCTAGTCGTGGCGGACACCGGCCGGGGCATCGACGGGGGTATGAGCGTGGCCGACACGCGTACTGGAGCGCAGGGCGCGGCCCGCGGGATGTGGAAGGTTGCCCGGGTGGTCCGCGCCTTCCAGGGCGCCCTGCTGGTAAGCAGCCAAGGGCAGGTGAGCGGCCACGTCTACCGGGGCAGAACCGAGGAAATCGCCGGTCGGGCGCCCACGATTGTGCCCGGCACCCTCATCGAGTGCGACATCCTCGCCAACCCCAGCGGCTCCGCGCTAGCCGAGGCCGGCGAGTTGCGGACGCCGACAGCGGACCCGGACGCCGAGCTGGCGGCGACGAGCTGCCTGGCGGTCACGCTCTACTCGCCCCTCGGACTGAACAAGAAAGGCCGCGACGACATTCGCAGCAGCCTGGCGAACAACACGCATCTCGTCGTGGCGGTGAATGCGCCGGACGAGGGCCACGGCGCCCACGACGTCGAGATCGGCCGCGCCGCATTCCAGGTAATCGAGATCGTGGCAGGCTTCCGCGGCGACCGGGCCGCCATCCTGGCGTTCCCAAGCGTCAACCGCCCGCTCATGGCGGTGGCGATGGAATACGTCAACGCCGAGTACGACGACCGCGTCGCCGCCGGTCAGGAGGTTCCCCCGCCCGTCCTCATGCTGGCACCAGGAAACCGGCATTACTGGGCGGGCGGCACGCCGGCGCAGCGACATCTGCTGAGCCGGTTGTCCACGGCAGGCGAGCCGCTGCCGCTGACGGAGTTCACCGTCGACGAGATGTTCGCCGTGGACGACCTGGCCCGGCACACGGCGCTGGTCGTGGCCGACGGCGAGCGGGTCCAGCTACGGGCGTCACCTCGAAGCGCTGTACGGGCCATGGCGATCTGGGTCGGCGACCGGATCGCCGCCGTGATCAGGGACGCACCCGAGAGCATTGGCGGGGGCACGGCCGGCGGAAACGTGCACCGCGGACGGTTCCTGACGCCCAGCCTGCGCCGAACCAGCCGCTGGTTCAACCTGGATGGCGTGCTGTCCGAGTTGGAGCTTCGGGCGCTCGTCGGCGTCACCCTCGCCGCCCGAGCCGAGGAGTGCCTGCCGCCGTCCGCCGAAGGTGTGCCGCTGGTCGTGCTGCGGCTCCCCCACACGCCGGCGGAGGTCGCCGCCGCCGTGGCCCGCACGGCGACCGCGCAAGGCACCTACTACGACTTCCTGCGTGAAGTCCCCCACACCGACGAGCGGCCGCGGGTGCTGCTCGTCACCGACGTGGTCTCCAGCGGCAACGCGGTAGCCGGCGTCGTGGCCGAGGTGCTCGACCTGGGCATGGATCCGGTCGCCGTCGCGACCATCGTCGACGCGCGGGCGCCCGGCGACCTCGGCGTCGACCTGCCGCTGGCGTCGCTCGCCGTGGTGGACGTGGGCCTCCCCGCGGACGACGACGGCCCGGCGCAGCCGATCGACCCCGTCCTGCGCAGCCCCGAGCACGGCAGCCGGCCGCTCCCGGTGCCGGTCATCGACCAAGGCCTGTACGTCGAGACGATGCAGCGCAACGCCGCGGCCCGGCTCGGACACATCGAGCGCCCGGCCGACCGGCACTACACCGCCTACGTCGACCCGACGCTGCTGTTCCGCGAGCGAGGCTGGAGCAACGCGGTGTTCGGCCGCCTGGTCAGCGAGATCAGACGACGCCACCGTGAGGCCTTCGGTGAGGCGTCGGCGAGGGTGACCATCCTTTTTCCCGAAGGCACGGCGGACGATCTGACCATCACCGCCGACCAGATGAAGCAGGTGCTGCCGGCGGCCATGCGGGCGGAGGCGGTCGCGGTGCCCCGGGCGGCACACACCGCGAACTGGCAGCTACCCGGATCGGCGGCGCTGCCGACGGTAGAGCACGCGCTCATTCTCGATTCGGGCGCCAGCAGCGGCCGGACCGTGCAGCAGCTGGTAGGGCTGGCGGCTGATAAGGGCGCGGTCACAATCACAGTCGTTCTGCTGGTCAGCGGGCTCAGCGACAGCGACGCGGTTAATCTGCAGCGCATCGCCAGGGTCCGCCGCTCGGAGGAGTCCTCGCCTCGGGAACGTGCGGCGGTGAGGATCTACTACGTGGCCCGGACCGCCATGAGCAACCTGCGCAGCGGCCACTGCGGCATCTGCGCGCTGCGCCGCCGGTACGCGGAGCTGACGCTCTACGCGCCCGTGCCCGAGTTGCTCGCCAACCACCGGGAGTGGCTCCTGAACCTGCTGGAGACCCGCACCAAGCAGCAGCTGTTCGAGGAGCAGGCGGCCGACCTGTTCGGCGCCGACGTGACCCAGCGCGAATGCGTGGCCTATCTGAGCTGGCGGCTGCGCCTGCGCGATGCCGACGTCAACACCAGGCGCCGCGCCCGGGTGGTGGAGCGGCTCGAAGAGGCGGCCGGCAATCGGGAGTACCGTGACGCGCTGATCCGGCTTTTGGTCGCTGAGCCGCAGTGGCTGTCGTCGGCGCCGCTGTCGTTTCCCCGCTGCCGTGCCCTGATCGTGGACATGGCGGCGGCGATGCTCGTGGGCGAGGCCGCGCTGCTGATCGAGGCGCGCCTGCGGGTGCAAGCGGTCATCCTGCTCGCCCGGGCCGCGCCCGAGCGGTTCTCCGCCGACCTGGTCTGGATCCTGCGAACCAACCGTGACGAGGGGCTCGTCGTCCCGCAAGTCATGCTGGAGGTCCTGCATCTGATGGCCGCGCCGCGCACTGGCTCACCGTTTGCCCGTTTGCGCGTGGCGCGGCAGCTCACGGACGCCCTGGGCCGCCTTCTAGACGACCTCCGCGACAGAAACGAGGCGCCGGGCATCCGGTCCAGCTACGTCAGCGTGCCAGTAGTCCGCTACCTGCTGTCGCACACGCGGCGGCCGCTGTACGCACCGCCGGGCGGCAAGCAAGAGGCCTGGTCGCGGATCGGGCACGAGATCTCCTACGCGGCGCACGACTTCTCCACCCCGATGTGGCTGGCGAAGTCGACCGTCGAGTTCGTCATCGCCACCGGCAGGCTGCCGCGGAACCACGAGGCGATCGGGGAGGCCTGGAGCCACTGCCAGAACTTCTTGCTCGGTGTGATCCTGCCGAACGCGGCGATGCTGCGGGACATCCTGGTCAGTCACAGCGCAGTGCGCGACCTGTCTCAGGAGGAAATTCCGCTGTGGGAGCGGACCCTCTCGGAGGACGGGCCGAAGTTCATCGACGAGACCACGGTGCGCGTCGACAACTTCGTGAGGAAGATCAAGTCCGGTATGGTCCCTGGCAAGGAAGAGGCCGCGAACCTGCTCCCCGACCTCCTGTGGTGGCTGCGGTTCGCGCTCGACGGTGACAAGTCCGTGCTGCGCAAATTCGTCGCGCGCGGCCCAGTGGACGCGCTGCCGGCGCTACGGGAGTTCTTCGAGGAACGGGGCGATGTACTCGACGACGGGCTGCTGCCGGCCGAGCAGCGCGGAGCCTTCCGTGTCTTCTGTACCGATCGGCTGCTCCAGCAGCTGCTACTGGGTATACGGCACAACGCCAGCACGACCCATCGGGTGGCCGACGTACCGCAGGAATTCCGGGTAGAACTCGACTACCGGCAGGACCGCCTGGTGATCACGGTCCGCAATACCGGCAGCGCGCCGCAGTCCGGTGGCAGCGGAAAAGGCCTGGAGACGTTGCGGCACCGGCTCGAGCGCTTCGGCGGAACGCTGTACGAGGCCGAGTTCGAGCGGCCGTGGACCTATGCGGTGACGGTGGAGCTGGACCGATGGAGGCTGCCTACATGAAAACCCTCGCGCGCGGGCTGGTCGTCGACGACAAGCCGGCCGTGATCCTGCAGGTCCAAGACATCCTCGACTACGGCTTCTCCGAGCTAGGCGAATGGGAGGTGGAGTACGAGCAGGCGAGCACCCCTACCGAGGCGCTAAAGCTGGCGCGCGAGGTCGACTTCGACTTCGCAGTCCTCGACTTCGACCTCAACGACGGGACCTGCCTCCCCGTCGTGAGGGAGCTACGTAAACGCCGCAAGGACAACTGCTACATCCTCGTCGTTACCGCGGAATCGAGAAAAAACCCGAATTTCCTGAAACGTTCCATGGAGGCCGGTGCGGATGACGCCATCATCCGTGACAACCAGCTGACCATGTATCCAGCGTTCGAGGGCGACCGAAATGGCTGGGATGGCGAGAACCTGGCCCGCAGGATCCGCGAGCGGATGCGCGTGCAGGATCGGGAGGACGGGTTCCGGATTGTCTTCGCGCCCGAGGCGGGAGTGCAATCCATGCTCCACAGCCTCGGCGACCCGCCCGGGGAGTACCGCGACGCCATGAAGCGCGGCGAGCTGATCGCGCGCACCCTGATCGTCAAGTGCCTCGGCACCGACGACGACGCCGGCACCTCGCTGACCGTCCGGCACCTCGCTCCCGGCCGCTCCGGCGCCCACGTCTGCAAGGTCGTTCGCGTACAGCAGGGCCAGCCCAAAGAGTCGTTCGTCCTCAAGATCGGCCCCGATCGCGCGTCTCTCGTGGCCGAGAAGGAGGCGAACGGCCGAGCGGCGCGGGCGCTGCACTCGCAGGTACTTGTCCGGCTCGACCGGAAGCTGCGGTTCCACGAGCAGTCGGGCTACAACGCGATCGCAGCCGAGCTGGCAAAAGACGCGGTCACGCTCAAGGACTGGCTCCAGCAGCCGGGCACCACTACCGAGCAGGCGACGAAGGTGGCCGGCGAACTGCACCGCGGCCACCTCAGAGAACTGCTGCAGCCGGACCTGCGCGAGCGCCAGCCGGTCAGACAATGGCTCACGATGTCGCCGGTGCTGCGCCTCCGCGTCCTTGAGGCCCTCGGCACCTACGCGCAGGTGTGGCGCGACGACCGCGGCGCCGGTCAGGCCGACGCGGAGCCGATGGCCGTCGTGCTGCGCGACTTCGTGGACAGGGGCGCGCTGCCCGGCGTCGCGCCAAAGCGCCTCGGCGAGCAGGTGCTGCACGCCGGCGGTTTCGGCGACCTGCACTCGGGCAACGTCCTGGTGCAGTCCGTCGGCGAGCCCCATCCCCTGCTGATCGACGCCTCCCAATACGGCGTCCACCACTGGGCGACCGACACGACCCGCCTACTGGTCGACCTGGTCCTGCAGGTCCGCCGTCCGGGTATCGAGTCGATGCTTTGGTCGGGCCTCGCAGCCGAGGCCGGCTTCGCGACCGGCCTGTGCGACTGCACCGGAAGCCTTGAGTCCGACCCCGGCAGTCCTACCGACGCCTACATCGTCAAGCTGGTCACCGAGCGCGCCACATACCTGTGCCTCGACGACCTGGAGCCGCGCAGGGTGGAGTGGCACTGGCAATGGCACGTCGCCCTGGCCCGCGAATTCCTGCGCCAGGGGTCACGCCCGGGCCTGCTGCCGACCCGGGCCGTCCTCGCGCTGACCGCGGCCGCCCGCCACCTGGAGCAGGCGGCCGCAGCCTTGGCCGACTGATAGCGGTCCGGGCCCGCATACACGCTCGACGCCATGGCGATGAGGTTCCCGCAGTAGCTCGGAGCCTTTGACCACGCCGGAATCCGGCCGAAGGGATCCAGATCCGAGGCTCCCCGCCTTCACTCACACCTGGCAGCGGCCTGACCGCATCGATTGGCTCGCCGTGCTGCGTGGATGAACGGAGACCGCGAGGACGGCACGACTCGCTGTGCCGTTTTGACGAGCTAGCAGGGGTACAACGTGATCACCCCCGATACCGGTACTACCGCGTCCAGCCCTGACAGCGTATGGGCTGCCTAACGGACCGACCCGTCCACCGCCAGGACATGCCGCCAGGATCGTCGCTCGGCGCACGGGGCCGGCCCGGTTGGATTCCGGGCCGGCCCCGTGTGGTGGGGTGCGTGTGCGTTACGGCGCGGGGACGCCGTCGAGGATTCCCACCGCGTCCGTGCCCGGGGTGACGACCAGTTTGCGAGTGAGGGTGTACGAGCCACCCGCCGGCACGTCGACGTTGAACCGACTCATCACCCAGTTGCCCGCGGCGTAGACGTCGAAGGCGCTGGCCGGTGTGCCGTAGACGAGACCGAAGACCTGCGGGTCGGTCCCGGTCATGCCGATGTAAGGCTTGCTCGGGGCGTACGCCGCGGTCGCACCCGGCGTCACGATGCCGGCACCCGGGATGACACTGGCCTGGCCGGTCGCGTCGTGGTCCATCGCGTCGCCGGTCCACACGCTGAGTGGAGCTGAGCCGGAGTTGCTCAGCTCTGTCGAGACTGTGGCGAAGTTGTCGCCCGGCTTCAGCGTGTACGTCGTCGTCGCCGTCAGACCCGTGATGCCCTTGACCGGCCCGGAGACCCGGACGACGGCCTTGTCGCCGGTCGCCTGCACGATCTGGACGTCGGTCGCCGCCACCGACCGGTTGTCCCACGCGCTATCGCCGGTCGGCTGGGTCGCCGAGACGTAGGGCAGGTTGATCCAGTCGAACTGGTCGGCCATGCCGCGGACCGCGACGTCGACCGGCTTGCCGCGGGTGCCACCGGAGAGCTGCGAGTCGTTGTAGGCGTCGGCGATCGCCATCGAGAGCTTGTCGTTCTCGAGCATGACGTCGCCGTAGCCCGCCTCGACCAGACCCGAGCCGATCTGCTTGCCGTAGCTCGCCTCGACCGTGACCGGGCTCAGCGCGACGTCGGCGACGCCGCTGCCCACCGCCGGCACGGTGACCGTACCGGCGGCCGCCTGGTAGCCCAGCTTGGACACCCGGACGTCGTACCGACCGGTCGGGGCCTTGACGAGGTACTTGCCCTGGGCGTCGGTGCTCGTGGTCGCGACCACCGTGCCGGCCTGCTCGAGGGTGACCCGGGCACCGGCGACGGCGGCGCCGCCGGCGGTGATGGTGCCGGACGCACGAGCGGCATCCGGGACAGCTGCGTCGTGCAGGTCGATCTCGTCGGCCCACTTCGCGATGTTGCGGGTGGGGTCGCCACCGGCGGTCGCGTAGTCGGTCAGGTGGTAGAAGCTGAACTGCTTGGTCCCACCGGGCGCCATCGTGGCGTCGTAGTAGAGGCCCTCGACGTAGCCGTACGCACCGACCGCGGTCGGCATGTCCAGTGCCCACGCGAGACCGTGGGCGGCCTGGCCGTTCGTGGTGGCCGCGTCAGCACCGACGTAGACGTAGTTCCCGGTCCAGCCCGAGGTCTTCAGACCCGGGTTGGTACCACTGAACCCGGGGATCCGGCCGTTGTCGACCGAGCTGTCGGGGTCGATCATGTAGTTGAAGTAGCCTTGGTAGCCCGTCGTGCCGGTGTTGGTCAGCTTGACCGTCATCTTCACGATCGGAGCGTCGGGCAGAGTCTCGTAGCGGACCTGCGCCTTGATGGCCGGGTTCGCCCGGTACTGACCGTCGCCGACCACGGCAGCGCCGTCGACCGCGAGGCCGGGCAGATCGAGCTGGTCGTTCGGTCGGTCCCACGAGTCGGGCGGCGTGAGGCTCGGACGCAGCAGCATCTCGCCCCAGTCGAGGGTCTCGGCGCCGTTGGCGTCGTTGAGCATGAGGTCCGACAGCGCGCCCTGGCCCAGACCGCCGATGCCGTTGTTGCCGGCGGCGTACGGCGTCACGGAGGCCCGGATCTTATCGTTGGCCAGGTAGTAGTACTCCGTGCCCGTGACGACGTCCGTGCGCGTGCTGCCGTTGCCGTAGTCCGGCGCGTACGTCGACGTGCCGGCGGTGGGGTGGATCACCTTGATCAGCTTGAGATCAGCCGTCGCGTTGCCGGTGGTGCGGACCGTGACGCTGGCCGCCGAGCGGTCGTCGGCGATCAGGCCGCGCTTGGCCGCCGTGACGGTCCAGGTCGACGCCGGCAGACCGATCCGGTACTGGCCCCGGGCGTCAGTGCTGGTCACTGCGGTGTCCTGACCGGTGGCAACGGCGGTGACCTTCGCGCCGGCGATCGGGGCGCCCGTCTCCGGATCGCTGACCGTGCCGGTCACGGTCGCCCAGCGCTGCGCGGACTCGCCGCCCGGCACGTAGGCGTAGAGGTTGCCGTCCCAGGCGCCCGTCACGACGGTGTTGCCGCTGACGGCCGGACCGGCGCCCACCCAGGTGCCGATTTCGTGACTCCACAGGATCTGGCCGGTGTCGGTGGCCAGGGCGTAGAACCTGCCGTTGTTGGCGCCGACGAAGAGCGTGTCGCCAGCCACGACCGGGCTGGACATGACGCCACCGTGGTAGATGTCGCCGGGCAGCGCCCGCTCCCAGAGAACGTTGCCGGTCTGGGCGTCGAGGGCGACGACGGCGCCGCTCGGGAAGCCCATGTAGACGACGCCGTCCTTGACGGCCGCGGCGCTCGGGGTCGAGCCGCTCGAGACGAGCGAGGAGCGCGAGCTCCGGTAGGTCCACAGCGTCGCGCCGGTCTTGGCGTCCCGGGCGGCGATGCCGTTGTTGGCGCCGATGAAGACCTTTCCCTCGGCCGCGGTCGGTACGCCGTCCTGCCAGCTGCCGAGCGACTCGGTTCCGGTCCACTTGCGGGCACCGCTTGCCAGGTCGTAGGCGAGCACGCGGTCGGCGGTCTCGTTGCCGACGTACACGGTGCCGTCCATGACGGCGGGCGTGCCGTCGCTCATGGTCGCGCCGGACATCGGGGAGGCCCAGATCTGCCGCCCGGTGCGGGTGTCGAGCGCCTTGAGGACGCCCTGGCTGCCGATGCCGAAGCGGGTCTGGTAGGGCCAGAGCACGGTGTGGCCGGAGACGGCCGGCGAGTAGTAGCCGTAGGTGCGCTGGTTGTTCGGGGCCGGTGCCTGCTCGGGCAGGGCCTTCCAGCGCAGCTTGCCGGTCCTCGCGTCGACGGCGTAGAGCTCCGAGCCGAGGGTCGGCGCGAAGATCAGGCCGTCGCCGTAGGCGAGGCTGCCGTGGATCGACTGCGGCACCTCGAAGTTCCACAGCTCCTTGCCGTCCTTGAGCTGGACGGCGTGGATCCGGCTGTTACCGTCTCCGTTCTCGTCGCGGGTGCCTGCGTAGACGACGCCGTCGTGGATGACCGGCGACCCGGTGAGGAAGGTGCCGTCGGTGCGGAAGCTCCAGGCCAGGCGGCGGCCGGCCTCCTGTGCCGGCGCGACACCGGAGTGGGCCTCGTTGCCGTGGTGCTGGCTCCAGTCACCGCCGGCGACCGGCTTGAGCGCCGGCTCGCGGGTGAGGGTGAAGTCCGCCGATTTGGTCCAGGTCTTGCCCGCCGCGTCGACCACCATCACGTCGATGCGGTGCTTACCGACCTTCTGCAGGCTGTTGGGCAGGTTGCTCTGCCAGGTGAACTCGCCGCTGTGGTGCAGCGGCATCCAGTTCTTGCCGCCGTCGATCCGGTAGCGCGCCGAGACCACCTCGTCGCCGGTGTCGTAGGCGTTGACCTGGATGCCCGGGAACTTCGCGGCTGGCACCTTCGAGTCGGGCGCGGGGCTGACGATGGTGAGGTGCTCGTTCTCGCCGTACATCCGGAACGGGTTGTCGAAGTCCGGACCCGCCATATGGATGTAGCGGAAGCCGCGGGGCGCGTTGTCGATTGTGTAGGAGCTCGACACGGTCTGGATGTGCTTGGCGGTCGAGGCGAACGCCGAGTTGTTCTCGACGTGGTTGGAGTGCTCGTGGCCGACCAGGATCAGCTGCGCCTTGTACTGTTCGAGCACGTCACCAAAGGCGTCGTACGTCGATGGCGAGCCGAACGGGACGTTCATCGGCTGGTGGGTGAGGACGACAACCTCAATGTCGTTGCGCGAGTCGCGGTCGAGCGGAACGTTCGCGGCGAGGTCGTCCTTGAGCCAGTTGAGCTCCTCGTCGAACGGCGCCGAGCCGTTGTTCTCGAGCACCACGAAGTGCCGGTTGCCGTAGTTGAACGAGTACCACTCCGGACCGACGTTCTTGCGATAGTTGTCGATCTTGGCCGCGTACTCCGACCCGCCCGCGTACTCGTGGTTGCCGACGGCCGGCCACACGCCGACGCCCGACTGCTGGGTACCGCGACGATACGTGTCGAACTGCCCCTGGCTGGCGTCGTTGGTGAGGTCACCACTGACCGCGATGAAGCGCAGGTCCGTGCCCGTGGAGTTGATCTCGCGGATCTGGTCGGGCAGCTGTGCGTTGACGTGCGGGTCGGCGATGTTCGCCCAGGAGAAGTTGTCCCCGTCGGACAACCGGTCGCGCTTCAGGGCGAAGTCCGCCGCGGGCGTCGCCCCATCGACGAGCTGGCCGAGGTTGGCCCAGAACCTGGGCTCCTTGAACTCGTCGAGGCCGAACTGGTAGCCGCGGGGCTGAGTGGCCCACACGATGTCGGTCGTGCGGCGGTCGGTCGAAATTGTCAGAGAGTAGGCGCCGTCGGCTGCGGTCGTGGTGGCGACCACGCCGTCGGAGACGCGGACGCCGGCCAGACCGGCCTCGCCGTCGTTCCGAACGCCGTCGCCGTTGGCGTCGACGTACACGACGCCCCTGACGGTGGCTTCCGGCGGGTCGATCGCGTACGCCACGTATGACGTGAGCGGGCCCGCCACGACGCTGGCGGCGAGCCCCAGAGTAGTGGTGTACAGGACGACGCGCAGGCGCGCGCGTGTCCAACTGAACGTGGACATCGGGATCCTTCGGATGGGGGTAGGAACTGGGTGTCAGGTCAGGATCGGCGACCGTTCGACGAACCAGACCAGACCGGCACCGGCGACGGCGACGGTCGCCGCGACGGTGCCGAGCGTGAGGACGCGAGCGGCGACCGGCGTCGTCGCCGCCCTGCGAAGGAACAGCAGTCCCGGGAAGGCGAGCCCGATGATCGTCAACTGGACGAGTTCGATACCGACGTTGAAGGACACCAGGTCGGCCAGCGTCGAGACAGACAGCGGGCCGTCAACGCTGATCGCGCCCGCGAAACCGAGCCCGTGCAGCAGCCCGAAGCCGAAGACCACGGGCAGTCGGTGGCTCGTCCTCGGCGACAGCAGGTTGTCGACCGCGACGAACGCGATCGACAGCGCGATGAGCGGCTCGACGATCCACCCGGGCACGCTGACCCAGCCGACCGCGGCCAACACCAGGGTCACCGAGTGTGCGACCGTGAAGGCCGTGGCGACCTCGACGACGTCGCGCAACCGCTTCGCGCCCAGCAGCAGCGCCAGCAGGAACAGCACGTGATCGAGCCCGAAGAGCAGGTGCTCCGCCCCCAGCCGGACGAACCGCGGGATCTCGCTGAGCAGGTCGGTGCGCCCCACCGTGACGCTGGTGCGGGCACTGTCGAGCAACACCGCACCGCGGCGGCCGCCGATGTCGTAGGCCACCATCGTGGTCGTGTCGTCGATGACGCCGTCGGAGACGCGGAAGATGTCGCTGCGGACGGTCAGCGCGCCGGACGCCGGACAGTCGTAGGCGAGCGCGACCCGCACCGCACCGGAGTCGGCGAGTTCGACGCGGGCGTCGTCCTTGGCGGTACACCCGATCGAGCTACGACTCAGCCGCAGCCGCTCGCCGACGTACGTCGCCACGTCGCTCGCGTGCGCGTCCAGCGCACTGCGCCGCACCTCGGCGGCCGTGCCGTCCACGCCGACCGCGTCCGGGCCCAGGGCACCGTCGAGGCTCAACAGCCGGGCGAGGACGTCGTACTCCACGTCAACGACAGCCGTGACGCCGTCGCCCTGGCTGCGCAGGTCGACCGCGACCGAGGTCGCGCGGACGTGCGCCTGCGCCGGAGCGGCGACGAGGAACACGGCAACAAGGGCGGCGAGGAACGCCAGCAGACGCACAGGCATGCACTTCCGTGGTGGGGGAACGGTAGTAGGTCCCCAACCCTGCGGTGCTCGCTCCACACTCGGCAACCCGAGACGACCCAGTTCACCGAACCTTCCGCTGCTGATCATCCACCGGCCGAAAGCCGGGCTTCTGAGCGCCGAAAGCCGGGTGCCGAGGTCACGAGCGTACGGTCCGCCCGACACATGCCATCACGAGCGAACCACTGCGCGACACGTCGCCGGGGCACGAGCTGTACGGCGTCGGCTTCGCCGTCGTCGGACGATCCCAGGCGCGAGACGATGTGCTCCTCAAAATCAGAGACCCGTGGGCGCTGGTTCGTCTGACCTTGAGCGCACAGCCAGAAAAGCCACCGTGGCCGACGTGCGTAATCTTCGACTCCGCCAGCGCCGTCGAGCAGGCTCTCGCGCACGACTGACTCCGACGCTCATCGCGGGTAAAGACGGGTCGTGGCAGATGCGGACGCTCATCGGCCAACTGCTATCGCCAGGCGGCGGCACATACCTCTATCCAGGCCGCAGTGTTGGGCACATGGTCCATGGTGAGCAGTGAGTACGGCGGGGAGCCGGCCACCGGCGTGACATCCGTGAAGGCGTGGTCTGGTGCGAAGAGAAGGACCCGGCCGTCATCTCGATTGGCCAGCGTCAGATTCCCGTTGGCCTCGACCGCGACGGCGTAGTAGTCGTCGGGGTTGATGGAGAGTTCGAGGCCGTCGCCTTCCCATAGCCATCCGTAGTCAGTGAATACGTCGGCGAGTTGTACGTGTGTCGCGCCAACCGTGAGCACCTCGTTCTGGTTGCTCCACCAGGTGTCGGGCTCGCGGAACCGTTCGACGATCCCGCCGCAGAGCTTCCAGAAGCTCTTGTGGGTCCAGGGCACGGAATCGCTGTCCACGTCGCGGGGCGGGCGGCAGAGCCAGCCCCGTCGATCGTCCGTTGGCCCCCATGCCAGCAACTCGTAGGCGTCGTCTCCGACCGAGACGGGTGTGAGGGTCGTCGAGGCGAGCAGCGCGGAGAGCTCTGGCAAACCGTCGATTGATCCGCGGGACCACAACTGTGCCTCACCCACGACTGCGTTCTCTCCGGGACGGAGGAACCACGGAACCTCTTGGAGAAAATGCTCCCAGTCGCTCATCGACTCCGATGATGCCAGGGTCACCCTCCCCACGGGTCAGGAGCCTGAGCGTCCACTCATTGGCTGCGCACCGAGCGACGAGAACCAACGCCCGGACGGCGGCATGAGCGCATGGTGACCGCTGTTCCCTGCCCAGGAAACCCCTGCGACGAGGGCGGCCAACCTGATTTATCCCTGAGGAGCAGGGCGCAAAGGCTCACCATTGAGCTCGGTTTCTCCGCCTAGTACTCCAGCCGCACCTGGTGAAGTTCGAGTCTTCGCTGGTAGTGGGCTGTTCTGGCGCGGTACTGGTGTCGCCGTCGCCATCGTGACCATCGATGGACGTAGTCGAAGGGTCGGACGGTGG
>NZ_JBDPLX010000015.1:0-181212 GCF_039871815.1 Micromonospora sp. B9E7
GGACCCAGGACGACCTCGACGCGGTCGCCCGCGAACTCAACGGACGACCACGCCAAACTCTCGACTGGCAGAATCCAGCCGAGGTACTCCACAAACACCTGGTTGCAACAGCCGCTTGAAACCGCCGGCCTCGGATGCCGCGACTTCAAGGAACGCGAGTGGATCAACTCAATCTCGGCAGAGACGGCCCAACCGTCACCGGCGTAGGGATGAGCCTGACCGCCAAGACCCTGGGGACGGTCACCCCAGCCCCCAGCCCCCAGCCCCTCAGCGCCCCAGCCCTCACCGCAACCCACCGCTGAAGCTGCGGCAAGCCCTTGAGACAGGCCAGGGACGGGCGGCCGGTTCAAGTGCCCGAGCCCGGGTAGCAGTCTTTCGAGACGGCGGTGAGAAGGGATGAGGGACATGAAGGCACTGACCTGGCAGGGCAAGCGGGACGTACGGGTCGAGGAGGTGCCGGACCCTCGGATCGAGGCGCCGACCGACGCGATCGTGAAGATCACGTCGACCGCGATCTGCGGCTCCGATCTGCATCTGTACGAGGTGCTCGGGCCGTACCTGAAGCCTGGTGACGTGCTGGGCCACGAGCCGATGGGCATCGTCGAGGAGGTCGGGTCGGAGGTGACCGGGCTCGAGCCCGGCGACCGGGTGGTGGTGCCGTTCAACATCTCCTGCGGGAGCTGCTGGATGTGCCGGCGTCAGCTCTTCGCCCAGTGCGAGACCACCCAGGTCACCGGCGAGGGTAAGGGTGCGGCCCTGTTCGGTTACACGTCGCTGTACGGGTCGGTGCCGGGCGGGCAGGCCGAGTACCTGCGCGTGCCGCAGGCCCAGTTCGGGCCGATCAAGATTCCGGAGACCGGCGCGGACGAGCGCTACCTGTACCTGTCCGACATCCTGCCGACCGCCTGGCAGGCGGTGAAGTACGCCGACACCCCGCCCGGGGGCACCCTGGCCGTCTTCGGGTTGGGCCCGGTCGGGCAGTTCTGCGCACGCATCGGTCGTCACCTCGGGGCGGGCCGGGTGATCGGGTTGGACCTGGTGCCGGAGCGGCTGGAGTTGGCTCGTCGGCACGGCATCGAGGTGCTCGACGTCCGCGAGTTGTCCGACGTGCCGGGCGCGCTGATCGACCTGGTGGACGGGCGCGGCCCGGACGCGGTGATCGACGCGGTCGGGATGGAGGCGCACGGTTCGCCGGGCGGCAAACTGGCCCACGCCGCCGTCGGGCTGCTGCCGGACAAGCTGGCCCAGACGATGACCGACCGGGTCGGCATGGACCGGCTGTCCGTTCTGCATGCCGCGGTCAAGGGGGTCCGCCGCGGTGGCACCGTGTCGGTCTCCGGCGTGTACGGCGGCGAGGCGGACCCGATGCCGCTGATGGAGATGTTCGACCGGGGCATCCAACTGCGGATGGGGCAGTGCCACGTTCGCCGGTGGACCGACGAGATCCTGCCGCTGCTGGCCCGCGACGATGATCCGCTGGGCGTCGAGGACCTGCGTACCCATCGGCTGCCGCTGGCCCGGGCGCCGCAGGCGTACGAGATGTTCCAGAAGAAGGAGGACGGCTGCATCAAGGTCGTGCTCGAACCATGAGTGCGAGGAGTGAGCCGGGGTTGCGAGCCCCGCAGTCACGAATACAGCCGGTGCCGTGAGTCAGGTGGTGGTGGTCGTCGGCGCGACCAGCGGGATCGGCCGGGCGACGGCCCGGGCGTTCGCCGAGCGCGGCGACCGCCTCGTCCTGGCCGCCCGCGCCGCCACGACCCTGGCCGAGGTACGCGGGGAGTGCGCCGCCGTCGACGTACTGACCGTGCCGACCGACGTCACCGAGCCGGGCGCGTTGGACGCGCTCGCCGACGCGGCACTGGACCGCTTCGGTCGCGTCGACGTGTGGGTGCACACGGCGGCGGTGATGGCCTACGGTCGCTTCGACGAGCTGCCCGGGCGGGTCTTCGACCAGGTGGTGCGCACCGACCTGCTCGGCACCGCCGGCTCGGTACGGGTGGCGCTGCGGCACTTCCGGGCGACCGGGGCGGGCACGGTGATCCTCACCGGCTCGCTGCTCGGGCATGTCACCGCGCCGTACATGAGCGCGTACGTGGCGAGCAAGTGGGGGTTGCAGGGTCTGGTCCGGACGGTGCAGCAGGAGCTGCGCGACAGCCCGGAGATCCGGCTGTGTCTGGTCAATCCGGGCAGCGTGGACACTCCCGTGTACCAGCAGGCGGCCAACTATCTGGGTTGGGTCGGGCGACCTCCGCCGCTGGTCGCCAGCCCGCAGCGGGTGGCCCGGGCCATCGTGGACTGTGTGGACCGGCCCCGCCGGGAGGTCTCCGTGGGCCGGCTCAACGTGGTGCTGCGGGCCGGCTTCACCGTCCTGCCGGGGGTCTACGACGTCCTCGTCGGCCCGTTGATGCGACTGGCCGGCCTGAGTGGACGGTCGGTCGCCGCGCACGACGGTAGTGTCTTCGCCCCCAACCCGGCCGGAGAGGCGGTCCGCGGCGGACACCTGCCTGACCTGCGGCAGCTCGTCCGCCACGTGTCCGGTCCGGTCGGCGCCGTGCTGCGTCGACGGTTCGGCTGACCTGTTCGGAACTGTTCGGGACTGTGTTCGGGGGCATCGTGCATCGATCAACTCGCCTAGGGTGGTGGGCCAGCAAGCGCTCTGGCGCACCACGATGGGGGAGACGATTGACCATGCGACTGAACCGTAGGACGGCACTCGGGTTGGGCACGGTGGCCACCGCCGGCACGGTGCTGGGCGCTGCCGCCCCGGCGAGCGCCGCCGAGGCCACCGAGGCCGCACCGACAACCCCCGCTCGGGCCGCCCGTCGGGTCGCCACCGTCTTCAGCAAGCACAGTGCCGAGGCCGGCGGCAACTGGCAGGCGTACGTCAGCGTCGCCGACCCGGCCGGTACGCCGGTGGTCGCGGTGGAGGCTGACGCGGACCGACGGATCGAGGCGTACAGCGTCAACAAGATCGCCGTCGCGACGGCGGTGCTGGACAAGGTCGACCGGGGGCTGCTCACCCTGGACCAGCAGGTCGAGGTGAGCGCGGCGATCGTCGTGCCCGGCGGTGACGGCATCTTCAGCCTGGACGGGGCGTACCCCAGCCTGGTGACTCTCGGGCACGTGCTGGCCAACCTGCTGACCGTCTCGGACGACACGGCGGTACGGCTGTGCGGTCTGGTCGCGCCGGCCGCCGAGATCAACTCCATCCTGGTCGCCAAGGGTTTCCCGAACACCCAGGTCCAGCCGGTGGCCAACCCGAACCGGTTCTTCCTCGGCACCAGCACCCCCCGGGAGACGCACGACCTGCTGCGCGCCCTGGTCGCCGGCACGCTGCTCTCCCCCGCCTCGACCACGTACCTGTTGGGCCTCCTGCGTTCGCCGGTGGCGTTCACCGACGGCATCCGGCGCACCATGTCCTCGGACGAGCGGGCCCGGATCGCCACCAAGGCCGGCTGGTTCGCCGACGCCCGGCACGAGGCCGGCGTGATCTTCGACCGCTCCGGTGCGGCGGTGCTCACCTACGCGCTCTTCGCGGACGGGCAGGCCAACCCGGAGGACTTCGGCGCCACCCACCCGGCGGTGCAGGCCCGGGCAGCCATGGGCCCCAAGTTCCTGGCCGCGGTGGACCGGATCGCGGGCGTGGGCAGGACGTTCCGGATCACCGCCCGGCGGCCCAGTAACGGCGGCTGACCGCGATTCCGGGTCGGTCGCCGTTGGCGCGACCGACCCGGCCTGGCGACCGCCGGGGCACGGGTCGGTCCGGGTGACTACCGTGTAGGGCGGACACGTCGGAGGGACGGCAATGGCACGAGCGCAGAGCACGGATGTCGAACGGTCGCTCGGGCGGCGGATGCGGGGGGCGGCCGGGCTGGCGGCGCTGGCCGGCCTGGCCTGGGTTGCCCGGGATGTGCCGGCGGCGCTCGGCGGCCGGCTCAGCGGGGCCCGGGCCGAACGCGCGGCCCGCTCGCCCCAGTTTCGCGACGGCACCTTCCACAACCAGGCCGGCACCCGCACGATGGTCGCCGAGCCGGGCCGCAACCTGCTCCGCGAGCTGATCTTCGGCAAGCAGAAGCGGCGCCCGACCACATCCGTGCCGCTGCTGCGCCCCAGCGCACCGCACAACGTCGACACCGCCGACGAGCTGAACATCGTCTGGTACGGCCACGCTTCGACGCTGATCGAGATCGAGGGCCGGCGGGTGCTGCTCGACCCGGTGTGGAGCGAGCGGTGCTCCCCCTCCGGGCTGGTGGGTCCTCGCCGGCTGCACGAACCACCGGTGGGCATCGACGAACTGCCCCCGCTGGACGCCATCCTGATCTCGCACGACCACTACGACCACCTCGACATGCCCACCGTGCGGGCGCTGCTCGCCGGGCAGTCCGCACCGTTCCTGGTCCCGCTCGGGGTGGGGGCGCACCTGGACCGCTGGGGCGTACCCGCCGAGCGGATCATCGAGCTGGACTGGTCCGAGTCGCACCGGGTCGCCGGGTTGGAGATCACCGCGACCGCCGCCCAGCACTTCTCCGGCCGGGGGCTGCGCCGCGACGGCACGCTCTGGAGCTCCTGGGTGGTGGCCGGGGCCCGCCGCAAGGTCTTCTACACCGGCGACTCGGGTTACTTCGACGGGTACGCGGCGATCGGCGCCGAGCACGGGCCGTTCGACGTGACGCTGATGCAGATCGGCGCGTACGACCGGGCCTGGCCGACCATCCACATGTTCCCCGAGGAGGCGGTCGACGCCCACGTCGACCTGCGCGGCGGGCTGTTCGTCCCGGTGCACTGGGCGACGTTCAACCTGGCCCTGCACGACTGGTCCGAGCCGGTCGACCGGCTGTGGGCCGAGGCGAAGGCCCGCGACGTACGCCTCGCCGTGCCCCGCCCCGGCGAGCGGGTGGTGGTCGACGAGCCGCCCGCCGTCGACGGCTGGTGGCAGTCGGTCGCCTGAGCTGAAAGGAAGGGCCCCTTATTAACGCCTGGCGTTAATAAGGGGCCCTTCCTTTCAGCTCAGCTTGGGTCAGAGCACGAAGGCGTCGGTCCAGAGGGCGCCGGAGCGGCCGGAGAGCGCGTCCAGCATGGCCACCGCCTGCCCGTCGGTGAGCTGCGCGACGAAGTCCACGATGGCCCGCCCCCGGGCGCGGCCGATCCGGTCCGGGATCCGCGGGTGCAGCTCGGCCTCGGCCAACTCGACCAGGTCGTGCAGTCGGCGGGGCAGCCGGGACTCCTCCTCCGAGTCGAGCAGCCACTCCCAGAGGGCCTCGACCAGGGTGCCCAGCAGCCGGGCCTGGCCGCGCTGGTGCAGGGCGAGATCCGGGCGGGCCAGCACGAACCGGTGGTGGACGAACTTGAGCACCTGCACCTCGTGCCACTGCGCGCAGCCCAGCAGCACGTACCCGGAACGCACCGACGGCTGGTCGGTCACGGTGATCGCCTCGACGAAGCGGGTGGACCAACGGGCGGAGAACCGCGCCACGTACTGCTCGGCCTCGATCGAGCCGTCGAACGGCATCGCCAGCAGCCCGTCGACCAGCTCCTCCCGGACGTGCTCGACGGCGGCGGCGAACGCGTCGTCGTCGGCGATCCAGGCGTCCTTGCGGTGCAGTTGTCGACGCAACCGTTCGATCGCCGCCCCGGGTCGCCGCGCCGCCGTGGCCAACGCCGCGTCGGTGATCGCCCGGAAGTGCCCACTCTCGCGCTGCCACGCCATCAACTCGGCGGACACCGACCCCTGTTGGAGCACACCTACCCGGTAGAAGTCCTCCACGTCGTGGATGGCGTACGCGATGTCGTCGGCGGTGTCCATCACCGACGCCTCCACGGTCTGCTGCCAGTCCGGGATGCGGCTGGCGAACGGCTCCCGAGCCTGACGCAGGTCGTCCAGCTCGGTCCGGTACGCGCCGAACTTCGACGAACCGCTCTCCGGGTCGTCCGGTGGCGGGGTGGCCCCGCGCGGCGGCGGGTCCATCGTGCGCGGGTGCGGGTCGGGGTGGTCCAGCCGGGTCCACGGGTACTTCAGCATCGCCGCGCGGACCGCGGCGGTCAGGTCCAGCCCGGTGGTGGCCGCGCCGCGGATCTCGGTGCTGGTGACGATCCGGTACGACTGGGCGTTGCCCTCGAAACCGTCGGCCAGGCCGAGGCGCTGGCGGGCCAGCCGGTCCAGCACCCGCTCCCCCAGGTGCCCGAACGGCGGGTGGCCGAGGTCGTGGGCGAGCGCCGCGGCCTCCACCACGTCGGGGTCGAGGCCACCAAGCTTGTCCAGCAGGTCACGCCACCGGTCATCGGCCGTCAGCCGCTCGGCGATCGCCCGAGCCACCTGGGCGACCTTGAGGCTGTGGGTGAGCCGGTTGTGCACCAGCAGCCCGGAGCCGACCGGGCTGATGACCTGCGTGACACCGCCGAGGCGGGCGAAGAACGGCGAGCCGACGATCCGGTCCCGGTCGGCGCGGAACGGGTTGGCCGTCAGATCGCCGAGGGCCCGGGCGCTGCCGCCGAAGAGCCGCCGGGCGCGCGGCTCCGCAGGTGTTTCCATGATCGCCACGCTAGCGCAGGCCGGGCGGGACCGCCGCCGGGTCACCCGGCCGGGCGCGCCGGTTCGGTCCTCCGCCCCGGCCGGGCGCGGCGACAGCGACCGGGGCCGCCCGGCAGAATGCAGACGGTACCCACTCCCGAAGGCGGATCGAGATCGTGACCCAGTCTGTTCATCAGCGGATCGCCGACGAGCTCGGCGTGGCCGAGCGTCAGGTGCGGGCGGCCGTGGAGCTGCTCGACGGCGGCGCCACCGTGCCGTTCATCGCCCGCTACCGCAAGGAGGCCACCGGCCTGCTCGACGACACCCAGCTGCGCACCCTGGAGGAGCGACTGCGCTACCTGCGCGAGCTGGACGAACGACGGGCCGCGGTGCTGGAGTCGATCCGCACCCAGGGCAAGCTCGACGAGGCCCTGGAAGCGCAGATCATGGCCGCCGACTCGAAGTCCCGCCTGGAGGACATCTACCTGCCGTACAAGCCCAAGCGACGGACCCGGGCGCAGATCGCCCGTGAGGCCGGGTTGGCCCCGCTGGCCGAGTCGCTGCTGGCCGACCCCACCCAGGACCCACGGGCCACCGCCGCCGGGTTCGTCGACGAGGACAGGGGCGTCGCCGACGCCGCCGCCGCGCTGGAGGGCGCGCGGGCCATCCTCATCGAGACCTTCGCGGAAGACGCCGACCTCATCGGCACGCTGCGCGAGCAGATGTGGTCGCGGGGCCGCCTGGCTTCCCGGGTACGCGACGGCCAGGAGACCGCCGGCGCCAAGTTCGCCGACTACTTCGACTTCTCCGAGCCGTACCCGAAGTTGCCCTCGCACCGGATCCTGGCCATGTTCCGGGGCGAGAAGGAGGGCGTGCTCGACCTGACCATGGAACCGGAGGAGGCCGGCGAGGCGGACGCCGTACCGACCGGCCCGACCCGGTACGAGGCGGCCATCGCTGGCCGGTTCGGGGTGTCCGACGCCGGTCGCCCGGCCGACCGCTGGCTGGCCGACACCGTGCGCTGGGCGTGGCGTACCCGGATCCTCATCCACCTCGGCGCGGACCTGCGGATGCGGCTGTGGCAGGCGGCCGAGGAGGAGGCGGTACGGGTCTTCGCCACCAACCTGCGTGACCTGCTGCTGGCCGCGCCAGCCGGTACCCGGCCCACGATGGGTCTGGACCCGGGCCTGCGGACCGGTGTGAAGGTGGCCGTGGTGGACGCCACCGGCAAGGTGCTCGCCACCGACACGATCTACCCGCACGAGCCACGTCGGCAGTGGGACGCCTCGATCGAGACCCTGGCCCGGTTGGCCGGGGCGCACGGGGTGGAGTTGATCGCGATCGGCAACGGCACCGCCTCGCGGGAGACCGACAAGCTGGCCGGCGACCTGATCAAGCGGCATCCGCAGCTCAACCTGACCAAGGTGATGGTTTCCGAGGCGGGCGCCTCGGTCTACTCCGCGTCCGCGTACGCCTCGCAGGAGCTGCCCGGGATGGACGTGTCGCTGCGCGGCGCGGTCTCCATCGCCCGCCGCCTCCAGGACCCCCTCGCCGAACTGGTCAAGATCGACCCGCGCTCGATCGGGGTCGGCCAGTACCAGCACGACCTCTCCGAGGTGAAGCTGTCCCGGTCGCTGGACGCAGTCGTGGAGGACTGCGTCAACGCCGTCGGGGTGGACGTCAACACCGCCTCCGCGCCGCTGTTGACCCGGGTCTCCGGAATCGGGGCCGGGCTCGCGGAGAACATCGTGCTGCACCGGGACGCCAACGGGCCGTTCCGGTCGCGTACCGAGCTGAAGAAGGTGGCCCGGCTCGGGCCGAAGGCGTTCGAGCAGTGCGCCGGCTTCCTGCGCATCCCGGACGGCGACGACCCGCTGGATTCGTCGAGCGTGCACCCGGAGGCGTACCCGGTGGTGCGCCGAATCCTCTCCAGCACCGGTCAGGACCTGCGCTCGGTGATCGGCAGGAGCGGCATCCTGCGAGGGCTGCGGGCCACCGACTTCGTCGACGATCGGTTCGGCCTGCCCACCGTCACCGACATCCTCGCCGAGTTGGAGAAGCCGGGCCGGGACCCACGGCCGGAGTTCCGCACCGCCACCTTCGTGGAGGGCGTGGAGAAGATCGGCGACCTGACGCCGGGCATGGTGCTCGAGGGCGTGGTCACCAACGTGGCCGCGTTCGGTGCGTTCGTCGACGTCGGGGTGCACCAGGACGGGCTGGTGCACGTATCGGCCATGTCGCGGACCTTCGTGAAGGACCCCCGCGAGGTGGTGAAGTCCGGTGACGTGGTCAAGGTCCGGGTGCTCGACGTGGACGTACCCCGCAAGCGCATCTCGCTGACCCTGCGCCTGGAGGACGAGCCGGCCACCGCCGGTGGTGGTGGTCGGACGAGCCAGGAGGGACGCGGCGGCCCGGCGCAGCGCGGACCGCAGGGCGGTCGCGGCGGGCAGCCGGGCGGACGTGGTTCGCAGGACCAGCGCGGCGGCCAGGACCAGCGCGGCAGCCAGGGCCGACGCGGCGGTCAGCAGGGTCGCGGCAGCGGGCCGGCGCCGGCCAACGACGCGATGGCCGAGGCCCTGCGCCGCGCCGGGCTGGCCTGACCGATCAGCCCACTCGGCCCCTCGGCCCTCGGCCCCTCGGCCCCTCGGCCCTCGATCGCGGGGCCGGGTGGCCCGGGGGCCGACGGCGGGGTGGCCGGCCCTTTGGAGCTGATGCCGTAAACGAATCGCGGGTTGATGTCGCCAACGATTCAGCTCCAAAGGGCGGCCGGAGCGATCCGGCGGCGGAAGCGACCAGTGCAGCGCGAGGATGAAACCGGCTCGCGTGCTGGTGGGGTTGGGGGCGGGTGTGGGACCGGTGCCGGCACGTGCGCCGGGACGATCCCGCCGACAGGTGGATCCACTTCGACCTGATGCCGGGCAACCTGCTGGTCCGCGACGGTCGTCTGACCGCGCGGCGCACCCTGCGGGCCGTACTCGACTGAGTCGGGTCGCGTACCGTCGGCGTCGTGGGTGAGGGCGACGGCCGGGAGTGGCGGGATCGGCAGCGGCAGGCGGTGCGGGCGCACGCCGACGCGGCCGCGCGGCAGCGGGCCGCCGAGCAGGCCGAGGCGGCGAAGCTGGTGGCCTGGTTCGTGGCCGAGGCGACCCAGCGAGGGCTACGCACCACCCGGCTGGTCGCCCGGGGATACGACGGGCGCGGGCGCTACCGGACCAGGCTGACCGGCTGGTACGTCGACCGGGCCGAGACCCGGGCGGTGGACGTGGATGGCCGGTTCCACCTGCTGACCGTGCCGGGCGGTCTGCGGGCTCGGCTTTTCGGCGTCGACCCGCAGCCCAGCCCGGCGCCGTTGGTGGTCGGGGCGGGTGGCCGCGACGGTGAGTCGATCCCGTTGCGGACGTTGCTCACCCGGCTGCTGAACGACGGGGCCTGACCAGGCTCCACCACCAGACCCGCCGCACCACGAGCGTGAGCAGGCCGACCACCTCGTCCCAGACGCGGTAGGCGGCCACCGTCACGTCCGCCGCAGCCGGCAGGGTGACTGACGAGGTCAGCGCCCGCACCGGCTGCCCGGGTGTCTTCGGCGGCACCGCGAGCGGTTTCAGCTGCGTGCTCCACACCGAATACCGGCAACAGTCGTTTGTCCATAGTAGCGACCTCCTATGATTGATTCATCCATCTATGACCGGTTCAACCCAAAGGCTCAAGTGGTGAATCTCGTACATATTCAAGAGGATCCTCACTTCTTTTCGTCAGGAACCACGCCATGCTGAGTGTTCCGCTCGCTGGCGGAGTCGTGCTCGCCCTCGTCGTCGGCTCCCTGTTGCAGCCAGTGATCCTTCACCTGCTGAGAGCGGCCGCAGTTCTCGACATACCGTCGGAGCGGTCCTCGCACAGCACACCGATCCCGCGCGGCGGCGGCGTGGGAGTCGCCGCGGCGGCAGGCCTCGCACTTCTCCTGAACGAGCACGCCCGATCCATCGCCGTACCGCTGCTCTTCTTCGCGGCGATCGGGCTCCTGGAGGATCTCCGGGGTGTCCCGATCCGCAGCCGACTGCTTCTGCAGTTGGTCGCCGGCGTGGGCACGGCCCTGGTCCTGGTGCCCGTTGGGCAGGCGTGGTACGTCCACGCGTTTCTGGTATTCGCCCTGGCGGCTTGGCTGACCTCGTATGTGAACGCCTTCAACTTCATGGACGGCATCAACGGCATCTCGGCCATGCACGCGATCCTCGGCGGAATGGTGTACGCCGTGCTCGGAGTGCTCACGGACCTTCCGCTGCTGACCGCGGCCGGCAGTCTGATCGCCGCCGCATCCCTGACATTCCTGCCCTGGAACGCCTGGGTCGCGAAGGTCTTTCTCGGTGATGTCGGGTCGTACGCCCTCGGCGGCGCGCTCGCCACGATTGCCGCTTACGCCGTCGTTCGCGGCACCCCGCCGGAGGCAGCCGCGGCGCCACTCGCCCTCTATCTCGCCGACACGGGCTGGACGCTCCTGTGCCGTATCCGCAACGGCGAGGCCTGGCATCGCCCGCACCGCCACCATGCCTACCAACGGCTGACCGACGGCGGATGGTCACATCAGCGGGTCACCGTGGCGACGGCCGTCGCTTCGGCGGCCGTGGCCGGCTGCCTGGTTGCCGCGTCCTTCAGCGGGCCAATCGCCCGTGCCGCACTGGACGCCACGGCCGTCGCGATCCTCGCCGCCTACCTCGCTGCCCCCGCGTGGCTGGCCGCCCAGCGGCGCCAGCCTTCGTCGGAAGGAAGGACGATCCATGCCAGAACTGTCAGCTCAACGAGCCGGTGACCTTGCCGGCCACTCGGGGAGCCGGCCGATCAACAAGGTCGCGGTGCTCGGCAGCAGCGGCTTCGTCGGCCGAGCGGTCGTCGCCGAGTTGCGCAACAGAGGCGTCAAGGTCCAGCCCGTCGCCACGCCGCGCTTGTCGTGGCCGCTCACCCAGGCTCTCCGTACCGATTCGGTGCCGGCAGGTCTCCACGAGGATGTCGTCGACGCACTCGCCGCACAGCTCGACGGCGCCCAGATCGTGATCAACACGGCCGGGCTACCGAACGGGTCCGCCCCGGACAGCGCGGAGTTGTACGGCGGAAACTCGCTGCTACCCACCCTGGTCGCCCGAGCCAGTGCTCTGGTCAACGCCAGGCGTCTGGTCCACGTCAGTTCCGCGGCGGCGCAGGGCGCGATGGAGCTCGACGAAACATCGCTGACGATGCCCTTCTCGCCGTACTCTCGCTCGAAGGCGATGGGTGAACGCCTGCTTCAGCGTGAGGACTGCATCGATGCGGTCATCTACCGGTCGACCTGGGTGCACGACGTGGATCGGCCGAACACCCGCGCGCTTATCCGGCTCGCACAGTCGCGCGCGAGCTGCGTCGCCGGGGACGGCACCGCACCAACGCCCCAGGTTCTCATCGACGATGTCGCCGCAGCGATCACCCATCTCGGGCTCCTCAACGGACCAGTGCCGCCCATCGTTCTCCAGCCTTACAACGGCATGACGACCGGGCTCCTGCTCCGCCTTCTCGGCGGTCGCGAGCCACTGCACCTCCCACCACGGGTGGCGCGGTACGCGACGCGCTGCTTCACCGCGTACGGGCGGACGAGTCTGAACGCCAACGCGCATGCCCGTCGCGTGGAGATGCTCCTGTTCGGTAAGCGGCAGACGCCGGGCTGGCTCGCCGACCAAGGGCTGGCGCCCCAGCTGCGCCCCGAGGCATGGGAGCGGCTGAGGAACTCCGGGACCGGGCCGGCACCCGCCTCGTCATCGAGCGCCGAGGCCCTCGCTCGACCGAGAACAGGTGACTCGCAACCGCACGACGCCAGCGGAGCGGACGCGGCCAACCGGTATCTGACGAAGTAGATCCGCTTCAACAGAAAGGTTCTCCATGACTCTCGCCCTCGTGTCGGGCTCGGCTGGCCTGATCGGTTCCTTGGCTGCTCCAGCTGCGGTGACATCGCGGTGAGAATCGGGATCATCACGCAGTGGTACGACCCCGAGGGTGGCTCTGCCGTTCTGCCGGGGATCATCAGTCGGTCGCTCGTCGCACTTGGGCACGAGGTGCACGTGCTCACCGGCTTCCCGAACTATCCGTCCGGCCAGCTGGCTCCGGGGTACCGGATCCGTCCGTACCGGTTCGAGAAGATGAACGGAGTCTCGGTGCACCGGGTGCCGCTGGTACCCAGCCACGACCGGTCAGCAGTCAGAAGGGCCGCCAACTATCTCAGCTTCGCGGCCTCGGCGGCGGCCCGGCTGGACCTGCTCCGCAAAGTCGACGTGTGGCTGGTCTACTCCTCGCCGGCGACTGTCGCGCTGCCCGCGATGATGGCCCGTTGGCTGCACGGACGCCCGTACGTGATCCTCATGGAGGATCTCTGGCCGGACACCCTGGCGGAGAGCGACTACGTCCGCCCTGGCCGTCGCACCGACCTGATAGTCCGATTGCTCACCCGGTTCTGCGACTCGGCGCATCGGAACGCGTCGTCGGTGGCCGTCATCACCCCGGGCATGGCCGACATCCTGAACAGCCGCGGAGTCCCGCGAGACAAACTGTCCGTTGTCTACAACTGGGTCGACGAGCGGGTCTTCCGCCCGAGAAAGCCCGATCCGCAGATGGCGGCCGCCCTCGGACTGCAGGGCTTCGTCGTCATGTACGCGGGCAGCATGGGAAACCTCCAGGGGCTCGATGTCGCCGTCGACGCACTGGAGCATCTCGCCGACATCCCGGACCTGACGCTCGTGTTCGCCGGCAGCGGCGTGGAAGAGCGCCGGCTACGCGAATCGGCCGCGCGGTACGCACCCGGCCGGGTGGTCTTCCTCGGCCAGCAGCCGCTCGAGCGGATGGTCGAGCTGATGCCACTTGGGGACGTCCAGTTGATCTCCCTGCGCGACCAGCCCTTCCTCCGCTCGGTCATGCCCAGCAAGGTGCAGAGCACCCTCGCGTGCGGCCGTCCCATCGTCGCTGCCCTGGCGGGTGACGCGGCCCGACTCGTCGACGAGTCCGGCGCCGGGTTCGTCGCTCCACCCGGCGACCCCTACGCCCTGGCCGACGCGATCCGTCGAATGTACGAGTTGGGCGCCGAGAAACGTGAAGAGCTGGGCCGCAGCGGCCGGCAGTTCTACCTGGAACGGCTCTCGGAGCGGGTCGGCAGCGTTGCCCTCGCCCGGCACCTGGAGAAGGCGGTCCGGGACCACGTCCCGGCCGATCGGTGACCACCGCGCCGGTGGCGCCACCGAACCCGGCAACTCACCCGGCGGAACCCGTGGGCGAAACCGGACGGCGGCAGCTCTGACCGCGACAGCGGCCAGGCTCACTGGGCGGCCAACAGGATAGCCGGACCTTCGGCTCAGATAACCCGAAAACGGCCTACAGAGCCGCTTAGCCCTGTAACAAGGACAAGGAGCACAAAGCTCCTTCTGCCGGGCGGCGGAAGTAGTCGGAAGACGGGACAGGGAGCCAGTACATGCCCCAGGACACGGAGCACACGGAGCGGCCGGACCAGCGCACCCGGCGGGCCAGGGCCCGCCGGCGCGCCATCGGATTTCTCGCGGCCGACACCATCGCCTGGGTCGGCGGTCTGGTAGCGGCCGCGTGGACCCGGTTCGAGTTCCAGCTCCCTCCGGGCCAGCTCGGCCGGGCCGCAGCGGTCGGACTGGCTGCGGCGATCCTGCACGTGGCGGTGGCGGCGTTGCGCCGGCTCTACTCCGGACGGCACCCGCTGGGCAGCCTTCAGGAGGTCCAGGGCGTCGCCGGCACCACCATCACCACGGCGGCCATCCTGCTGCTCGGGCTGCTGCCGTCCGGCGACCGGCCAGTTCCGGCGAGCACCCCGGTGGTCGGCGGCGCACTCGCGCTGCTGCTCATGCTCGGCACCCGGTTCATGTACCGGCACCGACGCGACCTCGCCATGCGCCCGAATGTCAGGTCGTCAACGCCGGTGCTGCTGTTCGGGATGGGTGACGCGGGTCAGGGGTTGCTCCGCGCCATGCTCAGCGACCCGCGCGGCCGGTACCTACCGGTCGGCGCGCTCGACGACGACCCCGACAAGCGTGACCTGCGCATCGGCGGGGTGCGTGTGCTGGGTGGACGGCTCGATGTTGCCGCCTCGGTCCGGCGTACCGGCGCCACCGCCGTCATCTTCTCGGTGGCCAACGCGGACGCCGCGCTGATCCGCCAGATCCGCGAGGCCACCCTTGAGGCCGGCGCGGTCTTCAAGGTGCTGCCCCCGGTGCGGGACCTGGTCGACCACCGGATCACCGTCACCGACGTCCGGGACGTGCAGATCGACGACCTGCTCGGCCGCCGTCAGGTGGTCGGTGACCTGCCGCTGAGCACCAACAGCCTGACCGGGCGGCGGATCCTCGTCACCGGCGCCGGCGGGTCGATCGGCTCCGAACTCTGCCGCCAGGTGATGAAGGCCAACCCGGGTGAACTGATGATGTTGGACCGGGACGAGTCGGCCCTGCACAGCCTCCAGATGTCGCTCGCCGGCCGGGCCATGTTGGACGGCCCCGAGCTGATCCTCGCCGACCTGCGGGACGACGAGGGTATTCGGCGGATCATCCGGGAGCGCCGACCGGAGGTCATCTTCCACGCGGCGGCGCTCAAGCACCTGACCCTGCTGCAGCGACACCCGGGCGAGGCGGTCAAGACGAACGTCTGGGGCACCCTGTCGGTGCTGGACGCCTGCCAGGATGTGGCGAAGTTCGTCAACATCTCCACCGACAAGGCAGCCAACCCGATCAGCGTCCTTGGCTACTCGAAGCGCATCACCGAACAGTTGACCACGCACGCCGCGTCCCGGTTCCCGGGTACGTTCCTCAGCGTTCGCTTCGGCAACGTGCTGAGCAGCCGCGGCTCGGTGGTGACGGCCTTCCAGCGGCAGATCGAGGCCGGAAAGCCGCTGACCGTCACCCACCCGGACGTCACCCGCTATCTGATGACCGTTCAGGAGGCCGTCCACCTGGTGCTTCAGGCCGCCGAGATCGGCCGTGACGGCGAGGCACTGGTGCTCGACATGGGCGAACCGGTCCGGATCGTCGACCTGGCGCGTCAGATGGCCGAGCAGGCCGCCAGCTCCGTGCCCATCGTCTACACCGGCCTGCGGCCCGGCGAGAAGCTGCACGAGGACCTGCTCGGGATTGGTGAAGTCGACACCCGACCGTTCCATCCCCTGGTGTCCCACGTGGCCGTGCCGCCGCTCGACCCGATGGAGGTCAGCGGGCTGGACCCGTACGACGACGCGGCGAAGATCGTCGAGCATCTCGCACTGCTCTGCGCCCAGCCGGTCGGTCCGGTGGTGAAGGGCCCGCGGGGCGTACCCCTGCAGTCGCACTGATCTGATCGAACCCGCCGCTGCGGCGGCGACGAACGGGGTGACGCCGCGCGGCGTCACCCCGTTCCGTTCACCCGGGGAGGGTGCCCCTCTGTCACGGCGCATCCCGTGCGCGCGGCCGGGGGCCAGAACTCCAGCAGGGTCCGGACGCACAGAGACCAGGGCTGGCGATCACGGGTTCGTGATCGCCAGCCCTGGTGCCCAGCTGATCAGCGGCGAATGCCCGCCCAGTCGTGGTGCCGGCGCACGGTGGAGAGGATGAAATCCACTACCCGTCGGGAGGTGTCGGGCACCTGGTAGTCGACCGGGCAGGGCACACCTTGCGCGGCGACCTGCGCCACCATCACCTCGACCGCCTCGACCACGCCCTGCGGGTCGAGGCCGGTCATGATGATGCCGCCGGCGTCGAGCGCCTCAGGGCGTTCGATCGACTCGCGCAGCGTCACCGCGGGGAAGCCGAGGACGGCGGCCTCCTCGCTGATCGTCCCGCTGTCCGACAGGGTGCAGAACGCCTTCGTCTGCAAATGCACGTAGTCCAGCAAGCCGAACGGGTCGTGGAAGGCGATGCCGTCCAGTGCGGTGGCATCCGGGGCCAGCGCCTCCAGCCGCTTACGGGTGCGCGGGTGGGTGGAGACCAGCACCGGGAAACCCCACCGGTCGCGAACCGCGACCAGGCAGTCCAGCAGCCGCTGGAGCCGCTCGGGGCGGTCCACGTTCTCCTCCCGGTGCGCGCTCACCAGGAAGTAGCGGCCCTGGGCGAGTTCCAGTTGACGCAGGATGTTCGAGCTGGCGATCGGCGTCCGGTAGTGCTCCAGCACCTCCCGCATGGGCGAGCCGGTGTGCAGGATGCGGCGTGGGTGCAGGCCCTCGGCGAGCAGGTTGCGCCGGGCGTGTTCGGTGTAGACGAGGTTGAAGTCGGCCACGTGGTCGACCAGGCGTCGGTTCGTCTCCTCCGGCACGTTCAGGTCGAAGCACCGGTTGCCGGCCTCCATGTGGTAGACCGGCACCCGCATCCGGCGGGCCATCAGCGCGGCGATGCAGCTGTTGGTGTCACCGAGCACCAGCAACGCGTCAGGTCGCTCCTCGGCGATCGCTGCCTCCATGCCAACGAGCACTCCACCGAGGACCCGCCCCAGCGATGAGGTATCAACGCGGAGAAAGCGGTCCGGCTCCCGCAGGCGCAATTCCTTGAAGAACACGTCCGACAGGTTGCTGTCCCAGTTCTGCCCGGTGTGCACCAGCGTGTGATCCACCGTGTCGTCGAGTCGAGCGATCACCCGGGAGAGCCTGATGATCTCGGGTCGGGTGCCGACCACAGTCATGATCCGGGTCATGCCCGTCCTCTCGCTGCTGCCACCAGTGGCGCCGACCGGGCCGCCTCCACCGGCTCCGCCCAGGTGTCCGGCCGGTCCGGGTCGAAGAGCTCGTTGGTCCAGAACATCGTCACCAGTTCGTCCGCACCGGTGTTCACCAGCTTGTGCACCCACATGGTGGGCATGTCGATGAGGGCTGGCTCGGCGCCGCTCACCGGGAACCGCAGCACCTCGGAGTCGCCGACCCGGCGCAGGCTGATCTCGGCCGAGCCGCGCAGCACCACGAACCGCTCCACCTTTGCCAGGTGGAAGTGTTCTCCCCGGGTGATGCCGGGCCGGGTAGTGGAGCAGAACGACTGCCCTGCCCCTCCGTGCGCCTTGACCGTCTCGACCAGTTCGCCGCGGGCGTCGGCTCGCCGGGGCAGCGCCATCGGGTAGTGCGCCGGGAAGCAGTGCGACCGGTACGTGTTGAACAGCCGCACGTCGTGCCGGCTCAGCAGGGACGGGATCTCCCCGGTCCGGTACGTCGCGGCCATCCCGGTGAGCCGGTCCGCCAGAGCCTGGACGCCGATACGCAGCGCCGGCATGGCCGGATCCCACGATCCACCGTTGGGCACCCCGATGAGCCGGGCGGCAGCGTCGGTGACGTGCACCAGGCTCAGCTCACGATCGGCGTGCACCTCGGGCCACCCACCCTCGGCGAGCAACCGGCAGAAGGTCGCCACCGCCGAGTTGTAGTACGGCCGTCCGTGCTCGCCGTACAGGTTCGGCAGCAACACGTCGTCGAGGTCAACGCCGGTGTCCGCCAGCACCCGCGCGGCAGCGGCCTTGGCGTCGCCGTACGGCGTGCCGTTGCCGGCCTGCACCGAATTGGCGTAGACCACCCGCGCCGGCGGGTTCGCGCAGTGCTTGAGCCCATCGGCGAGCTGGGTGGCGAGCTGGACGTTGCCGGCGGCGACCTCGGCCGGCTCTCCCCGGTTGACGCCGGCCAGGTGCAGCAGGCGGTCGTGGCCGGCGACCTTCGCCGCGATCACGCCGGGGTCGGCCAGGTCGGCGCGGCTGAGCACGGTCGGCTCCGGCCAGCGGAGCACGCGCAGCAGCACCCGGACGTGCCAGCCGAGAAAGCCTCCGCCGCCGGTGACGGCAAGCTTCAGCACGCCAACACCGGGTCCCTCAGCGCCAACTCCGCGCGCACCTCGGGCAGCGTCTTCAGCAACTCGACAAGCTCGGGTACGCCGAGCTGCGGCGCGTTCGACGAGTTGAAGTCCTCGGTCAGCCCGGCACCGAACTCGCCCTCGGAGACGTAGAGCGCGTAGTTGAGATCACGACCGTCCAGCGGCACCCGGAGAAAGTCCCCGAAGTCCTCGGCCTGGACGAGTTCCTCACGGCTGGCCAGCGTCTCGGCCTGCTTCTCGCCGTGCCGTATGCCGATCACATCGAGCTTGGCGGGCACGTCGAAGAGTTGACACACCGCCTCGGCCAGGTCACCGACAGTGCACGCCGCAGCCTTGCGAATGAAGATGTCACCGGGCCGGGCGTTCTGGAAGGCGTGCTCGACCAGCTCGACCGAGTCGGCCAACGACATGACGAACCGGGTCATTCCCGGGTCGGTCACGGTAGGCGCCCGGCCCGCCTTGATCTGCTCGATGAAGAGCGGGATCACCGACCCACGCGAGTACATGACGTTGCCGTATCGGACGCAGGAGACCGTGGTGGCGCTGGTCGGGTTGTTCCGGGCGTGCGCCTGGGCGACCTTCTCCATCATCGCCTTACTCATGCCCATCGCGTTGACCGGGTAGACGGCCTTGTCGGTGCTGAGCACCACCACCGAGCCGACACCGTTACGCTCGGCGGCCTCGACGACATTGCTGCTGCCCAGCACGTTCGTCCGTACCGCCTCAAGGGGAAAGAACTCGCACGACGGCACCTGCTTGAGCGCGGCGGCGTGGAAGATGTAGTCGATGCCTCGGCTGGCCTTGAGCACCGAGTCGTAGTCCCGGATGTCCCCGACGTGGTAGCGGACCCGCTCGTCGCCGAGCAGCCGTCGCATCGCGTCCTGCTTGGCCTCGTCGCGGCTGAGCACGCGCACCTCGCCGACGCCGCGTGCGAGGAGCCGGCGAACCATGGTCTGGCCGAAGGAACCCGTACCGCCGGTGATGAGCACGCGGCGTCCGGTGGTCGATGAAGTCACTGAAGCTCCGTTCGTCGGTGCGGCGGTAACGGCCAGGCCACACGAGCTCGGGCCACCTGCCTCCACTCGGGCAACGAGCCAGGGGCGCATGGAGGAACGGTAAATCCGGTCAAATTGCCACTCCAGGTGGTTACCTGACGTTTATCCGCCCACTCGAAGTTCGGATGCCATGAGCACCCGAGACATCACGTTGCGTGACCTGTTCGGTGGTATCTCGTTAACCCCCTGGCAGTCGCTGAACGAACCGGGCGCGCCGGCGCCAACGGCGTTGAACTGCCGTAACCCCCTGACAGGATTAGAAATCACGATGACAACACCCACCCGAACCACCGTGCTGCTGTGCGACCTGGTGCCATACCGCCACTCCACCAGGACCCGGAAGATCGCGGCCACCGTCGCGCCCGGCAGGCCGGGCGAGGTTCGCGCGGTCACTCTGGCCCGAGTGGGCCGGCTGGGCATGAGCGACACCCCGGGCCGATCCTGCATCGACGGCGTCGACGTGGAGAATCTGCCGGTTCGAGAGATCGACGACCGGCGGAACCTCACCGCCTCCGTCCGGAACCTACTCAGGTATCTACCAGCGATCTGGCGGCTGCGCCGACGGGTCCTCGCCACCCCGGCCCGGACGATCTTCGTCGGCCAAATCGCCTTGTTCTGGCTCGGCATCGCTCACCGCCGCCGCTGGGGCAGCGAAGTGATCATCAGCAGCCGCGAATTGCCCGGCGGCGTACGCACCAAGGGCTCGCTGGCCACGTGGTTCTCCCGGGTCGAACCGTGGATGCTCCGCCGCGCCGCGCGTCGACACAAGTTCACCGTAGTGGCGGTCTGCGACAGTCACGCCGACCGGTTTCGCGAGCTCGGCGTCAAGGACGTGCTTGTGGTCCGGAACGTGCCCCTAGCCTCTTTCGCGCCGCGCTACACATCGCCGCCGTCAGGCGCCGATCTGCGCCTCGCCTGCGTCGGCAGCCTCTACCCGGGGCGGGGCATCGAGGTGCTGATCGACGCCGTGGTCGCCGCCCGGGCGGCCGGCGCGCCGGTGCGACTCACCATCACCGGACCGGCGGGCAGGGAGTACCGGCAGTTGCTACGCGATCGGATCGACGCCGCAGAGGCCGGTGGTTACATTGCCCTGGAGGAGGCCTGCGCCACCGACGAGGTGCCTACCTGCTACCAGCGCTCGCACATCGGTACCGCGCTGTACGAGGCAATCGATGCGGCCAACGATTCGCTCTCGAACAAGATCTTCGAGGGTGTGGTGGCCGGCCGGCCGGTAATCGCCGGGAACCTCGCCGAGAACCGCGCGCTGGTCGAGCGCCACCGGCTGGGCTGGACCATTCCCGTGGAGGTCGCCCCAATCCGGGACCTGCTGATCCGGTTGGCCGCCGACATCCCGGCCGTCCGTGCCCATGCTGAGCACTGTCACGAAGTCGGTCGGACGGAGTTTGTCTGGGAGATCGAGACACTGCCGCTGCAGAAGCGTCTGATCGGCGCCTGACGGCACCAACACCGAGGAGATCTGCATGTCCGTTCAGGTCCTGCACGTCACCGGCGCGCGGCCGAACTTCCCGAAGGCCGCACCGGTCGTCCGCGCCCTGCGGGAGCACGGCGTCGACCAGCGGTTGGTTCACACCGGCCAGCACTACGACGAGCAGATGTGCGACGTCTTCTTCCGACAGCTCGGCCTGCCAGAGCCGGACGTCAATCTTGGTGTGGGCTCGGGCAGTCACGCCGTCCAGACCGGAACCATCATGGCCGGCCTCGAGAGCCTTTTGTCGCAGGAGCAGCCCCGTCTCGTCGTGGTCTACGGAGACGTCAACTCCACTCTGGCGGCGGCACTCGTCGCCGCCAAGCTACGAATCCCCTTCGCGCATGTCGAGGCCGGCCTACGCAGCTTCAACCGGGCCATGCCGGAGGAGATCAATCGCCTGGTGACCGACCGGCTGGCGGAGATACTCTTCGCCACCAGCCCGGACGCGGTGGCGCACCTCGCGAGCGAGGGTGTGGCCGCCGACCGGATTCACTTCGTCGGCAACCCGATGATCGACACTCTAATGGTCAACCTCGACCGGTTAGACGCGGTCCGAATCCGCGCGGCACTGCGGCTGCCTGAGCAATACCTCGTCGCAACGCTGCACCGTCCAAGCAACGTGGACGATGCTGGCGATGCCGCTGAACTCGCGAAGGCGGTACATGCCTCAGCCGACCTGCTGCCGGTCGTCATGCCGGTGCACCCTCGGGGACGGGCCAGCCTCGCGGCGTCGGGCATGTTCGACCATCCCCGGGTGCGGGTGGTGGATCCGATGGGCTACGTGGAGTTCCTCAGCCTGGTGCGGGGCGCAGCCGCGGTAATCACGGACTCCGGTGGCGTCCAGGAGGAGACCACGGTGCTCGGCATCCCGTGCCTGACCCTGCGGCCCGACACGGAACGACCCGTAACAATCACCCATGGCACGAACCAGCTGGTAGACCGGGCCGGCTTGGCGGTATCGGTGCGGGCGGCACTCGACCGGAAGCAGCGAGCTCCGCGTACACCCCCGCTGTGGGACGGGCGGGCTGGCGAGCGGATCGCCGATGTAATCGCTGACTTCCTCTGAAGGCTCCGCTCCACCATTTTCTCCATCTTGACAGCATCTATAGATGAAAGTCCGTTAAGTACATATTGCAGCCTGTATAAGGAAGACATGGGGACCAGGAACGACAGCCTTCCCGCAATGCCCGCTGGTGGTGAACGCAGCGTCGACCTCGTCGTGCTCGGCTCGTCGGGCCACGCCCGGGAGGTGATCTCGATCGCCGAGTGTCTCGGCGGGTATCGGGTGTTGGGGTGCGTCGGTCCCCGGCCCGCCGAGATCCGCCCTCTCCCAACGCCGTGGCTGGGCGACGACGACTGGCTGGCACAGGCACCGGCCGCCGTCCAATACATCATCGGGATCGGCGCCGGCCGCATCCGGGCGCGGCTGGACCGCAGCGCCTGCCGACTCGGCCGGCGCACGTCGTCGCTAGTGCACCCGGCAGCTGTGGTAGGCCCCCGGGCTTCGCTCGACGACGGATGTGTGTTGTGGCCAGGCGCGATCCTCACCACAGACGTCGCGCTCGGCCGGCATGTCCACATCGGAACGAAGGCGAGCGTGGGGCACGACTCGACGCTCGGAGATTTCGTCACGCTGCTGCCGGGATCCACCGTGGCCGGCTCCACCAGCATCGGAGCCGGCGTGACCATCGGGGCGGGCGCGACGGTCATCGACGGCATCTCCATCGGAACCGGGGCCATGGTCGGCGCCGGCGCGGTCGTCATCCGCGACGTACCCGCCGACAGCGTCGTTGTCGGTGTTCCGGCCCGACTCCTGCGTTCGAACGAGAACCAGGACGACACACCGGAATCGAGTCACATTCCAGTCATGAGAGGCACAGTATGGGACGCGTAGCACTGATCACCGGGATCACCGGCCAGGATGGCAGCTACCTGTCGGAGCTCCTGCTCAACAAGGGCTACACGGTGCACGGGATCAAGCGGCGGTCGTCCAGCTTCAACACCGAACGCATCGATGGGCTGGACCTTCACCCCCGACATCCGGACGCGCGCTTGTTCCTGCACTACAGCGATCTCGCCGACCCCGGCTCGCTGACCTCGCTGCTGCGCGACATCCAACCCGACGAGGTGTACAACCTTGGGGCTCAGAGCCACGTGCGAGTCTCCTTCGACATTCCCGGCTACACGGCGGACGTCACTGGTGTCGGGGCGATCCGGATGCTTGAGGCAACCCGAGTGGCCGACGTGAACTGCCGCTTCTACCAGGCGTCGTCTTCAGAGATGTTCGGCTCGACCCCGCCGCCGCAACACGAGGACACCCCATTCCACCCGCGCAGCCCGTACGCCTGCGCCAAGGTCTACGCCTACTGGTCGGCGGTAAACTACCGCGAGTCGTACGGGATGTACTGCGCCAACGGCATCCTGTTCAACCACGAGAGCCCTCGACGCGGCGAGAACTTCGTCACCCGCAAGATCACTCGAGCGGTGGCCCGGATCGAGGCGGGCATTCAGGACAAGCTCTACCTCGGCAACCTGGACGCCATCCGAGACTGGGGCTACGCACCTGAGTACGTCGAGGCGATGTGGCTGGCCCTGCAGCAGGACAAGCCCAACGACTACGTGGTTGCTACCGGTGAGGGGCACACTGTTCGCGAGTTCGTCGCAGCCGCCTTTGACCACGTCGGCCTGGATTGGCAGAAGTACGTGGTTACCGACCCGATCTACTTCCGTCCCGCGGAGGTGGACGCACTTATTGGCGACTACCGCAAGGCGCGGCAGAGCCTCGGTTGGGCGCCAAAGACTCTCTTCGCGGACCTCGTGCGCGTCATGGTGGACGCGGACCGGCATCTGCTCGAGGACGAGCGGATGGGTCGGCTCGTCCGGGTGGATCGATGAGGGTCCGGGTCGAGGCCACCCCCATTCGGCCAGGCCACTCGGCAGGCGTCGCGACGTTCACGGCCGGGCTGCTTAACGGCCTCGCCGAAGGTACCGACCACGCCCTCGCGGTGACCGTTCGGCGGGGCACCGTGGACAGTTGGCGCCAACTGGTTCCGGATGCCCGTCTCACCTGGTCCGAGGCCACTCTGGCCCTGCGGACCGACAACCGGGTCGGTGACCTGCTGCGACGGTGCACTCCGCGACGGGTGCACTCCTCGCTGACCGTACGCCGCGTGCTCAACACGATCCGACAACGCGCCAGGGGCACCGATCCGGATAACGCGGGCGTGACGTTGCACCCGTTCCACTGCGTACCGGCCGGGGATGGCCTCAACGTCGTGGTCGTGCACGATCTGAGGCACCTGCACCCCGAGTTCGGCTCACCGGGCTACGCGGCGGTAATCCGCGAGAACGTGGCCCGAGCGGCCGCCGTCGTGGTGTCCTGGCCGCACCCCTACCGGCAGGTCCGCGACGCCTTCCCAGAGGCAGGGGACAAGACCGTCCTGATCCCGCCGCCGACCTTTCAGGCGGCCCCGGACAGGTCACTCGCCGCCCCGGAGCCCGACCTGCTGGTGTACCCGTCGTCCACAGGACCGCACAAGAACCATCGGACCCTGCTGGAAGCGATGGCCCTGCTCCCCGAGTACCGGTTGGTCTGCCCCGGTCCATTGCTCGAACCGGAGGCCAAGCGCCTACTCGCGCGCATCTCGGAGCCCGACCTGCGGGGTCGGGTCAACTTCCCGGGCTACGTCTCCACCGCCGAACTGCACGCGCTGTACGCCCGCGCCGCCGCGATGGTCATGCCATCGCTCTGGGAGGCAGCCAGCGGCCCGGCCTTCGAAGCGTTCAGCTGGGGACTGCCGCTGGTCTGCGCGGACGTCGAGCCGCTGCGGGCCCAATTGGAGTTCGTCGACGGCGAGGCTGGCATGTTCTCGCCGACCGACCCTCCATCGTTGGCCGACGCGGTGAGACACGTGCTCGCCGACCGGGAGTACTACGCCGACGCCTCAGTGCGCGCTGGCCACCGGCTGGCCGGACGTACCTGGGTCGACACGGCCCGGGATTACGCGGCGGTGTTGGAGTGGGTCGCCGGTGGCCAGCATGGCGAAATCCCCCGATCCGCCTTCATTGCCGACACCGCCGGCAGGGGGAGCCAGGATGACTAACGAAACACGCTACCCGGTGGCCAGCCCGAGCCTCTCCGGATTGGAGGAGCGTTATTTGCTCGATGCGTTGGGCAGTGGCTGGATCTCCTCACAGGGACCGTATCTGCGCCGGTTGGAGGAGGAGTTCAGCGCCCGCTGCGACGTGACCGACACCATCGCCACGAGCAACGGCACTGTCGCGCTGCACCTGGTACTCGCGGCCGCCGGGATCGGTCCCGGCGACGAGGTGATCGTGCCGGCTCTGACCTACGTGGCCACAGCCAACGCGGTCACCTACTGCGGCGCGCGGCCGGTGCTCGTGGACGTGCGCCCCGACACCTGGTGCATCGACCCGGAACAGGTGCAGGCTGCGGTCGGCCCGCGGACCCGCGCGGTCATCGCGGTTGACCTCTATGGTCATCCCGCCGATTACCCGATGCTGCGGAAGATCTGCTCGCGTCACGGCCTGCTGCTGGTCGCTGATGCGGCCGAGTCGTTCGGGGCGTACCTCGACGGTCGGCCTACCGGCTCGCTGGCTGACGTGAGCACCTTCTCCTTCTTCGGCAACAAGGTGATCACCTGCGGCGAGGGTGGCTGCATCACCACGTCGGACCGGGCCTTGGCCGACCGGATGCGGCTGCTCCGCAACCAGGGCATGGATCCGCAACGCCGCTACTGGTTCCCAATGATCGGCTTCAACTACCGCATGACCAATCTTGCCGCCGCGCTGCTCTGCGCCCAACTCTCCCGCGCCGATGACATCATCGGCAAGCGGGAGGAGGTAATCGGCACGTATGAGCGCGAGCTGGTGGGTTCGTCATTACACCGCCAGCCGGTCGCCGCAGCAGTGCGGCGGGCGCCATGGATGGCGTCGTTCCTGGTCGGTGCGGAAGGCGACGAGGTCGCGCGGGACCGACTCGCGCGGGCGCTGGACCGGCTCGGGGTGGAGACCAGGCCCTTCTTCGTACCGGTTTCGGCATTGCCTTCCTACGGCGGTGATAGCGGTGCTCAGCCGGTGTCCACCGACCTAGGCCGGCGCGGGATTAACCTGCCGACATACGCCGACCTCACAGACAGCGACCTCAAGGTGATCGTCGAGCGGGTTCAGGCAGCCCTCGCCACCTCCCCCCGGGCGGGGTGAGCAGAACGGAGCCCGCCACCCCCTCAGGCCGGCTGCGGCACGGGCCTAGCCCTCTCGACCCGGCGGAGCAGCGTCACATAGCTCCACCACCAGATCACCGCACTCGCCAGCGCCATCACCACCATCACGATGGCGGCGCCACCGGCGCCGAATAAAATCGCTCCCCCGAGCACGGCGGGAACCCGCGTCGCTCCAAGCAATGTGCCGAAGAGCAACGCGCGGGGACCCGCACGCTCGACTCGGTGCCCGGCGAACGCGACTGTCGCGGCCACAGTCAGCAGACTCTCCAACGCCAGCGCCGCCAGCAGCGGCTGAGCGCTCTCCCAGTTCCGCCCCAACAGCCATAGGCCTGCCCCGTCAGGCAGGAGCGCGACCGCCACGGCGAGCGGCGCGGTGCAGCCGATGACGATTGCCGTCACCCGGGCGGCCGCCCGAATCCGGAACGTGCCAGGCGCCTCCCGCGACCGTGCCAGATAAGGAATCATCAGCGCACCCGCAGTGCCGAGCAGTAGGTTGACGGGTCCAAGCATGGTACGGCCGGCGCTCAACGCCCCGACCACGGCAGCCCCGGCGCCTGCGGCCGTCACGGTCAGCGCGAGGTGGGCCGACCCAGTGGTGACGAGAAACTGCGCGCCGAAGCTCACCGCGAGCCGCGTCTCACCAGGACTCATCCGCCACGCCGGCACCATGCCGTGTCCCTGATGCCACGCTGCCAGGCCGCCGAGTAGGGCGCCCCCAGCGGCCCAGATCGCGAACACCGCCGCAGGGCCCACGAACCGGAACAGACCCAGCAACACTGCCAGGACGGTCAAGGTGGCCCACAGCAGTTCCTGCCCACACGCCAGTTTCGGCCGGCCGACGCCGAGACTGACCGCCTTGGTGTAGTCATAGAGCACCAGCCCTGGCAGGGCCACACCGGACACGAGCAGGTAGGGCGAGCCGGTGGCGAGCGCCGCCGCCAGAACGGGGAGCGCGGCAACGGCGCCGACCGCGAGCGTCCGGCGGGAGCCCTCATTCGCTGCCATGGTCGCCGCACCTGAGGCCAGAACGGCGTCGGTCACCACCGCCCGGGTCAGGCCGGAGGCGAGGATGTACAACGAGAAGGCGATTGCGAACCACCCGACTCCGGCCACCGTCTCCTGACGGGCGACGGTCACCGAAAGCAGCAGGTTGCCTGCGCTGGAGAGGCCGCCGACGACCAGCGCGCGGGACGCCCGTCCGCTGGTCACACGCCGGAGCAGGCGCTGGATGCTGGGCCAGGTGGACGCCCCGAATCTCATCGCACCGGCCAGGCTGGCACCCCGCCGTGATCGAAGGTCCTCCCGCTCAGTGTGTCCCGCCCACCGCTGCGCGTCCGGGTCGCTAGGACCACGGCGAGCACCGGCAACGCCGAGACCATGTATTGCACAAAGGCGATCATTGCGTCGGGGTAGGTGCTCGACCAGAGCAGCGGGCCCCCCATTGCGAAGCTCAGCACGGAGAGCCGGGCCGGTCCGGGCGCCCGTCGCCAGCGCAGCAGGATCACTGCGAGCAGTGCCCAGCAAGCGTGGAAGGCCACCACACCAACCGGCCCGCTGAAGAAGTAAATGTTACCGAGAGCGAGGAAGTTGTACGACGAACTAGCGCCGCCGCCCAGGTACTGGTTGATGTCAGATCCAGTGGTGATTGGCGGGCGGTCCGGGTCGACCAGCCGGGGCACGAGACCGTACCAAACATAGTCCGTCAGTCCGGGCTGGCGCAGATTGACCGGCACGTCGATGGTGGCCACCTGGGCCAGTTGAGCATCGACCCGGAGCCGCCCTGTGGCCGAGCTGTCCTGGGACACCGCGATCCCACGGTCCGCGCGGAGGTCGTTGCGCAACGCGAACATCGTTGGCCAGGCAAGAAAGAGCACCGCAGCGGCGACCAACAGCAGGCGAGCGCGGAACACACCACAAATTGCGCCCACGCTCGCCACGAAAAAGAGGTATCCCAGCATCGGAGCCAGGATCGCGGTGAACGAGGCAACCGCGAGTTGGGCACCGACTAGGGCGAGTGTCCAGGCGTAGACGCCGCGGCGCCCAGTGCGGCCACCGAGGAAGCTCGCCAGCAGCAGCGCGAAGGCGAGAAACTTCCAGCCCACGACCAGCGAGGTCAAGTTGGCCAACGAGGAGGGCCCCTGGCTGGCCACCTGGCTCTCGATCGTGCCGCGACCGGCGATCGCCCCGGTGAGATCTGCGGCGATGCTCACCGCCGCCGCCAGGCGGGCGAGGAGATAAATGCGGGGGAACCGCGAGTTGGCTCGCCGCAACGCCTGTTGCCACCCGGGCGAGGGACGCATCACCAGCAGCGCCACCGTCTCCAGCGTCACCGTCCCGGCCAGGGCCATGGCGAGCACGCGCAGGATGAACCCCGTCTCGGGGTTGTCATTCGCCACCGCCATAGGCACGATCAGCACGGCGTACGGTGCCAGAATGACGGCTGTCACCGGATAGCGCCGCAGCACGGCGCTGAGGTACTGCCGCATGGGCATGCCCTCGGACGCCCGTCGGACCGCGGCACCGGCCCGATGGCGGCCCGACTCCGGCGTCCAACCGGGACGCCGACCGCGAGGGCCCTGGTCATCGATCGGGATCGCCGCCCCGAGCCTCGGAACCACCGCACCAGCGAAGCGTGTCACGACGCCCCCTCGACATCCCACATGCATGTGCTCACCTGTACGCAACGAGGACATCACGGACAGGTCACGGACCGGCTCCGGGTGGCACCACGTTTACCCACCCGCCGGCTGCCTACAACGACCCTCAACCGTCGCCACACCTTCCGGCACGGCTGCCGATCCGGCATAGGTATGGTGAGCTACAACCACGAACCGCACCCTGCTCGGGCTGGTGCTGCACCCGACGCGGGACGTCACCGAGATCGTCGAGATCATCGCCGCCTGGGCAGCCCGGCAGAGCAACGGGTCTCGCCACGTGCACCGAGACCGACACCGGGTGCCGGCGAGCGTCGTGGTGCTGCCCACCAAGGAGTTGCCCAGCGGGTGAACGCCTTGATCCGCATCGGCGGGGACGGCACCGACATCGTGGCCTTCAACGACGTGGCGCTGGTCCGCCATCCGGGTACCGGCTTCGTCAACGCCGCCCTGGCCGTGGACGGCCAGCGCTACAGCTACTACCGCTGCGACGCACTGGTAGCACCCCGACCGGCTTGACCGCGTACAGGCTACGCGGCCGGCGGCCCGCTGGCCTCCCCGGTCACCGGCCGAGTACGACTCTGCCGGACGCCAACGGCAAGACCAGCACGGTCACCGGGGACAGCTGCACCTCGGGTTGGGTGGAGCAGTTGCACCCGTTCCTCGAGCACTAGCAGGGCGCCGACTGCTCGCCCACCGGAAGCACCGGCATCTGGACCGCGGCGACCGGCACGTCGAGTGGCTGGAAGGAGTTCGTGGTCGATCTGTCCGGTTACGTCGGCAAGCAGGTCGAGGTGTCGATCTCGTACGCCTCGGAGTGGGCCACGCAGGTTTCGGACCGGCGGCAGCAGCGACTCCTTCAGGACGTGCGGGAGAGATGGCGTCCACCGAGGTCGACGTCGCTCATCCGCCAGCGCCTGGGCAGCACTACCCGACCGTCACAGCTGGCACCGAAGCCGGCACGGGCAGCAACGACACACCCATCGACCGATTGACAGCGATCAGTCCACACCGAAAGCTCGCGCCTACAGGTCCTTCACCCAAGGAGGCGCGATGAGACCGAGACGACTGGCGATCGCCGGCGTGGTCACCCTGCTCGGCGCACTGGCACTGACCCCACCCGCCAGCGCGCGGCCAGCATCCGAACCGGGCGCCCGCGACGGCCTGGAGGTCTACGTCGGCACGGTCGACGCGAAACAGCGGGACCAGCTACGCGCGGCGGGCGTCGACCTCGGCGACGACGCGAAGACCGACTCGGCCGGGCGCACCACGGTCGAGACGGTGCTCAGCCGCCGGCAGGCGAAGCGGCTGACCGACCAGGGCGTCCCGTTGACGGTGAAGAAGGTGCGCGGCAAGGACGCGTCGCAGGCGCTGCGGGAGCAGGCGGCGGCGGGCTGGACGGCGTTCCGGCCCTACGGTGAGCCGGGCGGTCTGCGGGACGAGCTGAACGCCACCGCGGCCCGATATCCCAAGCTGACCAAGGTGCAGACGATCGGCCGCAGCCAGCAGGGTCAGCCGATCCTGGCCGTGAAGGTCACCAAGAACGCGCGGACCGTCGCGGACGGGAAGCGGCCCGCCGTGCTCTACGCCGGCGCGCAGCACGCCCGCGAGTGGATCACGCCGGAGATGACCCGCCGACTGATGCACCACGTGCTGGACAGCTACGGCACCGACCAGGAGATCACCAAACTCCTGGACACGACCGAGCTGTGGTTCCTGCCGGTGGCCAACCCGGACGGCTACGACTACACCTTCACCCCGGGCAACCGACTGTGGCGCAAGAACCTGCGGGACAACAACGGCGACGGACAGATCACCTCCGGCGATGGCGTGGACCTCAACCGCAACTTCAGCTACAAGTGGGGGTACGACAACGAGGGTTCGTCACCGGAGCCGAACAGCGAGACCTACCGGGGCCCGGGCCCCAACTCGGAGCCGGAGACCAAGGCCCTGGACCAGCTTTTCAAGCGGGTCGGGTTCGAATTCTTCGTCAACTACCACTCGGCGGCCGAACTGCTGCTCTACGGCCTCGGTTGGCAGGTGAGCACCCCCACCCCGGACGACGAGATCTACAAGGCGATGGCCGGTGACGACGCGCACCCGGCGGTGCCCGGTTACGACCCGGACATCTCCGCCGAGCTGTACACCACGAACGGTGACACCGACAGCCACGCCACCGTTCGGTACGGCACGCTGGGCTTCACCCCGGAGATGTCCACCTGTGAGGCCGCCTCGGCGGTCGACCCCGACGACGAGTGGCGCCCGGAGGACTGCGTCAGCGGCTTCATCTTCCCCGACGACGAGGGGTTGATCGCCGGCGAGGTGAGCAAGAACCTGCCCTTCGCGCTGGCTGTGGCCAAGTCGGCGGCGGACCCGGACGAGCCGGTCTCGGTGGTCGGACGGAGCACCCCGGACTTCGTGGTGGACTCCTTCGACACCTCGTACGGGCGCACCCAGCAGGTCGCCGCGATCACCCGGCGGGCGCTGAAGAACGTGAAGATGCACTACACGGTCAACGGCGGGCGACCGAAGACCGTCGCGGTCCGCGAGTGGCGCGGCGGTGAGCGCTATGGCGGCACGCACGACGACTACTACGCGGAGCTTCGCGGCACGGTCGGCGGCACGAAGCCGGGCGACCGGGTGGAGGTCTGGTTCACCGGTAACAAACCCCGGTCCGGAGTGGTCGCGAGTGAACACTTCACCTACCGGGTGCACACCGACGTCGGCGGGGACGTGCTGGTCCTCGCCGCGGAGGACGTCACCGGCCTCAGCCCGGCGCAGACCGGCACCACCGCGAAGTACGCCGACGAGGTCGCGGCATCGCTGGGCGCCGCCGGGCGCAGCAGCGACGTGTACGACTTCGACACGATGGGCCGCAAGGCACCGCACCCGCTCGGTGTGCTGTCGCACTACCAGGCCGTGGTGTGGGAGACCGGTGACGACGTGATCATGCGCTCCCCCGGCCAGGTCGCCGGCACCACGGCCAAGGCCGCGCTGGAGACCGAGCTGGCCGTCCGGGACTACCTGAACGAGGGTGGGAAACTCCTGGTCAGCGGCCAGTACGCGTTGTTCGCCCAAGGCGCGAACGGTTCGTACGTCTACCACCCGGACGCGCCGCCGGAGTGCACCAACGCCGACGATCTCACCTGCCTGCCGCTGCTGAACGACTTCCAGCAGTACTGGTTGGGGGCGCACACCTACGTCAGCGACGGCGGCACCGCGCCGGAGGGCGAGCCGTTCCCGGTCGCCGGACGCGATGGCGCGTTCACCAGCTTCGACGGGCAGCTCAACGCGCCTGGGTCGGCGGAGAACCAGGGGCACACCGCGTCGTTCCTGACCACGTCGAGTTTCCTGCCGCCGGACGAGTTCCCGCAGTTCGCCAGCTCCGCGCCGGTGGGCTGGACCCGACCGGGTGGCGCGCCGTTCGACCCGCGTACGGGTGAGTGGTACCTGCACAGCGGGCAGGCCGACGAGTCGTACAAGCGGCTCACCCGTACGGTCGACCTCAGCGGGGCGACCAGCGGAGAGCTTCGTTTCTTCACCTCGTACGAGATCGAGCAGAACTGGGACTTCCTCTTCGTCGAGGCGCACGAGGTGGGCAGCGACGACTGGACGACCCTGCCGGACGTCAACGGCAAGACCAGCACGGTCACCGGGGAGAGCTGCACCTCGGGTTGGGACCAGTTGCACCCGTTCCTCGCCCATTACCAGGGCGCGGACTGCTCCCCCACCGGCAGCACCGGAAGCTGGAACGCGGCGACCGGGACGTCGAGCGGCTGGAAGGAGTTCGTGGTCGACCTGACCGCGTACGCCGGCAAGCAGGTCGAGGTGTCGATCACGTACACCTCGGACTGGGCCACCCAGGGCCTCGGCGTCTTCCTGGACGACGCCCGGGTGGTGGTCGACGGGTCGACCGTGGCGGAGACCTCGTTCGAGTCCGCCGACCTGGGCGGCTGGACGGTGGCCGGGCCGCCGGCCGGCTCCGGTGGCAACGCCAACGACTGGTCGCGCAGCCAGCAGGCGTTCGAAGAGGGCTCGGTGGTGGTCACCGGGGACACGGTGTACCTGGGCTTCGGGTTGGAGGGCCTCTCCCCGGCGGCCCGCGATGACCTGGTCGCCCGCTCGTTGACCCACCTCACCGGTCAACCCCGCCCCTGACGGCGGCGAGGTGCGCCGGCGGTCCACGGACCGTCGGCGCACCTTCGGCGTACGCCGGGTGCGCCCGCCACCGATGTGATGAGCTGTACGGGTGTCGGGGCTGGGACTTGTGCTGCACCCCACCCGGGATGTCACCGAGGTGGTCGGGATCATCGAACGGTGGGCCACCCGCCATCACAAGACGCTGGTGGTGCGCGAGGAGGACCGGCACCGCGTCCCGTCCTGCGTCGAACCGGTGCCGGCGGACGAGGTCGCCAGCCGCTCCAACGCGTTGATCAGCGTCGGCGGCGACGGCACCATGCTGGGCGCGCTGCGTTCTGCCATCCGCGACCCGAAGCCGGTGCTCGGCGTACACCTGGGTCGTCTGGGGTTTCTCGTCGAGATCGAGCCGCCGGAGTTGCCCGAGGCGCTGAGCCGGCTGCTGTCGAAGGACTTCACCGTCGAGTCGCACGCCTGCCTCGCCTGCGACGTCTGCGGTGACGACATCGTGGCGTTCAACGACATCGCGTTGGTCCGCCAGCCGGGCTCCGGTTTCGTCAGCGTCACGCTCGCCATCGACGGCCAGCAGTACGGCTACTACCGCAGCGACGCCGTGGTGGTCAGCACCCCGATCGGCTCGACGGCGTACAGCTACGCCGCCGGTGGCCCACTGATCTCCCCCGCCTCGGACTCGCTGGTGATCACTCCGGCGGCGCCGATGGCCGGTATCTCCCGGGCGGTGGTGCTCTCGCCGGACGAGAAGATCCGGTTGGAGCTGCAGCCCAACTCGTCGCCGGTCGTGGTGGAGATGGACGGGGTGGTGTTCCGGGACGCGGCGACGGAGGGGACGGTGGACATCTCGTACCGTCGCAACGCCGGCCTCGTGGTCCGCTTCGACCCGCTGCGCTACCAGGAGCGCAACCAGTTGAAGATGACGCTGCTCGACCTGCCGTTCCTCCCCGAGCAGCTTCGCGAACTGCTGCCCGAGGAGTTGCGCCGACGCAGCGGCACAGCACTACCCCCACCCGCCGACCCCCCACCCTGCTGAGCGCACGCGGGGGGTGGGGGTGGGCGGGTCAGGCCTGGGTCAGGGCCTGGTCTACCAGGGTTTTGGCTTCTGCCTGGATCTGCTCGAGATGGTCGGGGCCCCGGAAGGACTCGGCGTAGATCTTGTAGACGTCCTCGGTGCCGGACGGGCGGGCGGCGAACCAGCCGGACTCGGTGCTGACCTTCAGGCCACCGATGGCCGCGCCGTTGCCGGGGGCGGTGGTCAACGTCGCGGTGATCGGCTCACCGGCCAACTCGGTGGCGGTGACCTGCTCCGGCGAGAGCTTGCCGAGCACGGCCTTCTGCTCGCGGGTGGCCGGGGCGTCGATCCGCGCGTACGACGGGGCGCCGAAGCGCTCGGCCAGCTCCGCCCAGTGCTCGCTCGGGCTGCGCCCGGTGGTGGCCAGGATCTCGGCGGCGAGCAGACACAGCAGCAGACCGTCCTTGTCGGTGGTCCAGGTGGAACCGTCGCGGCGTAGGAACGAGGCCCCCGCGCTCTCCTCACCGCCGAAGCCGACCGCCCCGTCGAGCAGGCCGGGCACGAACCACTTGAAGCCGACCGGCACCTCCAGCAGCGGCCGGCCCAGGTCCGCGGCGACCCGGTCGATCATCGACGAGGAGACCAGGGTCTTGCCCACCGCGGCGGCCGGACCCCATTCGGTACGGCTACGGAACAGGTGACCGATCGCCACCGCCAGGTAGTGGTTGGGGTTCATCAGGCCGGCGTCCGGGGTGACGATGCCGTGCCGGTCGGCGTCCGCGTCGTTGCCCGTGGAGATCTGGTAGTCGGCACGGGCGGCGATCAGCGACGCCATCGCGTTCGGCGAGGAGCAGTCCATTCGGATCTTGCCGTCGCCGTCCAGGGTCATGAACCGCCAGGTCGGGTCGACCGTCGGGTTGACCACGGTCAGGTCCAGCCGGTGCCGCTCGGCGATCTCGCCCCAGTACGCCACGCTCGCCCCGCCGAGCGGGTCCGCTCCGATTCGCACCCCGGCGTCGCGGATCGCGTCGATGTCGATCGCCGCCGGCAGGTCGTCGACGTAGTGGGCGAGGAAGTCGTACTCCCCGGTGGTGTCCGCGGCCCGGGCCCGCGCGTGGGTGATCCGGCGGACCTCCTTGAGCCCGGCGGCGAGGATCGCGTTGGCCCGGTCCTGGATCCACCGGGTGACGTCGGTGTCGGCCGGACCGCCGTTGGTGGGGTTGTACTTGAAACCGCCGTCGTCGGGCGGGTTGTGCGACGGGGTGATCACGATGCCGTCGGCGAGGCCGCTGGTGCGGCCCCGGTTGTGGGTGAGGATCGCGTGCGACAGCGCCGGGGTGGGGGTGTAGCCGTCACGGCTGTCCACCAGCACGGTGACCCCGTTGGCGGCGAGCACCTCCAGCGCGTCCACGGCAGCCGGCGCGGACAGCGCGTGGGTGTCCCGGGCGAGGAAGAGCGGCCCGTCCAGCCCCTGCTCCCGCCGGTAGTCGCAGAGCGCCTGGGTGACCGCCAGGATGTGGTCGGAGTTGAACGCGTTGCGCAGGCTGGAGCCGCGGTGGCCGGAGGTGCCGAAGGAGACCTGCTGCGCCGGGTCCGCAGGATCCGGGTGCTCGGCGTAGTAGGCGGTCACCAGGCGCGGCACGTCGACCAGATCGGCGGGCTCGGCGGGCTGGCCGGCACGGGGGTGGGTCACTGCGGGATCCTCCTCGGGAAGTGCGGGTCGGTCACGGCTCGACCTTCTGGCCCTTGCCGATCACCACGATGCCGTTGTCGGAGACGGTGTAGCGCTGCCGGTCCTTCTCCAGGTCGACGCCGATCTCGACGCCCTCCGGGACGAACACGTTCTTGTCCAGGATGGCCCGCCGGACCACCGCGTGCCGGCCGATCTCCACACCCTCCATCAGCACCGAGCCCTCGACGTGCGCCCAGGAGTGCACCCGCACCTTCGGCGACACGATCGAGTTCTCCACCAGCGATCCGGAGATCACCACGCCCGGGGAGACCATCGAGCCGACCGCGCGGCCGACCCGCTCACCCCACTGGTGGACGAACTTCGCCGGCGGCCACGGCGGTTGCTCGGTGTAGATCGGCCAGTCGAAGTTGTACATGTTGAAGACGGGGTGCACGTTGATCAGATCCATGTGCGCGTCGTAGAACGAGTCGAGCGTCCCCACGTCGCGCCAGTAGCCGCGATCCCGGTCGGTGCTGCCCGGCACCTCGTTGTCGCGGAAGTCGTAGACGTTCGCCTCGCCCCGTTCGACGAGCATCGGGATGATGCTGCCGCCCATGTCGTGCTTGCTGGTCTTGTCTTCCGCGTCGCGCTCGACCGCCTCACAGAGCGCCCGGGTGGTGAAGACGTAGTTGCCCATCGAGGCGTAGATCTCGTCCGGCGCGTCGGGCAGGCCGACCGCGTCGGTGGGCTTCTCGCGGAACGCCCGGATCCGCTTGCCGTCCTCGCCGACCTCGATGACGCCGAACTGGTCGGCCATCGACAGCGGCTGGCGGATGCCTGCGACGGTCACCGCGGCGCCGGAGGCGATGTGGTCCTCGACCATCTGCCGGGGGTCCATCCGGTAGATGTGGTCGGCGCCGAAGACGATCACGTAGTCGGGCTGCTCGTCGTTGATCAGGTTGAAGCTCTGGTAGATGGCGTCGGCCGACCCGGCGAACCACCACGGGCCACGACGCTGCTGCGCGGGCACCGGGGTGACGTAGTTGCCGAGCAGCGTGGACATCCGCCAGGTCTTGGTGATGTGTCGGTCGAGGGAGTGGGACTTGTACTGGGTCAGCACGACGATCTTGAGATAGCCGGCGTTGGCCAGGTTGGAGAGGACGAAATCGACCATGCGGTACATCCCGCCGAACGGGACGGCCGGCTTGGCCCGATCCGTGGTGAGTGGCATCAGGCGCTTGCCCTCACCACCCGCCAGGACGATCGCGAGCACCTTGGCAGCCATGCCACGACGCTATCCACCCTCGTCGGACTTCACCACTCGTACGGGGACTCTTCTGCACTAGGGTGCGGGGTCATGACGGAACCCACCCCGCTGCGCGTCGATCTGCTCACCCGCGAGTACCCGCCGGAGGTCTACGGCGGCGCGGGCGTGCACGTCGAGTACCTGGCCCGGGAGTTGCGCCACCTCACCGACGTACGCGTGCACTGCTTCGGCCTGCCGCGCACCGAGCCGGGCGTCACCGCGTACACCGAACCGCCCGGCCTGACCGGTGCGAACGCCGCGCTTCGGACGATGGGCGTGGACCTGGAGATGGCCGCCGGCGCGGCCGGCGCCGACGTGGTGCACAGCCACACCTGGTACGCGAACCTGGCCGGACACACCGCGAAGCTGCTGCACGGGGTGCCGCACGTGGTGACCGCGCACAGCCTGGAGCCGCTGCGGCCGTGGAAGGCCGAGCAGCTCGGCGGCGGCTACGCGCTCTCGTCCTGGATCGAGCGCACCGCGATGGAGGCCGCCGACGCGGTGATCGCGGTCAGCGGGGGGATGCGCACCGACGTGCTGACCGCCTACCCGCAGATCGACCCGTCGAAGGTCCGGGTGGTCTACAACGGCATCGACACCGTGCAGTACTCCCCGGACCAGGGCACCGACGTGCTGGACCGGCTCGGCATCGACCCGTCCCGCCCCAGCGTGGTCTACGTGGGCCGGATCACCCGGCAGAAGGGGCTGCCCTACCTGCTGCGGGCCGCCCGGGAGTTGCCGGCGGACACGCAGCTCGTGCTGCTCGCCGGCGCGCCGGACACGGCGGAGATCGCCGCCGAGGTGCAGGAGCTGGTCGCGGAGCTGCGGGCCAACCGCTCCGGCGTGGTCTGGGTCGCCGAGATGCTGCCCAAGCCCGAGGTGATCCAGGTGCTCACCCACGCCACGGTCTTCGTCTGCCCGTCGGTGTACGAACCGATGGGCATCGTCAACCTGGAGGCGATGGCCTGCGAGACGGCGGTGGTGGCGACCGCGACCGGCGGCATCCCCGAGGTCGTGGCCGGCGACGAGACGGGTCTGCTGGTGCCCATCGAACAGGCCACCGACGGGTCCGGAACCCCGTTGCGGCCGGAGAAGTTCGTCGGTGACCTGGCGGCGGCGATCAACACGCTGCTCGCCGACCCGGCGCGCACCGAGCGGTTCGGCCTGGCCGGTCGCCGGCGCGCCGTTGAGCACTTCTCCTGGGACTCCATCGCCCGGCAGACAGTCGACGTGTACCGCTCGGTCGGCGCCGACCTCAGATCGCCGTTCCCGGAGGCGACTTGAGCAGCGACGTCGCCTCGGCGGAGTAACCGCCACGCCCGTTCCGTAGCGCGCTCGCGGCGATGCGGATCAGGTCGATGTTGACCCCGGCGGCACCGCTCGGGTCGTGCACCTTCAGTTTCACGTCGAGGCTCACCGAGGTCTCAGCCCAACCCTGCGCCTCGAGGTTGAGGTGAGCCACCTTCTGCGACGCGAGATGCGGCAGGTACCCGAGCGGGGCCACCTCGACGCTGTCGGCGCCCGACAGCGCGTTGAGCTTGGACTGCTTCTTGGTGTCGGGGTTCTCGACCAGGTTGCGGAAGTCCTCGGTGCCGCCAAGGTTGACCTGGTAGGAGCTGACCAGGGTGAGGCCCCGCTCCTTCAGTAACCGCAGCAGCGCGTTGTGCAACACCGAGGTGCCGAACTGGCTGGCCAGGTCGTCGCCGAGCAACGGCAGGCCGGCAGCTTCGAACCCGCTCAGCAGCCGTGCGTCGCGGGCGACCGGGTCGGCGGTGGTGTTGATGAAGGCGACACCCGCGGTGAGCGCTGCCTCGGCGTACGCCTGGGCGGTCGCCGGCCGGCCACTCGGTGCCGAGTAGAGCAGCACCTCCGCCCCGGCCAGCGCCGCCGCCACCCGCTGCACCTCGCTCGCGTCGACGAGGCCCTTCGTGACCGGCACACCCGCTTCGGGCAGGTCGCAGTTGAGCCGAGGGAAGTTGTTGGGCGCCAGGAAGATCGCCTCGGTCAGGTCCCGACCGATCTTCTCCTCGGAGGTGGCGAAGGCCGCCACGACGTCGATGTCGCCCACCCCGAGCCCGTCGACGATCGGCCTGCGGATGCCGACCAGGCTGCCGCTCTGGCGGTAGAGCGCAAGCCCCTGCACCAGTGCCGACGTGTTGTTTCCGACCCCGACAACCGCGACCTTCACCGGTTTGATCATGGCGGCAGGCTACGTCGCCTCCGCGCATTCCGGTGGCCCTGACGATCGGCTGCGGCGGGGCGATCAACGGTGTCGGAAAGTGTCGTACAGGTGTTCTAATCTCCAATTGTGATCGATGCGTTGGAGCAGGCCGAGGCTGCGGTGGCGGCCTGCCTCGACACGCCCGCCTGGGCTTCCAGCGAGCACGACCTCGTCGCGGCACTGGACGCGGTGCACCGCGTCGAGCAACGCCTGGCGGCGGTCAAGCTGACCCTCGTGCGGGAGCTGGACGGTCGTGGCACCGCAACCGCGCAGGGCGCGTCCTCGACGGCGGTGTGGCTGCGGGACCGATTGCGGCTCGGGGTCGGCGTCGCCCGTCGGCTGGTCGAGCTGGCCGCGGCCCTCGACGCCGCCCCGCCCGGGGTGCGTGACGCGCTGGCCAGCGGGGTGGTCGACGTGGAGCAGGTCCGGGTCATCGCGGCGACGGTCGAGACCGTCCAGAGCACGGCCGGCACGGCCGCCGCCGACAAGGCCGTCGGCGTTCTCGTCGACTGGGCGACGCAGTTCGACGCCGCCCTGTTGCGCCGGCTCGGCACCCGCATCCTCGACCACGTCGCCCCAGGCGTCGCCGATGCCGCCGCCGAGGCGGCGCTGCGGGCGCAGGAGTCGCGGGCCACCCGGGACCGGCACGTCACGATCAGCGAGCAGACCGACGGCAGGCTACGCCTCACCGGCATCCTCGACACCGAAGCCGCCGCCGCGTTGCGCGCCGCCATCGACCCACTGTGCGCACCCACCGGGCCCGACGACGTCCGCACCCCGGGGCAACGCCGCCACGACGCCCTGGCCGACGTGTGCCGGCTCGCCCTTCGTACCGGTGAGCTACCCGAGAATGGCGGGGACCTCGCCCAGGTCGTCGTCACCACCGACTACGACGAGCTGACAGGACAGCTGGGCACCGGCGCGCTCGACACCGGCCTACACCTCAGCGCCGAGGCCGTGCGTCGGCTCGCCTGCGACGCCGCCATCCTGCCCGCCGTGCTCGGCGGCGCCGGTCAACCACTCGACGTCGGCCGACAACGCCGACTCATCAGCGGTCCACTGCGACGCGCCCTGGTGCTGCGCGACCGGGGCTGCGCGTTCCCCGGCTGTGACCGCCCACCGCGTTGGTGCGACGGCCACCACATCCGGCACTGGGCCGACGACGGCCCAACCTGCCTGGCCAACGCCGTGCTGCTCTGCGGCCACCACCACCGACACGTGCACCACGGCGACTGGGTCGTCCAGCTTGGCGGCGACGGGCAGCCGGAGTTCATCCCACCGGCCTGGCTCGACCCCGAGCAGATCCCCCGCCGCAACCACTACCACCGGCGCAACTAGCTGGACAGTCGACCGAGCATCAGCCAGTGCGGTCGGCGCGCAGGCGGTCCCGGCAGAAGTCCCGGAAGGATCGTGGCGTACGACCGGTCACGTCCGCGACGGTCGACGTCGTCCGATCCTCCGCCCCTGCCGCGATCGCCGTGTCCAGGCTTGCGAGGAAGTGGGCGTAGTCCGCCGGTATGCCGCTCGCGCTGTGGCGTGCGGCCAGTTCCGCCGCGTCGATCGCACGGTGCCGGACCGGCCGGCCACCGACCTCGGTGAGGACGGCGGCGACAGCGTCGTAGCTCAGCGCCTCTGGGCCGGTGATGACGTGGTCGGTGTTGTGCGGCGTCGGGTCAGTGAGAGCCAGCACTGCCACCTCGGCGATGTCGGCAGGATCGACGAAGCCAACCCGGGCGTTGCCGGTGGCGCTGACGATCTCGCCATGATCGCGGGCGCTCACGGCGTACGGCTGCTCACCCACGAAGTTCTCCATGAACCAGGACGGCCGCAGTACCGCCCATTGCGGGAACAGCTCACCCAACCGTGCGTGCACCAGGCCCAGTCCGTGCTCGGCGGGCGGGACGGCCGAGGAGCTGAGCAGGACCACCCGACGGACACCGGCGCTGCGTGCCCGCTCGAGGAAGGGCAGCATGATCGGTGCCGGGTCGACCTCGCCGACCGGGGGGATCGCGTAGATCGCGTGCACGCCACCCAGAGCGTCCGGGTGGGTGGTCGGGTCGTACCAGTCGAAGCGGACCCCTCCGGTGCAGGGGCGTCGGCTGGCGATCCGGGTGGGGTGACCGCGCTCAGCAAGCTTGGCGGCGACGATACGGCCGGTGGTCCCGGTGCCACCGATCACCAGGATCATGAGCGCACCAGGCCGCCACCGAGCAGTTCCTGTGCGGCGATCGGATCCCAGTAGTCGCGATAGTGCACGAGCCACCCGTCACGGATGGTCAGGACGGCGATGTAGCGCAGCTCGTACGGCCGGCGCGTGGCGACGACGAGACCGGAGGCGACGAACTCGACGACGATGACCTCGGGATCCCCGGTCTCGTGCACGGTTCGATCGCGGATCTCGCGGACGTCGAGCAGGGCGGGGTAATCGATCAGGTACTCGTGCAGCTCGGCGCGTCCGGCTACGCGACGCGGCTGGCCGGGCGGTGCGAACGGGAGCTCCAGCACCGCATCCTCGGCGAACAGCGCGATGAACCCGGCCATGTCCTTGGCGAGCAGCAGCTCCATGCCGCGATGGAACACCGCGGTGGGGTTGTCCGACATGATCGTCCTTTCGTCGTCCGGGACGGTCGCGATAAGATTCGGACCGCCGGTCCGCTTAAACTATACGGACCGTCAGTCCGTTTGGCGAGAGGGGGCCCGGTGCGGGCCGATGCGCTACGCAACAGGGAGTCGGTGCTGGCCGCCGCCGGGCGTCTCTTCGACGCCGCAGCCGACCCCGATCAGGTGTCGATGGACGACATCGCCACCGCAGCCGGCGTCGGCAAGGGCACCCTGTTCCGGCGCTTCGGCGACCGCATCGGGCTCATCCGCGCCCTCTACGAGCAACGGGGACTGCGGTTGCGGGATTCACTCGCGGTGTCACCCACCCGGCCGGCGGCGGAGCAGGCCGTCGAACTGCTGCGGGCCATGCTGCGCTTCAAACTCGACAACCGCGTGCTCACGCTGGCGCTCGAGAGCGCCGGGGGCGGCAGTCCGTACCGCAATGAGGCGTACGACCACTGGCACGCCCTGCTCGCCGGCCTGGTCGCGGAAGCACGCGGACCGCAGGCGGCGGATTACCTGGCCCATACCCTGCTCGCCGCCGTCCGCAGCGACCTGGTCGAGCACCTACGCGACTGGCCCGAATCCCGGTGGCACGCGGGACTGAACGCACTGGTCGGCTCCGTGCTCGGCCACGACGGCCAATCCCCCGCAGGTCCACCGGGCTGACTGATTCCCCCGGACCGGCCCGCCAGCATCCGTCAGGGCGACCAGCTGGCGGCCGTCAGGCGACGCCGAGGGTGGTGGCGAGCTGGACGATGCCGGCGGGCGCGTCGGCGGACCGCCACACGACGGTGACCAGCTTTCGTACCGCCGGGCGGTGGTGCACCTCGCTGTGGGCGGTGCGTTCCGCGTCGAGCACCGCCCGGCCAGCCCGAAGCACGTCGCCGGTCAGGGCGTATGCGCGGGCCACAATGCCGATCAGGCTGGCCCTGCGGATCTTGGATGAGCGGGGCTGGATCGAGGTGCACCAGGGCAAGGGGTCGTTCGTGGCACCGAACCCGCCCGCCTGACTCCGCTCATCCCACTCGCATGGCGAAGATCCGCACAACTTCGGGGAAACTGCTGTGTCGACGAGCTTTGAAGCAGCAACTTCCCCGAAAGTGAGCGGATCTTGCCGCGCGACGCCCGAGGGCGGGACGGACGAGCGTGCTTGGCCGCGCGCGAACGGATCTCGCGCAGTAGGTTGGCGGGGTGACTGGACGGTTCCCGATCGAAGACGTCTCCCCCGTCGTCTCGTGCGGGCGGTACCCGGCAAAGGCGGTGGTCGACGAACCGGTTCCGGTGTCGGCGCGCGCCTACCGGGAGGGGCACGACGCGCTCGGCTGCAACGTGGTCTGGATGGGGCCGGACGGCGCCAGCCGGCCGTTCACCCGGATGCGCCCCGGTGAGCCCGGCCAGGACCGCTGGCACGCCACCATCACGCCGGACGCCGTCGGCTCGTGGACCTTCTCTGTCGAGGCCTTCCAGGACCCGTACCTGACCTGGCAGAACGCGGTGACCAAGAAGATCGCCGCCGGGCAAGGGCCGGCCGACCTGGCCAACGACCTGGCCGAGGGCGCGCGGGTGCTCGCCGCCGCCCGGGACCTCGTCCCGGCCGCCGATCGACCCCGGGTCGCCGACGCGCTCACCGCCCTCGCGGACACCGACCTGCCGCTACCGCAGCGGGTCGACCCGGCGCTCGCCCTGGCCGACCTGCTCTGGGAGCACCCGGTGCGGGAGCTGGTCACCGCCGGTGAGGCGTACTCGATCTGGGTTGACCGCAAGCGGGCGCTCTTCTCCGCCTGGTACGAGTTCTTCCCCCGCTCCGAGGGGGCGGCGGGCGGCCGGTCCGGCACGTTCGCGACCGCCACCGACCGGCTGCCGGGTGTCGCCGCGATGGGCTTCGACGTGCTCTACCTGCCGCCGATCCACCCGATCGGCCGGGTCAACCGCAAGGGCCGCAACAACGCGCTGACCGCCGGTCCGACCGACGTGGGCTCGCCGTGGGCGATCGGCGCCGCCGAGGGCGGGCACGACACCATCCACCCCGATCTGGGTACGCCGGCAGACTTCCGGGCCTTCGTCCAGGCGGCTGCCGCGCAGGGCCTGGAAGTGGCGATGGACCTGGCGTTGCAGTGCGCGCCGGACCACCCGTGGGTCACCGAGCACCCGGAGTGGTTCACCACCCGGGCAGACGGCAGCATCGCGTACGCGGAGAACCCGCCGAAGAAGTACCAGGACATCTACCCGGTCAACTTCGACAACGACCCGGAGGGCATCCGGGCCGAGGTGCTGCGAGTGGTGCTGCACTGGGTCGGCGAGGGCATCCGGATCTTCCGGGTGGACAACCCGCACACCAAGCCGTTCGACTTCTGGCACTGGCTGATCGCCGAGGTGAAGAAGGTCGACCCGGACGTGCTGTTCCTGGCCGAGGCGTTCACCCGGCCGGCCATCATGCACGGTCTCGGCAAGATCGGCTTCACGCAGTCGTACACCTATTTCACCTGGCGCACGACGGCGGCCGAGATGCGGGAGTACTGCGAGGAGCTGGTCGCGTCGGCCGACCACATGCGGCCGAACTTCTGGCCGAACACGCCGGACATCCTGCACGAGTCGTTGCAGCACGGCGGCCCGCCGATGTTCAAGATCCGGGCGGTGCTGGCCGCGCTGCTCTCCCCCTCCTGGGGCATGTACGCCGGCTTCGAGCTGTTCGAGCACGTGGCCCGGCCGGGCGCCGAGGAGTACCTGGACAACGAGAAGTACGAGCTGCGGCCCCGGGACTGGGCCGGCGCCGAGGCGCAGGGCCGTTCGCTGGCGCCGTTCCTGGCCACCCTCAACCGGGTACGCCGGGACAACCCGGCCCTGCACCAACTCCGCAACCTGCGGTTCCACGAGATCGACAACCCGGCGTTGCTGTGCTGGTCGAAGCACGACCCGGAGACCGGCAACACGGTCATCGTGGTCTGCTCGTTCGACTCGCGCGAGGTGCAGTGGGGCAACACCACGCTGGACATGCCGGCGCTCGGCTTCGACTGGCACGAGCGGTTCACCGTGCACGACGAACTGACCGGCACCAGCTACGACTGGGGTCAACGCAACGCGGTGCGGCTCGACCCGTACCTGCAACCGGCGCACGTGTTGACCGTGCGCCGCCCGGCCCCGCCGACCGTCCCGCAGCCGGCCGGCGCCGAGCCGGCGGACCTCACCGTCGCCGAGGTGCCGGACGACCTGTCGGGCGGCACCGCGCCGACCGCTCCCGTTCCGACAGCTCCCGTCCCGACAGCTCCTGCACCGACACCTCCTGCGTCGACAACTCCCGTTCCGACTCCGCCCCGGCGGTCGGGCCCGGTTCCGACCCCGCCGCGCCGAGCGGCCACCCGCCCGTCCGCCACCGCGCCGACCGCTCCCGCTCCGAAGGACGCCCGATGGACCAGCTGATCTCCGGCGCGACGCACGACCCGCACGCGCTGCTCGGCGCGCACCCCGCCGACTCCTCGACCACGATCCGCACGCTGCGCCGGGGAGCCGGCGACGTGGTGCTGCTCGTCGGCGACGAGCGGTACCCGATGAAGCGGGTGCACGACGTGGGCGTCTTCGAGGCCACCGTCGAGGGCACCGTGCTCGACTACCGGGTGGAGGTCGACGGTGCCACGCACGACGACCCGTACCGCTACCCGCCGACCCTCGGTGAGCTGGACCTGCACCTGATCGGCGAGGGCCGGCACGAGCGGCTGTGGGACGCGCTGGGCGCCCGGGTCTTCGACGAGGGCGTGGCGTTCAGCGTGTGGGCGCCCAACGCCCGCGGTGTCCGGGTGATCGGTGACTTCACCGGCTGGGCGCCCGACGACGGCTGGCCGATGCGGTCGCTCGGCTCCACCGGCGTGTGGGAACTGTTCGTGCCCAACGCCCGCGTCGGGGCCCGCTACAAGTACCGGATCCTCGGTGCCGACGGGCAGTGGCGGGACAAGGCCGACCCCCTGGCGGCGTATGCGGAGGTGCCGCCGGCCACCGCGTCGGTGGTGCACCACTCGACGTACCGGTGGAACGACGCGGACTGGTTGGCCCGGCGGGCCGAACGGCAGCCGCACCAGGAACCGATGAGCGTCTACGAGGTGCACCTCGGCTCGTGGCGGCCCGGCCTGGGCTACCGCGAGTTGGCCGAGCAGCTGACCGAGTACGTCACCGGGTTGGGTTTCACGCACGTGGAGTTCCTGCCGGTGATGGAGCACCCGTTCGGCGGTTCCTGGGGTTACCAGGTCACCGGCTACTACGCGCCGACGTCCCGCTTCGGCGACCCGGACGACTTCCGCTACCTGGTGGACCGGCTGCACGCCGCCGGCATCGGCGTGATCCTCGACTGGGTGCCCGCGCATTTCCCCAAGGACGAGTGGGCCCTGGCCCGCTTCGACGGCACCCCGCTCTACGAACACCCCGACCCGCGCCGTGGCGAGCACCCCGACTGGGGCACGTACGTCTTCGACTTCGGCCGCAGCGAGGTGCGCAACTTCCTGGTCGCCAACGCGCTCTACTGGTGCGACCAGTTCCACGTCGACGGGCTGCGGGTGGACGCCGTCGCCTCGATGCTCTACCTGGACTACTCCCGTAACCACGGCGAGTGGGAGCCGAACAAGTACGGCGGTCGGGAGAACCTGGAAGCCATCGCGCTCATGCAGGAGGTGAACGCGACCGTCTACAAGCACCACGCCGGGGTCGTCATGATCGCCGAGGAGTCCACCGCCTGGCCGGGTGTCACCCGCTCCACCGCCGACGGCGGGCTGGGCTTCGGGTTCAAGTGGAACATGGGCTGGATGCACGACACCCTGCTCTACACCTCGAAGGACCCGATCTACCGCCAGCACCACCACCACCAGCTCACCTTCTCCCTGGCGTACGCCTGGAGCGAGAACTACGTGCTGCCGATCAGCCACGACGAGGTCGTGCACGGCAAGGGCTCCCTGGCCGGCAAGATGCCCGGCGACACCTGGCAGCGGCTGGCGAACGTCCGCGTGCTGCTGGCGTACATGTGGGCGCACCCCGGCAAGCAGTTGCTCTTCATGGGCTCCGAGCTGGCCGACGACCGGGAGTGGAGCGAGGAGCGCGGCCTCGACTGGTACCTGCTGCACGACCCGGCCCGCGCCGGCGTGCAGCGCCTCGTCGGTGACCTCAACCGGGTCTACCGGGACACCCCGGCGCTGTGGGCACAGGACACCGACCCGGCCGGGTTCCGCTGGATCGCCGGCGACGACGTCGCCAACAACACCGTGTCGTTCGTCCGGATCGCCCCGGACGGCTCGACGCTGGTGTGCGTGGCGAACTTCTCCGCCCAGCCCCTGCACGACTACCGGATCGGCCTGCCGGCCGGCGGGACGTGGGCTGAGGTGCTCAACACCGACGCGCAGCACTACGGCGGGTCGGGGGTGGGCAACCTGGGTGAGGTGCGGGCCGAGGACGTGCCGTGGCACGGGATGGTCGCCTCGGCGGCCCTCCAGGTCCCGCCGCTGGGTGCCGTCTGGCTCCGCCAGGGCTGACCCATGCCGCCACCGGCACCGGCCGAACACCCGCTGCTCGACCACGCGCTCGCCATCGTGGAGAGAGATGTGCAGACAGCCCTCGGCGATGCCGAAGGACTACGCCTGGTCACCAGCAGAGGCGAGGTTTTCGTAGCTTTACGTGACGGCCGTTTTCACGGCGACCCGGTCCAGGTCCGGCCCGGGGACACTGCCGCCACGATCATCGCCGTCGTCGCCGAAGCCGCCCAGGACACCGTCATGGGCGTCCTCTGGAAAGCTTGGCCAGAGTGCCCCGTGCACCGGACCGTCGCAGGCGTCTCCCGCCGGGGAGAAGGGTCTGAGGCAACCGGGGACGACGACACGGTCGACTGGCGCTGCTACGCGGAAGGCGGTCCACATACGGTGGCTGCCGTGGGCTCAGTCCCTGTCGTACACAAACGTCAGATCCCCCGACCTCGATGAGGTAGCCGACGTCGCGCACCTGACCGAGACCTCGGACCACGCTCGACGCAAGTTCCATCGCCAACCAACGTACTGGCTGTAGAGGTTGACGAACAGGCCATGGCTTGTCGCTATCGACCAGCCCGCGATGATGCCCGGGTCGCACAAGGTGGCCTCCGTGGGCTTGCTGCCGGCGACGCCCAGCCGTAGGTCAATGCCGGCGGGCATTGGGATTCCACGGCAGGGTCACCAGATCCACCAGAAGCATGCGACTGAACCGGACCTGCCGCCGCACCGCCCCTCTCCCGAGAGGGTTGACCGAAAAGTGGGCTGCCTGAATCGCGCCGGTCACGAGCACCAGGAACAAGGAACCACAGAAGACCGCGACAAGTGGAACGACCACGATCACCGAAGCCAGGTGACCAATGACGTGATTGGCGCTCAGCACCTGGGTCAACGCGATAAGGACGCCTGCCAGGAACGCCAGTCGCCAGGACAACACGTGCAGACGGTAGGACGTACGCCGCCTGGTCGCGGCCACCTGTTCGTCAGGCATCTGCCTGCTCCTCAAAGGACGCGGACCAACGAGGGTACGAGCAACGCGAAGACCGACCAGCCACCCACCAACCACAGCAGGTGGCGCCGCCAGGTAACCGCTCTTTCCGGCTCGCCCTCATCGGCGGCGACGGCGACCCGCTGCCCATAACTGACGATCTTCTTGACCGCTCGATGGGCTCCTCGATACCCCGTCAGGTGGCCGACGACGGAGGGCTGGAACGCGTAGCAGTGGACATCCTCGGCACCGGTGACCCTGACCACGAGACCACGCTCCGCGACCACCTCCTGGACGCGGCTCCACGGTATCGCGGTCGACAGTCCCGGGTTGACCACCAGAAGGGCAGCCGGAGTCACCTTCACGTAGGAGAACATGGTGGCGAGCGTGACGAGGTGACAGATGCCGACGAAGAACGCGGCGACCAGCAACAACCCACCCCAGCCGTTCGCCGGATTCCTGCTGAACATCACCATCATGAAGCCGAACACGGCCCACAGCAGCAGACCACCGAACCAGGCACCCCAACTCCTCATCGGCATCAGAGTCATTCGCGGATTGCCTGCCTGATCCGCCGAACCGTCTCGTCCCGGTAGGGAACGGCGTCGCGCACCTGCCAGACAAAGCCCGGGCCGGTAGGGAGGATGGCGCAGAAGGAGACGGTGTCGCCGTACCTGGAACTGATCGTCAACCGCGCGCCGGATGCGGGTTCTGCGGCCGTCACGTCGGACAGGCTCATCGACTTGGCGCGGACCCAGCCCTCTGCGGGGTTGCGGATCTTCCAGATCCGAGAAGGTGCGAAGAGCAAGCGCCCGGTGGTGAGGATGAGTAGGGCCCCGTGGGCGCTCAACGGCGTCGCACCTAAGGGGAGGTATCCCCGCTGGGAGAACAGGATTCGTTCGTCCGACGCCAACCGTGGCTGCGCGTACCTCAGCATCCCCGCCTCCGCTTCCCGCCTCCCGCTCCGGCGGGTCGGATGGGACCGTAGCGCAGTACGGCAACCCCAGGCTGCCCGGCGTCCCTGGGTGCTCGGAGGCATGGAGATCCGCGCAACTTCCCGGATGTTGCTGCCTCCGACGTGCGGGAGACACCAACAACGCTGATGTTGCGCGGATCTTGGCGACGCGCAGGCCCCCGGCTGACGGCCGCGAGCTGCGGGGTCAGACCAGGCCGGCGTCGCGCAGCAACTGCCAGAGGCCGGCGCCGTCCGGGGCGGAGAGCCACTTCTGCCCCACCGGCCCGGACGACGGGCGTCCGGCCGGGGCGGGCAGGGTGCCGGCCAGCACCGACTGCGTCGGGGAGAGACGGCGGATCGCCACCCCGGCGACGTTCTCCGGGTGGGCGGCGGCGAACTCCCGGTAGATCTCCTGGTCGTGCTGGCCGTCGTCGCCGACCAGCAGCCAGCGCACGTCGGGGAACTCCTTGGCCAGCCGGGCCAGGGTGGACCGCTTGTGTTCCATGCCGCTGCGGAACCAGCGGTCGGCGGTCGGGCCCCAGTCGGTGAGCAGCAGCGGCCCGGCCGGGTAGAGGTGCCGGGACAGGAAGCGGGTCAGGGTGGGGGCCACGTTCCACGCGCCGGTGGAGAGGTAGAAGACCGGCGCGCCGGGATGCGCGGTGACCAGCCGCTCGTAGAGCACCGCCATGCCCGGCACGGCGGCGCGGGCGTGTTCGTCGAGCACGAACGTGTTCCAGGCGGCGAGCAGCGGCCGGGGCAGCGCGGTCACCATCACCGTGTCGTCGATGTCGGAGAGGATGCCGAACTTGACGTCCGGGTCGAGGATGCGCACCGGCGCGTCGACGGGTTCGGCGTCCGGGACGCTGAGGCGGACGGTGCCCCACCCGGGCGGCAGGTCGGCCTCGACGAGGGTGTCGACGAAGCCGCTGCGGTCGGCCTGCGTCTCGTGCCGCACCCCGCCCGCCTCGATGGTCACCGTGACGTGTTTGTTGGGCAGCGTGGTGAAGCTGCGCCAGCCGCGGACCTTGTCCAGCCGACCCCGCTGGCGGGTGTCCGGACGCCCCAGCAGCACCCGGCACATCACCCGCACCCAGCCCGGTGCGCCATAGCCGGTGTACGCGACGATGTTGACCCGCCAGCCGGTGCGCCGCAGCCGACGCTGCACGAGCTGGTGAACGGCGTCCTCGATCCGCGCAGCCCGGTGCAGGTTCGGAACGGCCAGCTGGCCGGCGGGAGTGGGTGGCACGGGCCAACCCTGCCACACGTCGACAGCCACGGCCACGTGAGCCGTCCCGGCTGCGCCGATCCACCCCGGCGACCCCGCCGAACGTGAAACACTCCGTCGGGACGACGACGGGGGCGTGGTCGTGTCAGATCAAGAGCAGCACCGTGGGCGATGGCGCCCGCGACTCGACCGGCCGGCGCTCGTCGCGCTGTTGCTCGGGGTGGCCGGTGTGGTCTACCGGCTGGTCCTGACCCTGTTCACGGTGCCGGTGTCGAACAGCGACGAGGCGACGTTCGGCCTTGCCGCGCTGCACATCGGGCAGGGCCGGGAACGCCCGGTCTTCCTCTACGGCCAGCACTACATGGGGATGGTGGAGTCGTACCTGGCGGCTCCCCTGGTGGCGGTGGCCGGACCGAGCTGGCCGGTGCTGCGGTTGCCGATGCTCGCGCTGTACGCGCTGTTCCTCTACCTGATCCACCGGTTGACCCGCCGGATCTGCACACCCTGGTTCGCCACCTTCGTCGTGGGCCTGCTCGTGCTCGGAGGCGAGCGGGTGGTGCGCGACCAGCTCACCGTGGTCGGTGGCCGACCCGAGGTGAAGCCGGCGGTGCTGCTGATGCTGCTGATCACGGTGGGGTTGGCCGCCGGCACGGTCCATCGCCGGCGGCTCGCGGTCGCGGCGTTCGGCCTGCTCGTCGGGCTGTCCCTCTGGTCGGACTGGCTGATCCTGCCGTACCTGGCGGTGGCCGGTCTGGCCCTGGTGTGGGCGGTACGGCGGGAACTGCTCGGTTGGTCCGGTCTGCTGCTGGTGGCGGGGGCCGTCGTCGGGGTGGCGCCGATGCTCGTCGACAACCTGCGGGCCGGTCCGGGTGACGACTCGTTGTCGGTGTTCCGGGAGATCAGCACCAAGGCTGGGCCGCTGCCGCCGTGGTCCGACCGGGTCCGGGGCGGCCTGCTGGAGGGGGTGCCGCTGGCGCACGGGCTCTGCCCGGTGGACGGCTGCGGTCGATGGCAGCAGTGGTTCGGGGTGTTGTATCCGGTGCTGCTGGTGGCCGGCGCGGTGTTCGCGGTGTTCGCGTACCGCCGGGCAGCCGGGGCGTCGCGCGGGGAGCGGGCTGGACGGGCGGCTGCGGCACCGCGTGGGGCGCGGGTCGGGCCGGTCGTGCAGCTCGCGCTGGTCGTCGGTGCCGCGTTGACCCTGCTGTCGTACGTGCGCAGCCCGCTCGCCGCGACCAGCCCACTGGACAACGCCCGGTACCTGTCGGTGCTGCAACTGTCGCTGCCGGCGGTGCTCTGGCCGCTCTGGGTGGTGGCGGTGGCCGGTTGGCGGGGCACGGTCGGCGCGCTCGGCCGGCTCACCGGGGCGCTGTCCACCGCCGTGCTGGTCGCACTGACCGCGACCGCGCTGGCGATCACCGCGCTCTTCGCGGCAACCGGCACCGAGGCGTCCCGGACCGAGGAGCGCCAGGCCCGGGAGTTGGCCGCCGCGCTGCGCGCCGACGGCCCCCACCAGGTGTACGGGGACTACTGGACCTGCAACCGGCTGATCTTCAACACGGACGAGACGGTGGTCTGCGGGGTGCTCGACGGAGACCTGTCCCCCGGGCAGAACCGCTACCTGCCGTACTGGCGGCAGGTGGGGCGGGCCGAACGGCCGGGCTACGTGGTGGAGGTCGACTCGCCGATGGATCGGCGGCTGCGCCGACTGCTCGCCGACCGGGCGGACGCCGCACCGGTGCGCGAGGTCGGTGGCTATCGCGTGTACCACCCCGACACCCCGGTACGACCCTGGCGGTAGGGGCGGGTCGTACGCTGGCCGGGCCGCCGCCGTTGCACCGTCGAGGAGACCCATGCTCATCCTGCTGCCGCCCTCCGAGGGGAAGGCCGACGCCGGCACCGGACGACGCTTTTCCCCGGACCGGGTCTCGCTGCCCGAGCTGAACCCGGCCCGCGAGCGGGTGCTGGACGCGCTGGTGGCGCTCTGCGCCGGGCCGGACGAGGAGGCCGGACGGGCGGCGCTCGGGCTCAGCGAGGGTCAGCGGGGCGAGCTGCGCCGCAACGCCCGACTGCGGGAGGCGGCCACCGCGCCGGCCGAGCGGCTCTACACCGGGGTGCTCTACGAGGCGTTGGACCTGGCCTCGTTGCCGGCCGCAGGACAACGGGCGGCCCGTCGGTCGATCATGATCAGCTCCGGGCTGTGGGGCGTGGTCCGCCTGGCCGACCGGATCCCCCCGTACCGCTGCCCGATCGGCGCTCGCCTGCCGGGTGTCGGGGGGTTGTCGGCGTACTGGCGCACGGAGCTGACGCCGGTGTTGGACGCCGCCGCCGGCAAAGGTCCGGTGCTGGACCTGCGCTCCGGCGCGTACGCGGCCACCTGGACGCCGCGCGGGACGCTGGCCGAGCGGACCGTCACCGTGCGGGTGCTGCACGAGCGGGAGGTCGACGGGGTGCCGGTCCGCTCGGTGGTCAGCCACTTCAACAAGGCGACCAAGGGGCGTCTGGTCCGCGACCTGCTCGTCGCCGGTGCCCGACCCCGCACCGCCGACGAGCTGATCGGCACGCTGGGCGAGCTGAAGTACACCGTCGTGGAGCAGGCCACCGCGCCGGGCCGGATCCGGCAGGTGGATCTGGTGGTCACCGACCTCTGACGGGTCGGCAGCCGCAAGATTTGCTCAAGCCTGGGCCGGAGCAGTTCCGTAACGACGGTGCAGGGGCCACGGTAGGGACACCCAGACTCCGACAAGGGAGCCTCCGTTGACCCCCGAACCCGCCCTGCTCGACCGGCCCCGCTCCCCGGCGCCGCCACCTCCGTTGGACTGGCTGACCCTGGGCGACGCGTTCGAGGCCGCCTGCCTGCTGCGTTGCACGCCACCCCCGACCACCGCCCGGCCGACCGCGACACGCCCGGCGCACGCACCGGGGGTGGAGTTCAACCGGGAGGACGCGGCGCAACGGATGCGGCAGTTGCTCGCCCGACTGGACGTCCCGGTCACCCACGAGGTCGTCGTCGGCGGTCTGCGCCGCCGCTACGAGCTGCACCGGCTCTGGGTGCCGCAGGAGCACCAGGACGCGTACACCCGGGTGTTGGACGCGGGCTGGTGGCAGGGGCGGCGTGAGCTGCTCGGCGGGCCGCTGCCCGGTGCCTCGCCGGCACGGCGACGGTTGGTGAGCCGGCTCGCGGCGGCGGCGTGGCGGTCGGCGCTGCTGGCCGCCGGGCGGCACGTCCGCCGGCACATCCTCGGCGTACGGCTCACCGACCGCGAGCTGGCCGCGGTGCTGATCCGGAGCGCCGCCGTGCTCGACGTGCCGGCCCGGCTCCGCCCGGGCACCGGCTGCTTTCTGGTCAGCGTGGCCGACGGCCCGGACCGGGCGCGGATCCTGAGCAGCGCGGCGCTGGAGCCGGCGCGCGGGCCGGCGACGGCACGGGGCGCGGTCGCGCCGTCGGCACGTCGGCCGGCCTGCTGACCGGGGCGCCGGCCACACCCGCCCGACGCGACGGCGCACAAGAAGCCTGCGCGCGCCCGCGCGACGGCGCACAAGGAGCCTGCGCGCGCCCGCGCGACGGCGCACACAAGGAGCCTGCGCGTACCGGTGCGACGGCGCACATGGGGCTTGCGCGCGCCGGTGCGACGGCGCACAGTGCACCGCGTGAGTCGTACCTCGTCCAGCCGGCCCGGCCACCACCGCGCGGGGCCGGCCGCCCTGATGACGGTGCTGCTGGTCGCGAACCTGGCCGTCTCCAGCTGCCGGGACGCCCCGACCGCACCGACGACGATCCGGATCGCCACCGGCAGCCCCACCGCCGTCTACTACGCGTTCGGCCAGTCGCTGGCGGCGATCCTCAACCGGGAACTCCCCGACGTGCGGGCCAGCGTGGTGGTCACCGCCGCGTCGGCGGAGAACGTCCAACTGGTCGGTTCCGGCGCGGCCGAGCTGGGCTTCACCCAGGCCGACGTGCTGCCCACCACCACGGCGGAGAACCCCACGGTCCAGGCCATCGCCCGGGTGTACGACGACCAACTGCACCTGGTCAGCACCGGTGGCGGTCCGGTGCGCACGGTCGCCGACCTGCGCGGCCGTCGCGTCTCCGTCGGCGCGCCCGGCTCGGGCACCGAAATCACCGCGACCCGGCTGCTGGAGGTGGCCCAGCTCGGCGGCGACGAGGTGCGTCGGGAGCGGCTCGGGCTGGACGACTCGGTGGCGGCGCTGCGTTCCGGGCGGATCGACGCGTTCTTCTTCTCCGGCGGGTTGCCAGTGCGGGGCATCGAGGAGTTGGCCTGGCGCAGCGCCACCCGGATCGTGGACCTCAGCGAGTGGACCGAGCCGCTGCGCGACCGCTACGGCCAGGTCTACGTCTCCCGGGACATCCCCCGCTCGGTGTACGGGGTGGACGCGGTGACCACTGTGGCCGACCCGAACTACCTCATCGTCCGGGCCAACCTGCCGGAGCGGTTGGTCCGGCAGGTGACCAGGTTGTTGATGGAACGCCGGGCCGAACTGGCCGCCGCCCATCCGGCGGCGGGGCGGATGAGCCCCCGCTCGGCGATCGTCACCGCGCCGCTGTCGCTGCACCCCGGAGCCGCCGCCTGGTACCGCGCGGCGAAACCCTGACGACCTGCCGTCACCGCGCCGGGGCGGGCCGCAGGTCGGCAGTCGACTCCTCGTCCAGGGGCTCCACCGGCGGGTCGGGCTCCGCCGCCGGGAACCACAGGGCGGCGACCAGCCCACGTGACTCCCCCGGGCGCATGGTGAGCCGCCCGTCGGACGCGTCCACCAGCACGGCGGCGATGGTCAGGCCCAGCCCCGCGCCGTCCACGTTCTGGGCGTCCGGCGCTCGCCAGAACCGCTCGGTCGCCTGGCCGAGCTGACTCTCGGTCATACCGGGGCCGGAATCGCGTACCTCCAGCGCCACCCCGTCGTCGCGGCGGGCCACGGTCACCGTCACCGCCCCGCCCGCCCCGCTGAACTTCACCGCATTGTCGATCAACGCGTCCAGCGCCTGGTCGACGGCGGTCGGCACGGTCTGGGCGTACGCCGGGGCGTCGGTCGTGGCCAACCGCAACGCGACCGAACGGTGCCGGGCCAGCGGCGCCCACGCGGCCACCCGGGACGCGGCCACGGCGGCTGCGTCCACGGTGACCCGCTCGTTCTCCTCCCGTTCGGCCCGGGCGAGGGTGAGCAGCGCGTCGAGCACCAACGCCAACCGGTCGGTCTCCTCCAGAGCCAGCCGGTGCTCGGACCGGCCGTCCGGGTCGGTGAGGCTGGGGCCCAGCTCCTCCACCCGCAGCCGGAGCGCGGTGAGCGGGTTGCGCAGTTGGTGGCTGGCATGCGCGACGAAGGCGCGCTGCCGATCCATCACGTCGGACACCACGTCGGCCATGTGGTTGAAACTGGCCGCGAGGCGGCGTAGCTCCGGAGGGCCCAGGCGGTGCTGGACCCGGGCCCCCCGGTCACCCTCGGCGATCTCGTGGGTGACCGCGTCCAGTTCGGTGACCGGGCGCAGCACCCAACCGGCCAACCCGAACGCGGTGAGCACGCAGGCCAGCACGGCGAGCAGACCAGCCAGGGCGAGCAGCAGCCACCACGCGACGACAGCTCGGCGGATCTGGTCGGACGGGGTCACGATCACCACCGCGCCGAGCACCTCACCACCGTCGTTGATCGGGGCGGCCACCACCACCGGGCCGGTCGTCCAGGGCCAGACCGACTCGGGCGCGCTGGTCTGCTGCCCGGACAGCGCGATGTCCAGAACCGTCGCCGTCTCCGGGGCGGGCTGCCACCTCGGCGACGCGACCGGGGTGCTCCGGTCCCGGTCGACGACCGCGACGGCGATCGCGTACAGGTTGTCGTAGCTGGTCAGCTCCGACTCGATCGGGCCCGGCCCACCGTCGCGCAACGCCGGCCCGGCCAGCGAGGCGAACCGGGTGGCGTCGGCGAGCCGGTCGGCACGGACCCGTTCGGTCTCCCGGCTGGCCATGGTGACGGCCAGCGGTGTCTCCAACGCGATGAGGACGAGCACCATCAGCAGGAGGTAGCTGATCACCAGTCGGCGGCGCACGTCAGCCCCTCACGCGTCGCGCAGTCGGTAGCCGACGCCGCGGACGGTCTCCACCAGGCGGGCGTCACCGAGCTTGCCGCGCAGTGACCCGACGTGCACCTCGACCGTGTGCCGGTCGGCCCAGGTGGTGCCCCACGCGTCGAGCAGGATCCGATCGCGCGGCACCGCCACCCCGGGCTGGCGGGCCAACGAGAGCAGCACGTCGAACTCCTTGCGGGTCAACGTGACGGCGCGACCGTCCACGGTCACCGTCCGGGCGGCCACGTCGATGCGCACCGACCCGGCCTCGATGAGGTGCCGCTCCGGTGCGGCGTTCGCGGCCCGACGCAGCACCGCCTCGATCCGGGCCTGCAACTCCACCATCGAGAACGGCTTGACGACGTAGTCGTCCGCGCCGAGGCGCAGACCCAGCACCCGATCCCGTTCCTCGCCCCGCGCCGTCACCGCGATGATGCCGAGCTGGCTGCTGCGGCGGCGCAGCTCCCGGCACAGGTCCGTGCCGTCCCCGTCGGGCAGGGTCAGGTCGAGCAACACCAGGTCGCACGGGGCAGCGGAGAGCGCGGCCGCGACGGTGGCCGCGTGCTCGACCTCGTACCCACGGCGGGTCAGGGCGGAGGAGAGCGCACCGGCGACCCGGCGGTCGTCCTCCACCAGCAGGATCCGCACCCGTGCCCCCGTCCGTCGCAACGCCGTTCTGCGAATGGTGGCAGAAGCGTGCGCGAAGTGGGAGGCCGCCTACCGCGATGTGCCGGCCAAGGGCTCCGACGCAGACCCTAGAGGCCGAAGACGTCGTCGGCGGTGGCGTCCCGGACGCCGTCGGTGAAGCCGCGGAAGCCCGGGTCCTCGTGGCTGGCCGGCACGCTGGTGACGGTGACGCCGCTGGCCTGGGTGACCGCGTCGACCAGGGGCGGATAGTCGATCTCGGCATCCTGGAAGGCGTCGTCGTCCGCCTCGGCCAGGTTGATCACATACTGGACGTCGTCGGACGGAGTGTCCGGGTCCTCGGCCCACTCACCGCCGGCCCGGTAGCACTCGTCGTACAGCGCGCGCTGGCTGTCGGTCCAGTCGTCGTCGTAGCTCTGCATCGCCCATCCCCTCCGCGGCCCTTGACCTGAGCATGCCCGGCCGGGGGCGACGAGCGCGGCGGTACCGACGAAAACCGCTCAGCGCGCCCACACCAGCACCGTAGGCTGCCGAGGTGATCTACAAACTGCTGTCCAGCGCGGAATGGGGCGACGCCCTCGCCGCCGGCGCCTTCACCGGCTCCGCCGTGGACCGGCAGGACGGTTTCATCCACCTCTCCGACGGCGACCAGGTGGTGGAGACGGCGCGGCGGCACTTCGCCGGCGCGACCGGGTTGACGCTGCTGAGTGTCGCGGAGGACCGGTTGGGCGACGCGCTGCGCTGGGAGCCGTCGCGCGGCGGGCAGCTCTTCCCGCACGTGTACGGTCCGCTGCCGGTCGCCGCGGTGGTGGCGGCGCAGGCGCTGCCCGCGGACACCCCGGCCGCCGAGGCGGTGGCCGCTCTGCTGGGCTGACACGGCCGCGCCCGGCCCGAGAGGTGTCGGGCCGGGCGCGCAACGCCATCCGTGCGGTTCACCGGCAGAGGCGGTCGATCTCCTCCTGGAACCGGTCCATCGGGTTCGCCTCGGCGGGGCCGAGCAGGTAGGTCTTCAGGTCCCTGCGGGCCTCGGTCATCGGGTCGTCGCCGGCCCGGGTCACCGACACGATCTTCTCCAGCTCGCCGCAGTCCTTGGAGAGCAGGTACGCGGCCCGCGCCGTCGGGTACTCCCGGCGGAACTCGTCCTCGGACAGGCCGGCCGGGTTGGCCACCACGTACGGGCGCTGACTCTGCACGAAGTCGGAGACCACGCTGGACACGTCGCTGATCAGCAGGTCGGTCTGGTTGAAGCAGTCGAACAGGGCTGGGGTACGACCGGTGACCACCAGGTGGGCGGTGCCGTCCAGCGAGGACGCGTCCGGGTTGCCGCCCGCGGCACGGATGGCCGCGACGATCCGCTCGTGCACCGCCCTGGCCGCGTTTGACCGCGAGCCGGTGAGCGGGTGCGGCTTGTAGACCAGCCGCAGTCGGGGGCTCGTGGCCAGCAGCCCCTTGACGATCCGCTCACCCATCAGCACCAGCGAGGTGTGGTACGGATCGTCGTCGAGCCAACCCTCCCAGGTGGGGGCGTAGAGCACGGTGAACGGCCGGTCCACCGACTCCGCGCCGAAGGTGTGCACCCCGGCGAGCTGCGGTCGGCCGATCTCTACGATGTCCGAGTCGAGCACCCCCACGCCGGCCCGGGCGTACCTCTCCCGGCCGGCCAGCCCGGCGACCCAGACCTCGTCGTACACCTTGCTGTAGGGGTTGACGCTGGCCTGCTTGTCGCTGTCGCCGTGCCCGACGAAGACGTGCTTCGTGGTGGGTTCGCGAAGCATGTGGATGTTCGCGCCGACGTTCGCGGCGTAGAGCGCCGCGCGGACGCCGCTGAGGTCGAGGTTCATGAAGTCGACCCCCGCCGGTACGCAGATCACCGGCAGTCGGGTGTCGGCCAACTCCAGGAACGCCTCCCGGCTGCGCATCAGCACCACCGCGCGCTGTTGGAGCGCCTCGGTCGGGGCGAGCCACATGTTGGCCTGGTAGACGTCCTTGGCCGGGCCGGCGAAGTAGAGCGCGACCTCGGGCCGGTGGGTGTCCAGCCAGCGTTGGACGGCGGGCAGCAGCGGCGCCTGCGGCGCACCCCGGCCCCGCAGCCAGGTCAGCGCGAGCGCGGCGGCCACCGCACCGGTCGCGACGACCGCCACCGTGCCGGCGGCGAGGAACGGCGTCGCGTCGTGTTGCACCGCGGCAGCCACGGCGGCCGGCACCAGCAGCAGGTTGAGCAGCGGCATCCGTTCGCCGGTGACGGCCGTCACCCAGGCCGGCGGCTGGGGGGCGGAGCGCAGCGGACCCAACTCGATGTTGCGCACCAGGGCGGACATCGGGTTACGACGCTCGATCATGATGGAGAGCGCCCCGGCGAAGACGGACGCGACCCACACCACGGCCGGCAGCACCAGCAGCAGGGTCAGCTCGCCGCCGCTGAGCCGGACCTCGGCGGCGACGAGCAACACGGCCGAGAGGTCCCGGGTCAGCTGCCGGTACGACCAGTGCAGGCCCGCCTTCTCCAGCAGCAGGTGCGATGTCGGAGACCAGCGGGCGAGGAAGAAGTCGCCGAACACGGCGACCAGCCCGACGACCGCGAACAGCGCGACCCAGCCGAATGCGCCAGCGACGAGCATGACCAGGTAGGCCAGCACCAGCAGCGCCGCACTGGCGGCCGCTCCGAGACGACCTGACAACGTGCCGAACAAGCGAGTTCGCTCCCTACGATTTTCGTGTCGGGCTGGGGCTCGGGTCTACGCGCGCACCAGGAGCCGAGACTGAAGCGCCTGGCGGGCGCTCGTCACGTCACGCCAGCGCGAGGCTGGCGGACGTGACTGCGACCTTAACGCGAACGGGCGCGGTGGCATCGAGCGGGTATCCGAGCACCATTCCGGTCAAAACCCTGCAACGCGACCGTCCTCAGGATCCGCCGGTTGCCGAGCCGGGGGCACCGACGCGGTAGCAGACCATCGCCCCCGGCGCCTTGCGCGACGCGAAGGGTTCCAACCCCAGGGTGGGTGCGACAGCGGGGACGGTGGTGTTGCCCTTCCATACGCAGACCAGGCCCACGCCCACGCGGTCCATCGCCCCGGCGACCGCGGAGCTGTCGACGGGCTCGCCGTCGGCGAACTTCGCGAGCAGCAGCCGGTCCGTTGCGAACGGCGTCGTCGGGCCGTAGTCGGTGAGGTACAGGTCGCGCGGCAGCACCACCCGGACCTCCGCGGTGACCTGCGGGAGCGCACGCATCACCGTCGACGGGGCGAGCACCAGGCCGGCGGGGCGGTCCAGGTTCTTGATCCAGAACGAGGCGGCCTTGCGGTTGTCCGGCATCCGCCAGGTCGGGCTGCTCTCGAGCGCCTTACCGCCGTACCACATCGGCTTGCCCTGGGTGTAGAAGACGAACACCAGGAGCACGGGCAGGGCGACGGCGAGGACCCGGTTCGCCCGGGCCAGCCCCGGCAGGCGGATGACCGCGAGGGCACCGACGAGCGCCGGCACCGGCAGGATCCACGGCACCCGCCAGAGCACCGCCGTCAGACCGCTCAGGTCACCACCGAGCTTCAACACCCCGGGGACCATCAGGACCGTCACCGCCAGCGCCGCACCGACGGCGAGCTGCTGTGGCACACCACGGCGGAGCACGAGGGGAGACCACCAGACGGCGAGCCCGCCGATGAGACCGAGGACGCCGAGCCACAGGGTGAGCTCGTAGATGGTCCGCAGCTCCTGCAGCGGGGCGTACGTCGCGGCGGCCTCCTCCACACCACCGCGCAGCACCTGCACGAGCACGCCGGAGAGCAGCGGATAGGCCGTGGCGGCCAGGAAGCACAGGACGGCCTCCCGCAGTCGGCGGGCGACCAGCAGCGCCACGCCGGCCGCCCCGGCGAGCAGTGGCAGCAGGATGACGGCGGTGGTGGTGTACCCGACGCTGGCGACGGAGAGCAACGTGAGCAGGACCAACGCGCGCCGTGAGCGGTGCTCCAGGTAATCCGTGAGGTACACCCAGGCGAGGGGGATCAGAGCGTGCACGAAGACGCTCTTGCCCTGGGTGAGTCGGGGCAGGTGGTAGGTGTTCAGGGCGTCGGCGTAGTACGCCACCAGCAGGATGTGGGCCGCCGCCACACCGAACACGACAAGCGGACGCCGGGGGGCCCACCGCTGCACGAGACGCCACAGGGCGAGGACCGCGAAGACGGCCAGCACCGGCAGCAGGAGGTACCACAGCACCGACGCGGTGTGCACGTGCAGCGCCCGGGCCAGCGCCCCGACGAACACCTCGAACGAGGGCAGCGGCGGGTTCGCCGAACCGCCCGGCAGCACACCCTCGGTGAACAGGAAGTCCTTGAACGGGATGGTGTCCCGCTCGGCCACCCAGACCGACTTGCCGACGTAGAAGACGTCGTCGAGGGACACCCGGTTGAACAGCGTGGCGAAGTACGCGGCGGCCAGGGAGACGAGGAGGACCACGTACCCCTGCACCGGGGTGGTGGCCCGGACGGGCGCGGCGGCGACCGCGCCGCCCGACCTGCCGGCCCGGGGCAGCGTCAGCCAGGCGGAGACCACCGACACCAGACCGAACCCGGCCGCCAACCACCAGCTCAACGCCCCCTTACCGAAGGCGGCGAAGCTCGCGGCGCCGACCGCGGTGACGACCGGCAGGGCGTAACGACGCAGCACCGACGCGCGGTCGACGGGGGCGTCGGCGGGGCCGGTCACCGCCTCGTCGTCGGTCGGCCGTGGGGCCACGTCGCGGCGGCGCAGCTTCCAGGCCACGTACGCAGCGACCGGTTGCAGGACGGCCCAGATCAGGAAGATGACGGACGGGCGCAGGTTGAGGCCGAGGTTGAGGTGGTAGAGCAGCGTCCAGATGGCGAAGCTGACCACCGCCGCGTCGGTGAACACGACGGGTGTACCCGCCACCACGGCGTTGAGCCGCCCGATCAGACCGCGCCGACTGCTGCCGCCGGGTCGAGCACCCGCGCTCGCGGCGTTCCTCTGGTCGGCTGGCGCTGGAGTCGCAACAGCGTCTTCGACTTGCGTCACGGGGCGTCCTTGTCGTCCGGCGGCGAATTGAGGGCGAAAAGCGGATGTCTGATCGATGACAGCCGGGTGCCAAGGGGGCAGCCTAGCGGAATCGGACAGACGGACCACTGCGGCGGGCGGCCGAGTGTCGGGTGCCTGGTCAACCCGCGATCGGGGCCGGCCGAGGGCGGGGCAGGGCACTGTCGGCGCCGAGCCCGGCGGCCACGGATTCGACCAGGTCGTCGAGGTACCCGTCGGTGAGGGGAAGACGGGCGATGGCGAGCCGCCAGTAGAGCGGACCCACGATCAGGTCGACCGCCGCGTCCGGGTCGGTGTCGGCGGGCAGCTCGCCGCGCTGCACCGCACGGGTGACCAGGCGACCGCCGATCTCCTGCTGGCGCGCGTGCAGCACCCGGCGCAGGGTCTCGTCGATGCTCGGGTTGCGGGCGGCCTCGGCCAGCAGGTCGGGGATGATCTGCGACGCCAGCGGGTGCCGCAGCGCGTGCGCCACCGCCTGGAACAGCAGGGCGAGGTCACCGCGCAGGGTGCCGGTGTCCAACGCCGGCAGCTTGCCGTGTGCCGCCGAGGCGACGATCTCCAGCACCAGGTCGTGCTTCGAGCTCCACCGGCGGTAGATCGCCGTCTTGCTGACGCCGGCCCGCCGGGCCACCGCCTCGATGGAGAGTCGGCCGTAGCCGACGGCGGCGAGCTCCTGCATCAGCGCACGCCGGATCGCTGCGGTGATCTCGTCGCGCAGCACCGCCGCTCCGGCCGGGGCCCGCCTCTTCTCGGTCGTCATCCAGGGCTCTTATCGCAGGTCACGGGGACCAGAGTAACGCAACGACGATACGGTTGCGTCCCGACGTGTTTCGGACTACTGTCCTCGCAGCGACGAGGCGGCGCCCCGCGCACATTTCCCACTAGGATCCCATCGTCGCGAGCCACCCCGTCTGCACAGAGATCGGAGCGCCATTTCCATGGCCACCACCGCGCTGGTCGACCCCGACACGGGCCTGACCCAGGCGCAGCTGGCCGCTCGACACGGGCTACGGGTCGCCGGTGAGCGCCCCAGCGTCGTCGAGTACAGCCGCCGACTATGGGCGTACCGGCACTTCATCGCCGCGTACGCCAACGCCAAGCTGGTCGCCTCGTACAGCAACGCCAAGCTGGGTCAGCTCTGGCAGGTGCTCACCCCGCTCACCAATGCGGCGGTCTACTACCTGATCTTCGGGGTGGTGCTGGCACAGAACGACATGCCGAACTACATCGCCTACCTGACCACCGGGCTGTTCATCTTCAACTTCACCCAGAGCGCGGTCCTGACCGGCACCCAGGCGATCAGCAGCAACCTGGGGCTGATCCGGGCGCTGCACTTCCCCCGGGCCAGCCTGCCGCTGTCCACCACGTTGACGCAGTTCCAGCAGCTGCTGGCGTCGATGGTGGTGTTGATCGGCATCGTGCTGGTCACCGGCGAGCCGCTCACGCTGGAGTGGTTGCTGCTGGTGCCGGCCCTGTTCCTGCAGGCGGTGTTCAACGCCGGCGTGGTGCTGCTGGTGGCCCGGATGGGCTCCAAGGCGAGTGACCTCAAGCAGGTCATGCCGTTCGTCCTGCGCACCTGGATGTACGGCTCCGGCGTCCTCTACAGCGTCAGCCTCTTCGAGCGGCTGCCGGCCTGGGCGACGACGTTGGTGCAGTACAACCCGCTGCTCGTCTACATCGAGCTGGCGCGGTACACGCTGCTCGAGGAGGCACCGCTGCTCAACGAGTCGCTGACTCAGCTCTGGCTGGTCGGCGCCGGGTGGGCGCTGGTCGCCGGGGTCGGCGGCTTCATCTACTTCTGGCGCGGGGAACAGGAGTACGGCCGTGGCTGAGCACTTCGACACGCCCACCGAGGCGAGCGCGACGATGACGTCGACGCAGGAGCGCATCCCGACCGTCGTCGTGGACGACGCGCACATCATCTACCGGGTGCACCAGGGCGCCGGCGGCGGCACCACGCCGGTGGCCGCGCTGCGTCGGCTGGTCAAGCGCACCTCCGCCCCGAACATCCGGGAGGTGCACGCGGTCAAGGGAATCTCCTTCACCGCGTACCGGGGCGAGGCGATCGGGCTGATCGGCACCAACGGCTCCGGCAAGTCCACCATCCTGCGGGCCATCGCCGGCCTGCTGCCGGTCAACCGGGGCGCGATCTACACCCAGGGGCAGCCGTCGCTGCTGGGCGTGAACGCCGCCCTGCTCAACGACCTCTCCGGCGAGCGGAACGTCACCCTCGGCTGCCTGGCCATGGGCATGCATCCCGATGACGTGGCCAGGCAGGCCGCCGGGATCATCGAGTTCTCCGGGATCAACGAGCGGGGCGACTTCGCCAGTCTGCCGATGCGGACGTACTCCTCCGGCATGGCGGCCCGGCTACGGTTCTCCATCGCCGCCGCCAAGAAGCACGACGTGCTGCTCATCGACGAGGCGCTCGCCACCGGTGACAAGGGCTTCCGCAAGCGCAGCGAGCAGCGGGTGCGGGAGTTGCGCGAGGGCGCGGGCACGGTGTTCCTGGTCAGCCACCAGCTCTCTTCGGTACGGGACACCTGCGAGCGGACGATCTGGCTGGAATCGGGCGTCCTGCGGATGGACGGCCCCACCGACGAGGTCGTCCGCGCCTACGAGGCGTACGCGAACAGCAAGTAGCACCCTCGGCATCGACACGACGCCACGGACCGCGTCGCCCGCGTTGGGGCGGCGCGGTCCGCGCGTTAAGGTTCATCCCGTCGCCGCTCGGGCGGAACCTTCCGTTTACGCATCCCTGAGAGTGAGGATCCGGCAATGACGCAGGACCAGACCACTGGCCCGGACGCCGAAGCGGAGACCCCGACGCCGTGGCGGCCCTCGCGGACGGTGGCCGTGGTTCTGGCCGGCGGCACCGGGACGCGGCTGGGCCTCGGCATCCCGAAGCAACTGCTGAAGATCGCCGGCAAGCCGATCATCGAGCACACCCTGGCGGTCTTCGAGGCGGCACCCGAGATCGACGAGATCATCGTGCTGATGGCGTCCGGCCACGTCGACGACGCCCAGCAGATCGTCGAGAAGGCCGGCCTGCGCAAGGTCACCAAGGTGATCGAGGGTGGTGACACCCGCAACACCACCACCCGGATCGCGCTGGACGCGGTCGGTCCGGAGGACTGCAACATCCTCTTCCACGACGCGGTGCGCCCGCTGCTCAGCGGACGGATCGTGCGTGAGTGCGTCAACGCGCTCTGGACCTACGACGCCGTGGACGTGGCCATCCCGTCCGCGGACACGATCATCCAGGTGGACGACAACGACTGCATCACCGACATCCCGGTGCGGTCCCGGCTGCGCCGGGGGCAGACCCCGCAGGCGTTCCGCTCCCCCACCATCCGTGAGGCGTACCGCATCGCCGAGGGTGACCCGAACTTCGCCGCCACCGACGACTGCGGCGTGGTGCTGCGCTACCTGCCCGGCACCCCGATCAAGGTGATCGACGGCTCGGACGAGAACATCAAGGTCACCCACCCGGTCGACGTACACCTGGCCGACAAGCTCTTCCAGCTCGCGGCGGCGCAGGCACCCCGGCTGACCGACCACCGCAGCTACAGCGAGGAGCTGACCGGCCGCACCATCGTGGTGTTCGGCGGCAGCTACGGCATCGGCCACGAGCTGACCGAGCTGGCCCGTCGCTTCGGCGCCCAGGTCTTCCCGTTCAGCCGCTCCAGCACGGGCACCCACGTGGAGCGGGCCGAGGACGTCGAGGCCGCGCTGACGACCGCCTTCGAGGCCACCGGTCGGATCGACCACGTGGTGGTCACCGCCGGGATCCTGGAGCGGGGCGCCCTCGCCGAGATGGACGAGGAGACCATGGACCGGCTGCTCCAGGTCAACTTCGTCGGCCCGGTGACCATCGCCCGTCAGGCCCTGCCCTACCTGCAGCAGACCAAGGGTCAGCTGCTGCTCTACACCTCCAGCTCCTACACCCGGGGGCGGGCCCGCTACGCGCTCTACTCGGCCACCAAGGCCGCCCTGGTCAACCTCACCCAGGCGCTCGCCGACGAGTGGGCCGACGTCGGCGTACGCGTCAACTGCATCAACCCGGAGCGGACCGCCACCCCGATGCGGACGCGGGCCTTCGGCGAGGAGCCGGAGCACACGCTGCTCGCCGCGGAGGCCGTCGCCCAGTCGTCCCTGGACGTGCTGATCTCCGACCTGACCGGCCAGGTGATCGACGTACGCCGGGCGCCCGGGGACGGGCCCACGCCGAGCGTGCCGGCGCAGGCCGGGCCGGGTCAGGTCGAGGCACCGGCCGACGTGGCGTCGGCCAACTGACGCCCACGGCTGCGGAACCACGAACGGAGCGACATGCGCGGCGACCTGGTCCGAAAGTTGGCTGCCCGCTGCCTGAGCACCGGGTTGGCCGTCCTGGCCTTCGTCGTGCTGGCGCTCACCGACGCCACCGGTTGGGGCCTGGCGTTGGCCGTCGCGGCCGTGGTCGCCTCGGCTGTCGAGCAGCGCATCCGGCCCGGCGCTGACCTCGTCGCGGAGACGACGCTGATCGCCGCCGCGGTCCTGGTGGGTTACTCGCGGCGGCTGGACGACGGGTTCGACCTGGCGCTGGTCGCCACCGCACTGGTCATGCTGGGGCTGGTGCTGCTGGTGGGGCCCCTGCGTACCGCCGGCAACCTGGAGATCCGTTCGGCGAACCTGCCGGTTCGCGCCTGGACGCCGTTGGTCGCCGACCAGCTCGGCACCGCGCTGCTCGGGCTGCTCACCGTGGTGGCGCTCGCCGCCGCGCTGACCCTGCCGGCCGTGGTGCCACTGGTCGCCAGCCTGCTGGTCGGTGCGGGTGCCGGGGCGGTCGCGCTGGACCTGGCCCGGCGGCGGTTCCGGCCGGGCGTCGGCGGTGGGGCGGTGGGCCGCGCGCTGCGTCGGCACCAGCCGGAGTTCGTGCTCTACTTCTCCGCCCCGCCCGGCTCGGAATACCAGGTCACCATGTGGCTGCCGTACCTGCAACGGATCGGCCGACCTTTCCTGGTCATGCTCCGCGAGCCGGAGTTCCTGGCCCCGATCGCGGCGGCCACCGACGCTCCGGTGGTCTACTGCCCCACCCTGCGGGCCATGGACGAGGCGCTGGTGCCGAGCATTCGGGCTGCGTTCTACGTCAACCACGGGGCGAAGAACAGCCACTGCATCCGCTTCACCCAGCTCACCCACGTGCAGTTGCACCACGGCGACAGCGACAAGGCGCCGAGCGCCAACCCGGTGTCCGGGATCTTCGACCGGATCTTCGTGGCCGGCCCGGCCGCGATCGACAGGTACGCCCGCGCCGGGGTGCAGATTCCCGCGGACAAGTTCGTGGTGGTCGGCCGTCCGCAGGTCGAGTCGATCGAGGTACGCCCGGAGCCGGCGCGGGGCCTGGCCCACCCCACCGTGCTCTACACGCCCACCTGGACCGGGCACCACGCCGACGCTGACTACTGCTCGCTGCCGGTGGCCGAGCAGCTGCTGCGTCGGTTGCTCGATCGCGGCGCGACCGTGATCCTGCGGGCCCACCCGTACACCGCGCAGAACCCGGCGTCGGCGCGCCAGTTGGGCCGGCTCACCGAGTTGCTGGCTGCCGACCGGGCCCGCACCGGCCGGCAGCACGTGTTCGGCGCGGCGGCCCGGGAGCTGAGCCTGACCGAGTGCGTCAACTCCTCCGACGCGCTGGTCTCCGACGTGTCCGGGGTGATCTCGGACTACCTCTACTCCGGCAAGCCGTACGCGCTCACCGACATGGGCGGCGAGGACGACCGGTTCGTGGAGCGCTTCCCGCTGGCCGGTTCGGGTTACGTGCTGCGTCGGGACATGTCCAACCTGGACGGTGTGCTGACGGACCTGCTGGACACCGACCCGCTGGCCGAGGCGCGCTGGGCCACCCGGCGCCGTTACCTCGGCGACTTCCCGGCCGAGTCGTACGCCGAGGCGTTCCTCACCGCCGCCCGCCGGGAGCTGACCCCGACGCAGGAACTGGCCGCACCCGCACCGGTGTAGCTCTTCACCGGTACGGGTCGAGCAGTGCCAGCACCGCCGCCGGGTCCTGCACGTGGGCGTTGTGCCCGAGGCCGGGCAGCGTGGCGACCGGCACCCCGTACTCCTTGAGCTGTTCGTCGGTGACCATCGGGTCGTGTTCCCCGCGTGCCAGCAGCACCGGCACGTCGGTCGCCGCCAGCAGGGCGGTCAGGTCGGGCTCGCCGACGGCGAAGGCGGTCGGGTCCATGGCGAGGCGCCACCGGCCGTCCACCTGGCGCAGCCCGGCGTCCACGACCGGGTCATCCGGCGGGACCAGCCCGACCAGCCCGGAGACGCGCAGGTAGCGGCGGGCCGCCTCGGCGCGGGTGGCGAACCAGCTCACCGGGCGGGCGGCCAGTTCGGCGGCGCGGGTCAGCTCCACGGGCGACCAGACCGCCTTGATGCCCAGCCCGACCACCGCGTCCACCGGCGTCCCGGCGGCGCGGGCGGCCAACGCGAGGCCGACCACCCCGCCCAGCGAGTGCCCGAGCACGACGAGCCGGTCGCTGGCCGCCAGGCCGTGCGCTATCCGGTCGGCGAACCCCGCAAAGGTGTACGACGGCAACGGTGCCGCCCAGCCGTGGCCGGCGAGATCCGGTGCCAACCACCGCCCCGCCCAGCGCTGCTCCAGCAACGGTGCCCACGGCAACCAGACGTCCCCGGTCGTGCCCATCCCGTGCAGGAGCAGCAGGACCCGCCCACGACCGGCTTGACCACCCGATTCATCCACCACGGCCGCAGTCTCCCACGGTTCACGGCCCGGTACGAGAGTCGTCATCCACGCCACCGACGCGACACGAAGATCCACTGTAGAGTTCGGCGCCTCGACGGGGAGAGTCATCTGTCGATCCCGTCGCGGAGAGGAGTCCACAGTGCTCACCAGGCATCGATCAGCACTTGTCGCGGCCCTGGCGGTCGTCGCGCTCGGCACGGCCCTGAGCGCCCCGGCGCTCGGCACACCCCCGAGCGGCCCTGCGCGGACCGCCGAGGCGGCCGACCGGGTCCTGCGGGTCTACAACAACAACATCGAGAACCTGGTGGTGAACAACTCCGACGGGAGCTGCACCCGCATCTCCGGGCCGGACCACCTTACCTCGATGCTGGTCGACGACGCCGGCCGCACCGGCACCACCGGCGTGGTCGCGCCCGACATCCTGATCGTGCAACAGGTACGCGGCACCGGCCAGGCCGAGGCGTACGCCGACCAGTTGTCGGCGAAGTTCGGTTACCCGGCGGGCAGCTACGGCGCGATCGTGGCGTGGAGCGACCCGGAGCCGTGGGGCAGCACGCACAAGTGCAGCTCCCAGTCGCTCGGGGACCTCAAGAAGAAGCAGACCAACGGCATCATCTGGAACAAGCGGACGCTGAGCCTCGCCAGTGGCGACATCTCGAAGTACTGGAGCGCGGGGTGGCTCAAGCCGGGCACGGCGTACGCCGACGGCGCCGGATGCACGCTGTACAAGCCGCCGAACAGCGACCCGGACAGCACGGACTTCTACAAGTGGAAGCGGACCAGCGCCATCGCGGCCCGGTTCACCATCAAGGCGACCGGCACGAGCGTGTTCGCCGCGACCATGCACCTGCCGCAGGAGAACCGGCAGAACGCCTGCGCCGGCGACGGGGACCCGGGCATCGCCGACAGCGGCATCCACCTCGGCGCGGATGCGACCAGCCTGCTGAACGCCTCCACGATCCGCGTCGTGGGCATCGACGCGAACCGCACCGGCATCGCCCCAGGCACGCTGAGCGGCTTCGGCATGACCGGCTACGGGTCGAGGGCCACCAGCGGCTCCAGCAAGATCGATTATCTCTTCGTGAAGGGCAGCGTGCAGTCGTCCACCATCGACCACACGGTCGGCGGGACGAAGTCGAACCACCTGGCGCTGTACGGCTTCATCGCCTACTGACGGCACAGACGCCGCGGGCGCCGGCCCCTTGTGGGGGACGGCGCCCGCGGCGGTCAGCGTGCCTGGGTCAGGCGGAGTAGCCCCGGCTGGCGATCCAGTTGGCCAGGTCGATGGTGGTGATCCAGTACGACGGGTCGGCCGCGTTCGCGGAGTCGGCGATCCGGACGGTGCGGCCGTTGTCCTTGTAACCCACGACGGCGATGTAGTGCCCGCCGCCGTAGGAGTGCCAGCCGCCGTCGGTGTCGACGGCGTCGCCGACGACGTTCGCGACCACGCCGCGTCCGTCGGTGATGGCCTTGACGACGTCGGCCTGGAGCCGGTCCATCTGGGCCGGGCTGGGCGCGCCGGCGAACATCCGGGTCCGGTACGGGGAGCCCTTCACCTCGGCGTTGAGCACCCGGGTGGTGTCCTCGGCCGAGTTGGTGCCCATCTCGGTGGTGCCCAGCTCTGCGCCGAGCTCCTCCTGGGTGCGGTCGATGCCGGTGGCGCTGAGCGCGTTACGGGTGGCCGCCGGGCCGCAGTTGTAGTACGTGTTCTGCGCCTCGTAGTCGTAGTCGAGCACCTTGGTCGCGGGTGGCTTCGGCGGCGTCGGCTTACGGGTCAGGTCGGGGTTGGCCTTGGCCGCCGGAGACGCGGCGCTGGTGGCCGGAGCGGCGGTGGTCGGCGCGGCGCTGGCCGACGGGGACGCCTCGCGCACCTCGCCACGGGAGGCGGCGACGTCGCTGCGCATCTCGGCGACCGTGGTCGCGGTGCGCTGGCCGGCGGGTGCGTCGTCGGCGGTGGTGAGCAGGGCGCCGGTGGTGGTGGCGATCGCGAGGGCCGCGGCGGAGGCGGCAACGATCTGGTACGGGCGCTCGGTGGCGAAGCGGCGGAGCTGACGCTGCAGGGTGTGCTTCACGGGGTCCTCCACGGATCGGGGGGGAGAGCGGCACACCGGCGACCGGACCGGTATCCGGGCAAGCGCCAGCGCGCGGACCGTGGTCCGCGGATGGTGAACCGCTCAGGGGAACGCCCGGCGCGGCCGGGCGGTTAGGCGATGACCCGGGGGGTCAGCTCACCGTCACTGGACGAATGAGCGGGGGCACCGCTGCGCCGTGGAGGCGAGGGAACAACCGAGGGGTGGAAAGGTGCTGCACGAGGATGGAACTCCTTCCGACACCGCCTACCGGGTTAGCTGACGGATTCGGGCGGGAAGATCGCCCTACCGCGGGCCATGCTCGCGGATTCACCCCGGACTTACTGATGGGTCCCCGGTTCGTTCATCACGATTGAGCGGGTCGGCGCGGCGTCGCCTCTTGCGATCGGTTACCGCACCGGACGGGACGACACTACTGGCCCGTCCGCACCCTGCCAAGCCAGCTTCACCTGCGTAAACCCAAATCGTGGCGGCAATTTCTGCGCGTATTGCCGATGACGTGACTCGATGGGACAAGCGGATGCGGTGACGCCTACGGGCGACAACCGGACAGGCCGCCGAGAATGCGACCAGAATCACCGGAAGAATCGTGCCGATCGCGCCGGACGCCCGATTCCCCGTCGACGTGAGCCGGCTCACGTCACGGATCGGGCTCAACTCACGCGGGCCGGCCGCCACCGTGCCACGACCGCCGGTCGGAACGCACCGGTCACCGCTCGTCGCGCGGGTAGCGGGTTCGGTCGCAGCCGGGCCGCCGCCGCGTAGGCCTCCGTGGCAAGGACGCGCGCCGAGTCGGCAGCCAGTTCCGCGTCCCGCCAGGCAGCCCGCTCCCGGGCCGCGGCGGTCTCGTAGTCGGCCAGCCTCGCGTCCCGGATCGCCCGACTGAGCAGCACCTCCTGCTCGACCGGGTGCCGCCGGGGGTCCCAGCCGCGCCGGTGCGCGAACACGTCGCCGAGCTGCGTCATGGTCAGGTCGCCCCGCCAGTACGCCGCCATCGCCGCCCGGTGCAGATAACGCTCCCGGGCGGCGTACTCGGCCGGGGTTCGGGGGGTGTGCGGGGTGGGCAGCGCCCCGGCACCGGCGAAGCGACGGGCGGCGGCGTCCGCCTCGTCGTAGCCGCCCCAGGCCCGCTCCATCTCCTCCTGAGCGGTCAGCCAGGCAGCACGTCGCCGCTGGGCGGTCCTGGCCGCGCCGGCTGCGGCGACCGCCACCTCCTCGGCGTACCGGCGCCTGTCGACGGCCTCGGCGGCGGCCACCTCCCGAGCGGTGGGGGCGGCCAGGTGCGGATCGTCCGAGGGCCGGTCCCGTTCGGGGCGGGCCACCAGCAGGGCGAGGACGCCCAGGGCAAGCAGGAACAGGGTGGACCAGATGGCGGCGGCCTGCGGCACCTCGGTCACGAACTGGTAGAAGACAGCGGTCTCCATGGTCGGCACCTCGGGGAGAGAGCAATGCGATGGGGAGCCGCACCGGCCACGGCGGAGCACGGGCCGGTGGGGCGCGGAGTTGGTGGGTCGACAGGCGCGGCGGCGGGACGCTCGTCCCGATGACTCAGCGCCCGGGTGGCGCCCGGGGTGCCCGGCTGCTCGGGTCGTGGGCGAGGGGCAGCCGGTCGGCCCCGGCCGCGCGCACCGGCAGCGGGCCGCTCGTGACGGTGGCCTGGTCGTCGGGCGGCGCGGGTCGCGCGTCGACCGACCACGTCGCGGAAGACTCCTCGACGGGGCTCTCGGTCGCCGTCCGCGCCTCGTGCACGGCCTCCTGCGCGGAGGTGGACGGGCAGGTCGCCGGAAGTGCGCTGAGGGCGAACGGAGTTGGCACAGCCGCCGAGGCCGGGCCCGCGCCGAGCGCCAGGGCCGCGACGACGGCGAGGCTGGTCAGCACCCGCGTCGCCCAGCGCGCCACCCACCACAGCGGACAGGTGAACGCGACCGGAAGCACGACCCCACGCTACCGTCGGGCCGACCTCAGCGCACCGACCACGGGCGTGTCGCCGCACGCCGCGCCGGACCCCCACTGAGCAGGGTGGACGGTGTCAGCGCGAGTCGACGTACGTTGATCGACCGCTGGCCTGCTCGCCCTCGCCGGCCGCGTCGGCCTGCGCGCCGACGGCGTCGGGTTCGGCCGCGCGTTGCCGGGGGACAGGCGTCGGACGGGCCGGGCGGCGCGGTGCGAGTCGACGCATCATCGGCATCTCGACGAAGCGGTGCAGCAGCCCGGCGAGGACCAGGTTCACCACCAGGAAGCCGAGCACCACGACCGGGCCGCGCCAGCCCGTGAAGCCGGTCCCCCAGTCACCACTCCAGCGCAGCACGCTGGTCATCACCAGCACGTGGACCAGGTAGAAGGCGAAGGAGACCTCCCCGAGCCAGACCAGCGGCCGGGACCGCCACGGGGACCGCTTGTCCCGCACGTCGGCGTCCGCGGCGGCGGTGATCACCAACAGGTACGCGACCGCGAGCAGCGTGGTCCACCACTCCGCGGGGATCCACTGCGCGGCTGCCACCCAGGTGCCCACGAAGATCACGCTGGCGACGGTCAGCCCCGGGCCGCGCCAGAGGCTCCGGCGCATCAACTCGGCCGCCACCGCACCCAGCCAGAACTCCAGCGACCGTACGGGCGGGAAGATCTGGGTGAACCACCACCGGCTCGCCTCCGGCACCAACTGCTGGGCGGGCCAGAGCGCGAGGATCAGCAGCGGCAGCGCGACGATCAGCACCCAGAGCAGCTTCGGACGGGCCCGGCGCAGCAGCGGCAGCGCCAGCGGCAGGCACAGGTAGAAGAAGAACTCGCAGGAGAGCGACCAGCTCACCGTGTTGACGCTGTAGAACCAGCCCATTCGGGGGTCCCAGGCCTGCAACAGCAGCAGGTTCTCCAGCGCGACGGCCGGCAGGACCGGGTCGGCGAACCACCAGGCGACCAGCAGCGCCGCTCCCCACAGCACCAGGTGATTCGGGTAGATCTTGGCAACTCGACGCCGCCAGAAGGTGCGCCGGGAGTCGCCCGTCCGGGCCGACCAGACCAGCACGAATCCGCTGAGGATGAAGAAGAACTGCACCCCGGACAGGCCGAGGGTGAACAGCGCGTCGACCACCGCCTTGTAGTCCGGCTCGGCGATGATCCGCATGGTGCCGGCGTGGAAGCCGAAGACCAGCAACGCGGCGATCCACCGCAGCCCGGTCAGCGAGGGCAGCCGGGCGGGCGCGGCGGGCCGGGCGGTCGACACCGCAGCGGCGCTGGTCATGCCGGGATCCCGAAACTCGGCAGGGTCACCAGCACGTCCGTATCCTCCTCGGCGCGGCGTCGGACGGCGCGACGGCGACGCCCGCGACGGCCCGGCAGGGCCGCACCGAGGCACCCTACCGGGTCACTCCCGGGTGAACCGGACGCGTCCCGCCCGCCGACGGCGCCGTGGGCCGTCGGACTGGTGAACTGTGGGCCGGCCGCCGTTAACCTTCCGCTCCGCGGGAGTTCAGGGACTCCACCATCGGCGGTCACGTCAGGTTCCGGGTTCGGCCACCCGGACCGTCAAAGGTGGCGGACGTGGTCAATGAGCCGACGCACGCACCGCTGCTGAGCATCGTCGTGCCCGTCTACGGCGTCGAGGCGTACCTGTACCAGTGCCTGGAGTCGATTCGGGCCGACATCCCGGCGGGCGAGTCGGACGCGGTCGAGATGATCGCCGTCGACGACGCCTCCCCGGACGGCTGCGGCGACATGCTCCGCTCCTATGCCGCCGGCCGCGACGGGGTCCGCGTCGTGCACCTGAGCAGCAACGTGGGCCTGGGCCTGGCCCGCAACGCCGGGCTCGACGTGGCCACCGGCCAGTACGTCTGGTTCGTCGACAGCGACGACTGGTTGCCGCCGGGCACGATCCCGGCGGTGCTGGACCGGCTACGCCAGCACCAGCCCGACGTGCTGATGCTGGACCACCTGCGGGTGCACGAGGACGGTCGGCGGGAGGTCGACGCGAGCAGTCACCTGCTGCGCGGCATCCCCGGCGTGACCCGTCTCGACGACCAGCCGCAACTGCTGCGGGTGCAGCACACCGCCTGGAACAAGGTGGTCCGGCGAGACTTCCTGGACCACCTGGAGCTGCGCTTCTTCCCCGGCTGGTACGAGGACATCCCGTTCAGCCACCCCCTGCTGATCGGCGCCGAGAAGATCTCCGTGCTGGACCGGGTCTGCTACCTGTACCGGCAGGGTCGGCACGGCGCGATCACCTCCACCCGTAGCGGCCGGCACTTCGACGCGTTCGCCCAGTACGAGCGACTGTTGGACTGGGTCGCCCGCAAGCACCCGGACGAGCGGTTGCAGGCCGAGCTGTTCCAGCTGATGATCAACCACTATCTGGTGGTGGTGGGCAACGACGGCCGGCTGCACCCACACCTACGGCGGGACTTCTTCCACCGGGCCGCCGAGCACTACCGCCGCTACCTACCCACCGGCGGCTATCCGCTGCCCTCGGGCGTGACCGGGCTCAAGCACCGCCTCGTGGGGCGCGGTGACTGGCTGGCGTACTCGGCTCTGCGCCAGGCGCACCGGGTCGCCGGTCGTCTGCGTCGCCCCGGCCCGGCGGGCGGCGTCGACACCGGCACGGTCACCGCCGACGACGACCCGGGTCGAGGGGCGGGCGCCGCGACGACGGACGAGGGCGTCACGATCACGCAGCGGCGCGACGCGCTGGCGGGGAGCCGCCTGCCGTGACCGCCTCCACCGCACCACACGCCGGGAGCCGGGTCGGCTCCCGGCGCCCTGGTTTTCCAGGTCGTCCACCCGCCGGGCGGGCGACGACAGCACCACCGCACCCCGGTGCGGGCGTACCTGAGCAGAGGTCGGAATGACGGCGACAATCAAGATCGGACCGCACGCGGTCGGGGCCGGGGAACGACCGTTCGTGGTCGCCGAGATGTCCGGCAACCACAACGGCGACCTGAACCGCGCGCTGGCCATCGTCGACGCGGTGGCCGAGAGCGGGGCGCACGCGCTGAAGCTCCAGACGTACCGGCCGGACACCATCACGATCGACGTCGACACCCCGGCGTTCCGGATCTCCAGCGGGCACGAGTTGTGGGGCGGGGAGAACCTGTACCGCCTCTACGAGCGGGCGCACACCCCGTACGAGTGGCACGCCCCGATCTTCGAGCGGGCTCGCGAGCGTGGTCTGACCGTGTTCTCGTCTCCGTTCGACGCGACCGCCGTGGAGTTGCTGGAGTCGCTGGACGCGCCCGCGTACAAGATCGCTTCTTCGGAGTTGGTGGATCTGCCGCTGATCCGGCTCGTGGCCGGCACGGGCAAGCCAATGGTGATCTCCACGGGGATGGCGACGGTCGCCGAGATCGACGCCGCGGTGCGGACCGCCCGGGACGGTGGCGCGGCGGGCATCGTCCTGCTGGCCTGCACCGCGTCCTACCCGGCGCCGCCGGCCGACAGCAACCTGCGCCGGTTGCCGGTGCTGGCCGGCGCGTTCGACGTGCCGGTCGGGCTGTCCGACCACACGCCCGGCATCGGGGTGGCGGTCGCCTCGGTGGCGCTCGGCGCGTGCTTCATCGAGAAGCACGTCACGCTGGACCGGGCTGACGGCGGCGTGGACTCGGACTTCTCGCTGAACCCGGCGGAGCTGACCGCCCTGGTCGCCGAGTCCGGCCGCGCGTACGCGGCGCTGGGTGGCACCGCGATCGGCCCGACCCCGGCCGAGCGGGAGGGGCTGCGGTTCCGCCGTTCGCTGTTCGTGGTCGAGGACGTGCGGGCCGGTGACCCGGTGACCGCCCACAACGTCCGGTCGATCCGACCGGCGGGCGGGCTGGCTCCGGTGGAGATCGACCGGGTGCTGGGCCGCACCTTCACCACCGACGTCCCTCGCGGCACTCCCCTGAGCTGGGATCTGATCTGAGCGTCGGCGCGGGCTGGGCTGAGCAACGGGTGCAGCCCAGCCCGCGCTGAGGCGAAGCGGAGCGGCCCGGTGAGGCGGAGCGGCCCGGTGAGGCGGAGCGGCCCGGTGAGGCGGAGCGGCCCGGTGAGGCGGAGCGGCCCGGTGAGGCGGAGCCTGCCCCACACATGGGGCAGCTCGACAGGCACCACCTGAACCGGCGCCACGCCGACCGGCGCGCACGGCGGCGAGTCGCCGCCTAGCGGTCCAGCCGGGTCGTCGTCGAGGCGGAGGCGGGTACGGGCACGAAGCCGGTCGCGGGGCCGAATCCGACGGTGACCACCAGGTCGGTGGCCAACCGCAGGGTTCGCCAGAGTGCGCCGCCGTGCGCCGGAACGCCCAGCCCGTGCCAGCGCCACCAGGTCGCGATCGGCACGTCGGCCAGCTTGCAGCAGCACTCGGCGCGGGTCCACCGGGCCCAGAAGTCACCCGTGCCGAACCGGCGGGCCAGCGCCGGCGGCACCGGGGCGTCGGCGCGTTCCGCGTCGATCGCCACCCGCCACCCGGGCGTCGGCGGGCCGTACCAGCCGACACAACGACCGTCGTCGAGGTGGCTACGGGTCACCGCGTCGGCCAGGGCGGCCGGTGACCCGATGCGCAGGTGCCGCTCGGCGGCGGCCAGCAACCCCGGCACCGGACGCGGCCGGACCAGCCGGTCCAGGTCAGATGGCGGCGGCACCGTCCACCACGATGACCTGGCCGTTGATGTTGGTGTGCTCGCGCAGCAGCATCCGCACCACGGGCGTGACCTCCTCCGGCTCGGTCAGATGACCGGTCGGGGTGCGGCGCACGATCTGGTCGAGTTGGGTCGGGCCGAGCACGGCGGACATCTCCGAGGCGAAGAAGCCGGGGGCGACCGAGTTCACCAGCATCCGGCCACCCAGTTCGCGAGCCAGCGAGCGCGTGGCGGCATCCATGCCGCCCTTGGTGGCCGAGTACGCGACGAGGCCCGGGAAACCGCGCTGCCCGCAGATCGAGGTGATGTTGACGATCCGCCCGCGTAGTCCCTTGGCGAGCATCCGGCGGATCACCAGCCGGGTCAGTTGCAGCGGGGCGGTCAGGTTGGTCTCGATGATCCGGGCGATGTCGTCGGTGGCGGTGTGCGCGTGCAACGAGTCCTGCCCCATCGCGGCGTTGTTGACAACACCGTCGATCGGGCCGAGACGCTGTTCGGCATCACGGACGAAGCTCTGCGCGGCGCGCAGGTCGGTGACGTCCACCGAGCCGACATGCACCCGGTCGGGGTGCTCGGCGGCGAGCTTCTCCAGCTCCGGGGTGACGGTACGGGCGAACGCTGCCACCCGTACGCCGGCATCGAGCAGGTCGGTGACGATGGCCAGGCCCAGCCCCCGGGAGCCGCCGGAGACGAGGACCATGGAGCTGGGTGGGACGAGCTGGGTGTCAGACATCGCTCTTCAGGGTCTCCTTGACGGGAATCTCGGTCAGCAGGCGGATCCGACGTGGCACCGCGTGCTCGGGAAGCCGGTCGGCGCACCAGCGGACCAGCTCGGCCTCGTCGGTTTCCGACTGGTCGGCGGGGGCGAGGACCACCTCGGCGACCACCATCCGGCCGAGCACCGGTGCGCGGCGGCCGGTGACGCGGGCCCAGGCCACCGACGGATGCTCGGCCAGCACACCGCGGACCACGCCGGCGGAGACCTTGCTGCCGCCGACGTTGATCTCGTCGGAGTCCAGTCGGCCGGTGATCAGCACCCGGTCGTCGTGCACCTGCACCCGGTCCCCGGTGCGGACCGGGCCGGCCAACCCGGCCCCGTGGAACGGGGAGGTGACCACCAGCTCGTCGTCCACCACGGAGAGCGTCGGCCGGCCCGGGGTCTCCCGGTCCAGCCAGTCGACCGGGAACCCGGCCCGCCCGTCGTGCACCACAATGGACGCCCCCACCTCGGAGGACGCGTAGATCCAGGAGATCCGGGCCGCGGGGAAGACGTCCCGGAGCTGGTCTAGGATCGCCTGGTCCACCGGCTCGCCGCCGAGGGTGATCTGGCGCAACGGCACCCGGGCCAACGCGGCGGCGTCGCGGTAGAGGGTGCGACGCCAGAAGGTGGGGGTGCCGGAGGCGGCGTCGACGCCGTGCGCGGCGGCGATCGTGGGCCAGTCGTCCAACTCGTCGGGCTCGACCACCACCAGGTGCTGACCGGGCTGGGTCAGCGACAGGGTGACGACCTGCCACCAGGCGTACGTGCCGGGGGCGTACGGGCAGAGCCACGTCCGATCGGGCTGGTCGGCCCGCACGGTGGTCAGCGTGTCGAGGGTGTGCCCGACCCGCTTGGGACGCCCGGTCGAACCCGAGGTCAGCAGCCAGAGCCGGCCGGTCTCGGCGGCTCGCGGCCGGGCCGGGACGCTGGGGTGCGCTCCATCGCCGTCGAGGACGCTGACGGTGAACCCGGCGTCGAGCAGCTCGGTACGCATCGCCGCGTCGACCCGACTCGCGGTGCTCAGCAGCAGCTCGGTGCCGTACACGGCGTGCTGTCGGGCGGCGGCGAGCGCGTGCACGGCGGAGTGGGCGAGCACCGCGGCGGGGTCGGGGAGCGTCGGCAGCGGCAGCGTGCGCCAGGTCAGCGTGGCACCGCCGACGACGAGCCGGTTGTCGACGCCGGCCGGCTCCGGGCCCGCCGGTGTGGGGTGGCCCGCCGTCGCGACGGTCACTGGTGCTGCAGCTCGACGAGGAAGTCGAGCACGTCTCCGACGGTGGCGATGCGGCGCAGGCCGGGCGCGTCGAAGTTGAGCTCCTCCCCCGTCTCGTCCTCCACCCGCAGGGCCAGCTCGGAGAAGTCCAGCGACCGGAAGCCGATCTCCCGCAACTGCGCCGCGTCGTCTGCGGGCAGCTCCTTGTCCTGGTTCTTCAACACCTGAGCCATGAGGTCGCGAATCTGTGCGCGACTCAATTCGTTCATGCGCCGGAGTCTACAACCCAACGAATGCATATCTGATTTGCCGGTGGGCCCGGGTAGGGTGCCGAGACCGAGCGTGAACAGATAAGAAAGCGAGAGGCACGTGCTGCGCGAAGCGACAGCGGACGACGTTCACCTGATGTTGTCCTGGCGTAATCAGGAAACCAACCGTCAGGTCAGCAAGACCAGCCACGAGATCACCGCCGAGGAGCACGCCCGGTGGTGGTCGGCGGTCCGCGACGACCCGTCCCGGCGGGTGCTGATGTACGTCCGAGACGACCTTCCCTGCGGGGTGGTCACCTTCTTCGACCTGCGGTTGGAGGGCCCACGGACGGGGGCGTGGGGCTTCTACCTGGACGCCGACGGGCTGGACGGGCGGGGCGAGACGCTGCCCGCCTGGCTGGGCGTCATGCGGGAGGCCGTCGAGTACGCCTTCGACGGCCTGCACCTGGACCGCCTCGACGGTGAGGTGCTCGGGCACAATACCGTCGTACGACAGATGAACCGGCGTTTCCGATTCGTCGAGGGCTCCCCACGACAGGAGCTGTCCGACGGTCGGGAAATCACTGTCATCCCGATTTCCCTGGCCCGGGCCGACCGCCGCCAACGCTGATTGCCGCACATATTTCCACGGCGGACCGAATTCATTAACCGACCATGCTCCCGGTGGACATCCGCCGTTCACGAACAGCGTGTGTCCACCGGGGGCGGGTCGGGTCAGGCGCGCCGCCAGGCCGCCCAGTGCTGCACCGGGTTGCCGCCGAGGCGCACGAAGCCGTACGCCGTGCCGTCCCAGTCGTCGGCCTGGCCGGGTGCCCACCGGGCGAACACCACCTGCGCCGCCGCCGGCGGCTCCTGGTCGCCGAACCACCGGACGTCGGTCCAGGTCACCTGGTGGCTGAGGTTGAACCGCATGATGTAGTGGACGCCGGTCGAGGCCCACACCCGCTCGCCGGGGCGTACGCCGAGGTCGGCGACCTGAGGCGTCGGCGCGCTGCTCGCGACGAAGGGCCGCACCATGCGTTGGTCGATCACCTGCATGGTCGCGAGGTTGACCACGACGAGTACGCCGAGCACCGGCATCCGCAGCCGGGGAACCAGGACGGCGCCGACCAGCAGCAGGCAGCCGGCGATACCCACCAGGGACCCGACCACGGGTCGCATCTCCCGCCAGCTCCCGGTCAACGCCATCAGGTCCGGTGCGCCGAACCCGCCGTAGCGCAGGTAGTGTCCGCGACTGGCCACGTACGCGAGCCGGACGGCGATCAGGGCGCCGCCGCCGACCAGGAGGGCCACCGCGACGGCCGCCCGACGCAGGATCACCCGGCGGCCGGCGGTGAGCAGCACCCCGAGCCCCACCAGCAGCCAGAACGGCGCCAGCATCTGCACGTAGCGGCCGTAGATCGCGTCCAGCGGCTTACCGGTGATGCCGGCCAGGATCACCGACGCGCCACCGGCCACCCCGACGGTCACCACCAGTGCCACGCCCATCGTCCAGCGGGTCGCGTCGCCGTGCCGTGGCCGCCACAGCTCGCGGACGGCGGCGGCCCAGGCCACCCCCGCCATGCCGAACGTGATCACCACGAGGTACCAGAGTTGGGTGGCGACGGCGGCACCGACCCGGACCACACCCTGCGCGGAGGCGACCGCCTCGACCGTGCCACCGCCGGGGGTGCTGCCGAGCAGGTAGACCTTGTCGCCGAGGTAGCGGATGGCGGCGGCGTTGACGAGGGCCATGGCGAGAACCGGCAGCAGCGCCGCGAGCACCGCGGGCGGGCTGATCCGGCGGCGGATGAACAGCAGCAGGACCAACCCGGCGTGCACCGCCACGATCACCAGACCCCGGGAGTGCAGCAGGTGGAACCCGCCGACCAGCAGACCGACGGTGGCGGCGGCGAGCGGGCCGGGCCGGTCGATCCAGCGGTGCACGGCGAGCAGCCAGGCGACCACCAGCGGCGCCATCACCGTGTCGATCATCGCGATGCCGGCGTAGAAGGCGGTGGCCGGCAGGGTCGCCGCCGCGACCGCGCCGAGCAGCGCGTACGACCGGGGCAGCCGGAGCAGGCGGCGACCGAGCAGGTACGCCAGTGGAAGCAGCGCCGAGTTGATCATCGCATTGATCAACTGGACGATCCGGTAGCTGTCGGAGAAGTCCCGGTCCCCGAGGAACGCCGGCGAGATCAGCATCGGGTAGCCGACCCGACGCAGCAGGTCGTTCTCGCTGCTGAAGCCGCCCGGCCCGCCGGCCAGAGCACGGGCGGTGTTGAGGTAGCTGTCCTCGTCGGTGTGCGCGATCGGCAGGACGATGTGCCGGGACAGCCACATTCGCCAGGCGACGCTGAGCACCCAACCGACGACCAGCAGCAGCGGCACCACCCAGCGCCGAGCGGGTGCGGTGACCGGTGTCGCCGCCGCCACCTCCGGCCGTTCGATCACGTCGCTACCGGATGCCATCAACGCCTCCAGAATTGCCAGCCGGATCGGGCCCGCGCGGACTCCGCGGGCAGGTGGGCCCGCGTCGGTGACGCTCGGGATGAACCGCCCGCACCAGGCGGTGCGGATGTCGGGTGAACGCGGGAACCGGCTGCGAACGCGGCCGCCGAGTCTCCCGCGCGGCCACTGTAACGGCCCGAACCGGACTGGTCAGGCCGGTTGCGGGGCGGGTGGAAGTGTTCGCCTGGACGGTGCCCGGCATTCACGGGGGCAGGGGTCGCGGTTAACCGGCGAGCGCCGAGGAGTTAACCCGCCGTGGTTAGCGTCGCACCCCGGTCGGCCGGCCGAGGGCCGCTCGTTCATCCACGAACACGGGAGCACCAAATTGAGTGAGTTGAATGGATCGTCCATTCTGATCACCGGGGGAACGGGTTCCTTCGGCAGGACCTTCCTCCAGCACATCCTCACCGAGGCCGACCCCGCCCGCGTGGTGGTGTTCTCCCGCGACGAACTCAAGCAGTACGAGCTGCGCCAGCAACTGGGCGACGACCCGCGACTGCGCTGGTTCATCGGCGACATCCGGGACCGGCACCGCCTCACCCGGGCCATGCACGGTGTCGACCACGTGGTGCACGCCGCCGCGCTGAAGCAGGTGGACACCGCGGAGTACAACCCCTCCGAGTACATCGCCACCAACATCACCGGCTCGCAGCACGTCGTCGACGCGGCGATCGAGGCCGGCGTCCGGAAGGTCATCGCGCTCTCCACCGACAAGGCGTCCAGCCCGATCAACCTGTACGGCGCGACGAAGCTGGTCGGCGACAAGCTGTTCGTCTCGGCCAACCACTACGCCGCCCAGCACCCCACCCGGTTCGCGGTGGTGCGCTACGGCAACGTGGTGGGCAGCCGCGGCTCGGTCGTCCCGCTGTTCCGCCGGCTCGCCGCCGAGGGCAAGAGCCTGCCGATCACCGACAAGCGGATGACCCGCTTCTGGATCACACTGGACCAGGCCGTTCAGTTCGTCATGGACTCGTTCGACCAGATGCAGGGCGGCGAGCTGTTCGTGCCGCGCATCCCGAGCATGCGCATCCTCGACCTGGTCGAGGCCGTGGCCCCGGACGCCACCACCCACGAGGTGGGGATCCGCCCGGGCGAGAAGCTGCACGAGGAGATGATCGCGCCCGACGACAGCCGGCGGACGCTGCGCGCCGACGGCCGGTTCATCGTCCAGCCGACCATCGCCACCTGGGGCTACCAGCCGCCGGTCGACTGCGACCCGGTCCCGGACGGATTCGCCTACCAGTCGGACACCAACGACGAGTGGCTCACCGTCGAGCAACTGCGCGACATGCTCGGCATCAACGGATGACGGGGATGCTCCCGTACGGCCGGCAGTCGGTCAGCGAGGAGGACATCGCCGCCGTCGCCGACGTGCTGCGCGGCGACTGGCTCACCACCGGTCCGCAGGTCGACGCCTTCGAGGCCGACCTCGCCCGATGGACCGGCGGGGTGGGTGTCACCACCGTCTCCAACGGCACGGCGGCGCTGCACGTCGCGTACGCGGCCGCCGGGGTGGGCCCGGGCGACGAGGTGGTCGTCTCCCCGATGACGTTCGTGGCGACGGCCAGCAGCGCCGCCGCCCTCGGCGCGACGATCGTGTTCGCCGACGTCGAGGACGAGACCTTCTGCCTCGACCCGGCGGCGACCGCCGACGCGGTCACCTCGCGGACCAAGGTCGTCGGCGCCGTCGACTACGCCGGCCACCCGGCCGACTACGACGCCCTGCGCAAGTCCATGGTGGGCAGCGACGCGCTGCTGCTGGCCGACGCGGCGCACTCGATCGGCGGGACGTACCACGGGCGGCCGGTGGGCTCGCTCGCCGACCTGACCGCGTTCTCGTTCTTCCCCACGAAGAACCTGACCACCGCCGAGGGCGGCGCGGTCGCCGCACTGGACCCGGAGGTCCTCCTGCGGGCGCGCCGTTTCCGCGGCGTCGGTGTGGTCCGCGACCGCGACGAGCTGCGCCACCCGGACGAGGGCGGCTGGTACTACGAGGTGCCCGAGTTCGGGTTGAACTACCGCCTGCCCGATGTGCTCTGCGCCCTGGGCCGCAGTCAACTGCGCCGGCTGGCCGAGTTCAAGGCGCGGCGGGCCGCCCTGGTCGCCCGCTACGACGAGGCACTGGCCGACCTGGACGGTGTGCGGCTGCCCAACCGAAAGTCGTGGGCCGACCCGGTCTGGCACCTCTACCCGATCCGCGTACTCGACGGGCGTCGCCGCGAGGTGTACGACCGGATGCGGGCGGCCGGCATCGGCGTCCAGGTCAACTACGTCCCGGTGCACTGGCACCCCGTCTTCGCCGACCTGGGCTACCGGCGCGGGTCCTGCCCGGTGGCCGAGTCGTTCTACTCGCAGCAGCTGTCGCTGCCGCTCTACCCCGGACTCAGCGACACCGACCAGGATCGCGTCATCGACGCGCTGACCGCGGCCCTGCGGGCCGGCTCGGTGCGTTCCGCCGCCTGATGGGAACCTGATGCACCACGCCAACCACTTCTACGGCCACGCGCACGTGCTGGCCCGCTACGCCGGCCTCGGCGACCGGCACCCACCGCGGATCAACGGGTACGTGCAGCACGGCTGGAACATCGGTGACGGCCTCGCCCCCGGTCACCCGTACGCCGACCGCACCCCCAGCCTGCTCTGGTCGGAGCAGACCCGCCGCCGGGCCTGGTCGGTCGGGCGCCGCAACGTGGTCGTCATCGGGGCGCCGTTCGCCTACCTGCTGGCCATGCGCCCGGAGGAACCACCGGCCGAGGAGCGGGAGGGCACCATCTGGTACCCGTTCCACGGTTGGGAAGGGCAGCACGTCAAGGGCGACCACCGCAAGTTGATCGCCCTCATCCAGGCCACCGAGCCGGGCCCGGTCACGGTCTGCCTCTACTGGCACGAGTACCGGATGCGCAACGTCCGCCGGCTCTACGAGCGGGCGGGATTCCGGGTAATCTGCCACGGCTACCGGGGTCACTGGTGGAAGGACACCGACCCGGAGTTCCTCGACAAGCAACTGACCGAGCTGCGTCGGCATCGGCGGGTAGCATCCAACCGGCTGACCAGCGCGATCTTCTACGGCATCGCGGCGGGTTGCGAACCGGCGGTCTACGGCGACCCGATGATCCTGTCCAACGAGGACCCGACGTTCGGCGGCACCGCCCGCATCCGCCGCCAGTGGCCGGAGCTGCACGGCACCGAGGTCGACCTGCCCACCGCGGTCCAGATCGCCCGCGCCGAACTCGGTGCCGACCACCGCTGCACGCCGGCCGAGCTGCGCGAACTGCTCGGTTGGGCGAACCTCCAGGAGGAAGAGGACGACCGTGACGACTGAGACGGCACCCGCCGGCCGCATCACCCTGCCGGGCGGCGAGATGCTGGCCTGGTCCGACCTGCCGCAGAAGCGGTTGGCCGACGGTGGGCCCCTCGCCGCGCTCGCCACCCGGCTCGTGCCTCCCGGCGCCCGGGTCCTGGTGGCCGGGCCACACGACCCGGCCCTGCTCGACCAGCTCGGTCACGCCCAGGTGACCTGCCTGCTGCGCAGCCACCCGGACGCGGTCGCGCTGGCCCACCGAGCCGCCCACGTGGTGGTGGGTGGCCCGGCCGGGCTGCCCGACGAGACGTACGACGTGGTGATCGCCGCCGCCGGACTGGACCCGGTGGAGTCGGTGGAGGGCGCCCGGCTCGGCTGGAGCGGTGTGCTGGCGCGACTGGTCGCCGCCGTACGGCCCGGTGGCGCGCTGCTCCTGCGCCTGGACAACCCGCTCGGCCTGCACCGACTCGTCGCCACCACCCCCTGGTACGCCGCCCGCGACGACTCCGCCTGGGTGATCGGCGGGGTGCTGGATCGCGGCCACCCGGCCAACCGGGCCCAGCTCCGCGAACGGCTCACCGAGGCGGGGCTGCGGCCGACGGCGTGCTGGGCCGCGTACCCCGATGTCGCCAGCCCGACCGCCCTGCTCGACGCCGACCACCTCGACCGGGACGCCGGCTCCGGCCTCTTCGACGCCGTGCTGCACGGGGCGTGCGCGGGCGGTTCCACACGTGACACGGTGCTTCAGGACCCGGCCCGACTGGCGGTGGACGCGCTGCACGCCGGACGCGCCGCCGACCTCGCGCCGGGTTGGCTGGTGCTCGCCCACCGGCCCGCCGACACCCGGGACCACCCGCCGGCCGCCGACATCGACCTGCCGGTGGCGCTGATGCAGACCGGGCGTCCCGGGATCGGCGTGTCGGAGGTGCTGCACGGCCCGTCGGGTTGGCGGTGGGGGCTCGCCACGACCACCGGCACGCCGACGACGGCCGCCGCGCCGTTCGCGAGCCGCGAGGCCGCGTACCGGGACGCGGACGCGTTGTCCGGGCCGGTGCCGTCCGGCCGGCTGCTGCGTACCCTGCTGCTCGACGCGGCCCTGCGCCGCGACCTGGCGACCCTACGCACGCTGCTGCACGGGTACGCGGGCTGGCTCGCCGACCAGGCCGACGACGACGGCCGGATCGCCGGGGCGGCGGCGCTGGCCGGTACCGACAACGTGGTGGTCGACGGCGAGCGGTACGCGGTGCTCGACCCGAGCTGGCGGGCCACCGGCGCGTTGCCGGCGGACGTGGTGCTGGCGCGCGGCCTGTGGCGATTCGCGGCCGGCCTGCTCACCGGCGGGTACGCCCACCCGTGGTCGTCCACTCTCGACGTGGCGGGTCTGACCGTGGTGCTCGGCGGCCTCGCCGGTCACGACCTCGACCGCGCGACCGTCACCGAGGCGGTGGAGACCGAGGCCGCCATCGCCGCCGCGCTGCACGGGTTGGACCTCGACGGCAGGGTCAACCTCGCCACCGAGTTGCAGACGATCGCACCGACCGACCCGCCGGTCGGCTCGCGCAGCTACCAGCAGCTACGCGAGGCGTGGCTGCGCCAACGCGAGGAGATCAGCCGGCTGGCCGCGCTGACCGCGTGGACCGAGGAACTGCTCACCTCACGGGAACGCGCGCTACGCCGAGCCGAGACGACGATCGGTCTGCTCAGCGGCTCGATCAGCTACCGGGTCGGCCGACTCGCCATCACGCCGGCGCGGCTGGCCAAGCGGGGCGCCCGTGCCGCCAAACGGCGGGCCACCGCCGTGCTCGCACCGAAGCAGGAGGAGCAGCAGTGACCGGGACGGCTGCGACGGACCGCGCCGACGCGGTGCCCCGGATCACCGGCATCGTGCAGGCGCGAATGGGGTCGTCCCGGCTGCCCGGCAAGGTGCTCCGCCCGCTCGCCGGGCGTTCCGTGCTGGGCCGGGTGGTCCGGGCCGCCTCCGACAGCGGGGTCCTGGCCGACCTGGTGGTCGCGACCAGCACCGACACGATCGACGACGCCGTGGTGGCCGAGTGCGAACGGCTGGGCGTGCCGTGCCACCGGGGGCCGGTCGACGACGTGCTGGACCGGTTCCTGGGTGCGCTCGCGGCGCACCCGGGCGACGCGGTCATGCGGTTCACCGCCGACTGCCCACTGCTCGACCCGGAGATCATCACCCTGGTCGCGTCGGTGTACCGGGCGGTCCCCGGGCTGGACTACGCCAGCACGTCCATCGCCCGCACCCTGCCCCGAGGGTTGGACGTCGAGATCATCCGAGCGGAGACGCTGCGCACCGTCGGTCGGCTCGCGACCGACCACCACCGGGTCCACGTGACGTCGTACGCGTACACCCATCCGGAGCTGTTCCGGGTGCTCGGCGTGACACTCACCCCGGACCGCTCCGCGCTGCGGCTGACCCTCGACACCGAGCAGGACTGGGCGCTGGTCAACGCGATCATCGACCACTTCGGTGACGTCAGCGTGCCGCTGGCCAAGCTCACCGACTGGCTCGACGGGCAGCCCGAGCTGCGCGCGCTCAACGCCGACGTCCGGCAGAAGCAGCTGGAGGAGTCCTGAGCACGCTGCGGGTCGGGTTGCGCTGCGACGCGGGGCCACGACGAGGCGTCGGCCACCTCGTCCGCTGCCTGGCGCTCGCCGAGGAGTTCCTCGCCCGAGGCGCCCAGGTGGCCGTGTTCGGCACCGTCGAACGGCTCGGCTGGGCCACCGCCGAGCTTGCCGCACGGGGCATCCCCCTGCACCCTGGCCCGGACACGCCGGACGGGCTGGTCGAGGCAGCCCGCCGGCACGAGCTGGACGTGATGGTCCTCGACTCCTACGAGCTCGACCCGGCCGGGGCAGGCGCCCTGCGCGACGCCGGCGTGTTCACCCTCGCCGTGATCGACGGGGACAGCCGCGGACAGGTCGCCGACCTCTACCTCGACCAGAACTTCGGAGCGCAGCTACCGGAGCTACCCGGCCGACTGCTCGCCGGCAGCGGCTACGCCCTGCTGCGCGACTCCGTGATCACCGCCCGACCACCCGTCCCCCCACCCGCCACGGCGGTCAGCCGCCCCCGGGTGCTGGCCTTCTTCGGCGGAACGGACGCCGTCGGCGCGGCTCCGGTGCTGACCCGGGTGCTGGTGGCCACCGGTCACCCGATGGACCTGACGGTCGTCGTCGGCCGACCGGAGATCGAGGCCGAGGTGGAGGACGTCACCCCCGGCCGTGGGCAGATCATCCGACCGGTCCCGCCCACCACCTCACTACCGACCCTGATCACCGAAGCCGACCTGGTGGTCAGCGCCGCCGGCACGTCCACCTGGGAACTCTGCTGCCTCGGCGCACCCGCCGCCCTGGTCTGCGTGGTCGACAACCAACGCGAGTCGTACGCCCGCGTGGTGCGGCACGGCCTCGCCGCCGGTCTCGGCGAACTGCCGGAGCTGACCGCCGCGGGAGTCGCCGGACGGGCCACCCGTGCGGCGGCGGCGCGGACCCTGCTCGGGCTGCTCAACTCGCCGCAGCGGCGCGCGACGCTCGCCGGACAGGCGTGGTCGACCATCGACGGGCAGGGGCGGGCCCGGGTCGTCGACGCGGTGTTCGACGCCGTACGCCAGGCCGACCTCACGGTGTGATCGACTCCAGGTCGGCGATGTCGGGGTGTCTGGCCGGCGGGATGGCGCCACCTCGCCGAGGTGGCGTGGATCATGGGGGATCGGGGACAGCACAGCTCTAGCACGGATGTACGAAAGCGCTGCTAGGGTGGTCGCATGACGCAGGCCGCCTACCAGCCGTCGATGCTCGACCTGGCCGACGCCGGGCCGACCCTGGGGCCGCTGCCCGGTCAGATCCGCCGGCTCCACCTCACCCGGGGCGCCTGGGTCGACCATCTCCCCGGCTGGGTGCGAGGCTCCGACGCGGTCCTCGACACCCTGCTCACCGAGGTGCCCTGGCGGGCCGAACGCCGCGCCATGTTCGACAACGAGGTCGACGTGCCACGCCTGCTCTGCTGGTACGACGGCGACCGCCAACTCCCCCACCCCGTGCTCACCACGGCACGAGCGGAGCTGACCCGCCACTACGCACCCGAGCTGGGCGAACCCTTCGTCACCGCCGGCATGTGCCTCTACCGCTCCGGACGGGACAGCGTGGCCTGGCACGGCGACACCATCGGCCGCTCCGCGCACACCGACACCGTCGTCGCGATCGTCTCCTTCGGCGCGCCCCGACCACTGCTGCTGCGCCCTCGCGGCGGCGGCGACAGTCTGCGCTTCCCGGTGGGCCACGGCGACCTGATCGTGATGGGCGGCTCCTGCCAACGCACCTGGGAACACGCCATCCCGAAGACCACCCGCCCGGTCGGCCCCCGGGTAAGCGTCCAGTTCCGCCCCCACAACGTCGCCTGACGTTGTCGTCCGATAAGACTTCGCGCATTCCGCGCATTCATCCCATAAGGTGACGCGCCCAGGCATCCGAGGCGCCTATAAAGCGTGGTCCGTCGTGCGCCCTTTACAGGCGGCGAACGAAGTCGGCAATCCGCCGCACTCCAGGCGCATGAGCTATCGGCCCTGCCGGCCTGTCGCTCTGCAGCCTTTCGCCATAGGATTCAGCCATGACAGGAAGCGCTCCAATTGGCCACGACGAGGTTGACGAGTGGTACGAAGAAGAGGAAGTTTCAGCTCTACCCAGCTCCCCCACTCCGGTCGTTGACCCCGCGACCAAGTACGCTCGCAGTCAGCTTCGAGTAGTTAGGGAAACCAAAGATTATCAGCTTGACTACCTGCAGCATGCGCTCCGACCGGGCCGCGAATTAATTGACATTTCGCCTGCTTACCAGCGGCGACTCAGATGGTCGAACAAAAAGAAAGCGCTGCTTATTGAATCATTCTTGTTGAACATTCCGGTACCACCAATATTTCTTTTTGAGCGGGATTACAACGAATATGAAGTGATCGATGGACGGCAACGGCTTGAGTCGATCAGGGGGTTTCTGAACAATGAGTTCGCTTTGTCCGGTCTGGAATATTGGCCCGAACTGAATCGCAAGAAATTTGCAGATCTACCTCCTATTCTGCAGCGAGGCCTTCTACGGCGAAGCCTTTCGGCAGTCGTTCTCTTGGCAGAGACCCGAGAGGCCGAACAGGATGACCTCGACGTCCGGCGCGTGCTCTTTGACCGCTTGAACACCGGAGGCGTACGACTCAACCCACAGGAGCTGCGGAACGCGCTTCATCCTGGACCATTGAATAAGATGCTAATCGAGTTGGCCAGAAGTGCACCGTTTACACAGACTTGGGGGATACCGCCGCACATCGAAGGTGAGGAGCAAGACCCACCAGACGCGCTACTCAGAAATGCGCTTTTCTCGTCACTTGCCGACGCAGAACTGGTGCTTCGTTTTTTTGCTCTGCGAGATGCTATCGAGAAAGACAAGCAGGGGTCCCTGAGGAGCATCATGGATCGCTACATGGAGGCCAATGCATCTATCGAAGAGGACTCTGCAGAACGAATGATGGATGAGTTCAATGTGCAGCTGCTCCGATTCATTGAAGTGTTCCGCGGCGAACCCTTCCGCCTACCCACTGGGCGTCCGAGCCGGCCGCTATACGACGCACTCATGATCGCACTGAGCCAGAGCCCCGAGCTAGATATTGAGGCCCGCGCTGACGCGATTAGATCAGCTCTGGCGGCAGCCCTGGACAACGAGCACCAATACGATGTATTAGTGGGCCGCGGCAATACCATCGAATCCGTGCATGAACGAGTCGAGTTGGCAGGAGCCATCCTGCGGGCTAGGCAATGATGAATGATCTCGGCGAGGTCATGAGGGATTTCAGTACAGACCTTAGCCGCGTGCGGGATCTCCTTGGCCTGATTAAGGGATTTCGGGATTTCGGCTCGAGTTCTCCGCCTCCTGAGGTTACGGACGGATCGGTAGCTTGGGTGGAAGCAATGAGTCTGAAACGGTCGGCTCCAGGCCTCAGGACTGACTTGCCTCTCATGTCGGGGTCGATGCTCCTATATCTTTGCGGACGATTTGAGTATTTCGTTCGACAGGTTATTGAAGCCCTGGGAGACGAAATTGCGAATCGTGCTAAGGACTACGACTCATTGCCATCGAGTCTGCGCGATGAACTCAGGCGTAGGACTTTGGATGTCGCAAAATCTCCTGCCCGTTACGGCTACAGTTCGCAAGAGGCGGACGCACTGATCGTCGGCCTAGCAACCAACCTCGACCGCTCTCAAAAAACCGAACCGATCATGATTGACTCAAAGGTTTTAAGTGTGACAGAGTCGAACATGAGAGCGAACACTCTGAACGAGGTGATGAAGCGAGTCGGGATGCAAGACACGTGGAAGGAGCTAGGGAAGCAAGCCAAGCTTAAGATTTACCTTCAGAAGCAATCTGATGGGGAATGCGCAGCCGCGGCCCAGAGAAGACTGGATGACTTAATGATCCAGCGAAATAACATCGCTCATCCGACGGGTGGCACATCTTTCCCAGACCCAGATCAGGTTCTCTGGATGGCCGGCTTCCTCGAAGAATTAGGCAGGTCCCTCGTCGAACTCTGCCAGGTCCACTTGTCAATATTCCCCGCCGCCAATGGCAGCACCGGATCGGAGTTCTCTGCACCGGCGCAGCGGGTTAGTAGATCGCCCAACCCTGCTAATTGACCGGCTTGCAGATCCATCAACAGTTGGGCTGCGGGTGGGCGGAGGTCCCATACCGCCGCCCACCCGCCGTCGAAACCGGGCGAGCACCTTCACTCACCGGGTCAGTCGCGTTCGATGAGGTGGCCTACCACAGTTGGGCCGAGCATCACGGCGAAGCCGGAGCCGTCGCGGCGGGGGTCCGCCGCCGGCAGCTCGACCGGCTCACCCGTGCCGGTCGCGCCGACCGGTCGCGGGCCCACCCAGGCGACCGCCACGTCCGTCTCACCCTTGAGGAAGCGGTGCGCGCGCACGCCGCCGGTCGCCCGCCCCTTGGCCGGGTACGCCTTGAACGGCGTCACCTTGACCGTCGCCCCAGTGGAGGTGACCACCATCGGCTCGCCATGCCCCGGATCGTCGGTTCGCACCGCCCCGAAGAACACCACCCGCGCCCCGGCCGGCAGGTTGATGCCGGCCATCCCGCCGCCCTTCAGGCCCTGCGGACGGACCAGCCCGGCGGAGAAGCGCAGCAGTGCCGCGTCCGAGGTGACGAACGTCAGTGTCTCGTTGCCGTCGGTCAGCCAGGTCGCTCCGACCACCTCGTCGCCGTCGCGAAGACCGATGACCTCGAACTCGTCGGAACGTACCGGCCACTCCGGCGCGCAGATCTTCACCACGCCCAGCCGGGTGCCCAGGGCCAGCCCCGGCGAGCCCTCCGCCTGACCACCCAGCGGGGCCAGGCCGACGACGGTCTCCCCCGCCTCCAACGGCACCAACTCGGCCGCGGACATGCCGCCCCGCAACGACACGGTGCCGGCCTGCTCGGGCAACACCGGCAGCGGCAGGACGTCGACCTTGAAGGCCCGACCGGCGCTGGTCAGCAGCAACACCCGACCACGGGCGGTGGAGTGCACGATGGCGCGTACCGTGTCGTGCTTGACCCGACCGTTGCGTCGGCGCCCCTCGGCGCTCTCCTCCGACTCGGCCGCGGTCCGGGCGACCAGCCCGCTCGCGGAGAGGATCACCTGGCACGGGTCGTCGGCGACCTCCAGCGGGCCGGCCGGCGCGGACGCGGCCAGCACCTCCTTCAGGTCGCCGTCGACAAGTGTCGTACGCCGTTCGGTGCTGAACTGCTTGACCACGGCCGCCAGCTCGTCGGAGACCACCTTCTTGAGCACCCGCTCGTCGTCGAGGATCGCGCTCAGCTCGGCGATCTCGGCGCGCAGCCGCTCCTGCTCGGCCTCCAGCTCGATCCGGTCGAACTTGGTCAACCGGCGCAGCGGAGTGTCCAGGATGTACGTGGCCTGGATGTCGGAGAGCCCGAAGCGGCTCATCAGCCCGTCCTTCGCGGCCTGCGCGTCGTCGCTGCCCCGGATCAGCCGGACCACCTCGTCGATGTCCAGCAGCGCGATCAGCAGACCGTCGACCAGGTGCAGCCGTTCCTGTCGCTTGCGTCGCCGGTACGAGGTGCGCCGGGTGACCACCTCGTACCGGTGGGCCAGGAAGACCTCCAGCAGCGCCTTCAACCCGAGCGTGCGAGGCTGCCCGTCCACGAGGACCAGGTTGTTGACGCCGAACGACTGCTCCAGCGGGGTCAGCCGGTAGAGGTCGGCGAGCAGCGCCTGCGGGTTGACGCCCACCTTGCACTCGACCACGAGGCGGGTGCCGCTCTCCCGGTCGGTGAGGTCCTTGACGTCGGCGATGCCGGTCAGCCGCTTGGTCTTCGTGACCTCGTTGGTGATCGCCGCGATGACCTTCTCCGCGCCGACGCCGTAGGGCAGCTCGACCACGGTGATCGCCTGGCGACCCCGGCTGCCCTCGATCGGACCGATCTCCACCTTGCCGCGCATCCGCACCACACCGCGCCCGGTCTCGTACGCGCGGCGCACCTCGTCGAGGCCGAGCAGCACGCCACCGGTGGGCAGGTCGGGGCCGGGGACGAACTCCATGAGCTTGTCCAGGGTGGCGTCCGGGTGGTTGATCAGCCAACGGGCGGCCTGGACGACCTCGGCGAGGTTGTGCGGGATCATGTTGGTGGCCATCCCGACCGCGATCCCGGACGCGCCGTTGACCAGCAGGTTGGGGAAGGCCGCCGGCAGCACGGTCGGCTGGGTCAGCGACCCGTCGTAGTTGGGCTCGACGTCGACAGTGTCCTCGCCCAGCTCACCGACGAGCAGCATGGCCTCGCGGGACATCCGGGCCTCGGTGTAGCGGCTGGCGGCCGGGCCGTCGTCCGGGGAACCGAAGTTGCCATGCCCGTCGATGAGTGGCACGTTGAGCGAGAAATCCTGCGCGAGGCGGACCATCGCGTCATAAATGGCCGTATCACCGTGTGGGTGGTACTTTCCCATCGTATCGCCGACAATTCGGGCGGACTTCACGTGCCCACGGTCGGGGCGGTAGCCCTGCTCGTACATCGACCAGAGGATGCGCCGGTGCACGGGCTTGAGGCCGTCGCGGGCGTCGGGCAGGGCGCGGGAGTGGATGACCGAGAACGCGTACTCCAGGTAGGAGTCGGAGACCTCGGTGACCAGCGGATTGTCGAAGACCCGCGCGCCAGCCTGGTCGAACGAGGAGAGGTCGACCTTGTTTTCCTTGCGGCGTGCCATGACTCAGCTCTCCACTCGAATGAAACGTGGGCTCACGCGTCGATCGCTTCCCGGTCGACCCGGTCGGCGGAGTCGATCAGCCAGTTGCGGCGCGGCTCGACCTTCTCGCCCATCAGCAGTTCGAGGATCCGTTCGGCGGCGTCGACGTCGTCGAGGGTGATCCGGCGGACGGCGCGGGTGGCCGGGTTCATCGTGGTGTCCCACAGCTCGTCGGCGTCCATCTCACCGAGACCCTTGAAGCGCGGGATGGGGGTGACGATCTGCTTGCCGGCCTTCTCCAGCTTGCGGACCGTCGTCTCCATCTCGGCCTGGGTGTAGGTGTAGACGGTCTGCGGGTTGCGCCCCTTGGTGGTGATCTTGTGCAGGGGCGGCATCGCGGCGTAGAGCCGACCGGCCTCGATCAGCGGGCGCATGTAGCGGGCGAAGAGGGTGATCAGCAGCGTGCGGATGTGGGCGCCGTCGACATCGGCGTCGGCCATGATCAGCACCCGGCCGTAGCGCAGCGCGGCGAGGTCGAACGTGCGCCCCGAGCCGGCCCCGAGGACCTGGACGATGGCCGCGCACTCGGCATTGTCCAGAACCTGTTGGAGGTTGGCCTTCTGCACATTGAGGATCTTGCCCCGGATCGGCAGCAGCGCCTGGTATTCCGACGAGCGCGCCATGCGGCTCGTCCCGAGGGCGCTGTCACCCTCCACGATGAACAGCTCGCTGCGGTCGATGCCGGTCGCGCGGCAGTCGACCAGCTTCGGCGGCATGGACGCGCCCTCCAGGGCGGTCTTGCGCCGGGCGGCGTCCTTCTGTTGCTTCTGGGTGAGCCGGACCCGGGCCGCGTCGACGATCTTCTGCAGGACGGTGCGCGCCTCGGCCTTGGTGCGCCGGTCCTCCATCCAGGCCTTGACGTGCGCGTCGACCAGGGTCTGGATGACCTTGGTGATGCCGGTGGTGGACAGCTCGTCCTTGGTCTGCGAGGTGAACTGCGGCTCCGGGATCCGCACGTGCACCACCGCGGTCATCCCCTCCAGGACGTCGTCCAGGGTGGGCGGCTCCTCCTTGGCCTTGAGCAGGCCGCGGGTGTTGCGGACCGCGTCGGCGAGGGCACGGACGAGGGCCCGCTCGAAGCCCTTGCGGTGGGTGCCGCCGTGCGCGTTACGGATGGTGTTGGTGAAGCACTCGACGGTGCGCTCGTAGCCGGTGCCCCACCGGAACGCCACCTCGACCTCGGCGCGCCGCTGCACGTTGGACTGCATGACGCCGTTGGCGTCGGCGGCATTTTCCCGGTAGGTGCCCTCGCCGTTGACCAGCAGGGTGCCGGAGACCGGCCGGTCGCCGGCCGGGGCGAGGAACTCCACCATGTCGCTGAGCCCGTTGGGGTAGTGGAACCGCTCCTCGGCGGGTGTCTCGCCGGTCAGGTCGCGCAGCAGATACGTCACGCCGGGCACCAGGAACGCGGTGTTACGCAGCTTCATCCGGACCGCGTCGACGTCGAGCGCCGCGCCGGTCTCGAAGTAGCGGGCGTCGTGCCACCAGCGGATCGACGTGCCGGTGCGTTGGCCACGCTTCACCGCGCCGACGACCTGGAGCCCGGGGCCTGCGGTGAAGGGAGCGTCCGGCCCGTCGCCGTCGAAGATCCCCGGCACGCCGTGTCGGAACGACATCGTGTGGATCTTTCCGGCCCGGCGGACGGTCACGTCGAACCGGCGGGACAGCGCGTTGACCGCCGAGGCGCCCACACCGTGCAGGCCGCCGGAGGTCTTGTAGCCGGAGCCGCCGAACTTGCCGCCGGCGTGCAACCGGGTGAGCACCAGCTCGACGCCGGAGATGCCGGACTTGGCGTGCACGTCGGTGGGGATGCCCCGGCCGTCGTCGTCGACCTGCACCGAGCCGTCGGCGTGCAGGATCACCTCGACGGTGCTGGCGTGACCGGCGACACCCTCGTCGGTGGAGTTGTCGAGGATCTCGTTGACGAGGTGACCCACGCCACGGCTGTCGGTGGAACCGATGTACATGCCGGGCCGCTTGCGGACGGCGTCCAGCCCCTCAAGGTGGGTGAGGTCATCGGCCCCGTACAGGGTGTCAGGCTCTGCGGTCAACTGGTCGTACTCCCCGGTCTCGGCGGTGTGCAGCCGGTCGCCGGCGACATCAGCCGGCGTGGCGCGCCGCAGCGAGCCTAGCCCGAGGCTAGGACAACTGTCGGAGGCCCCGCGCGAACCGCCGCGCGTCGGTCCACGGACGTGAGCCAGGAAACAGCCAGCGGGTGATCACGGGACCACGCAGAGACACCGTCGCCGGTACGCTCCCGATCATCGCGGCCGTCGAGCGCACGGGTCAGGGGGCGATCAGGGTGGACGAGACGACACGTGTGGCGCTGCGGCGCTCCCTCGGCACGCGCGCCCGGCGCTGGCTGCTCGCCGGCACCCTGCTGGCGGGGCTGCTCGCCGCGGTGGCGCTGGTCGACGCTGCCGCTCCCGCCGACCGGACGTTCGCCGCGCTCTCGGAGACGGTGCAGAGCCTGATGTCGGTGGTGACGCCGCTCTTCGGCATCCTGCTCGTCCGCGACCTGCGAGGGGCGTCCGGCCCGGTCCGCGTCCGGCCCAGTGTGCTCGCGGTGGGGCTGCCGGCCGTCGTCATCGCGGTCGCCGGCGTGCTGATCTGCGTCGCGACGCTGGCCCTCGCTCCGGCGGACGCCGCCGACGAGCCGTGGCGGCACGCGGGGACGGTCGCGGTCGGCAGCGTGCTGGTGCAGGTCGTCGCCGGGCTGGTCGGCACCGGGCTGGGTCTGCTGCTGCGGTCGACGGTGGTCGCGTTCGTCGCCACGATCGTCCTGCCGTTGGGCCTGTTCGCGCTGCTCGGCGGCGTGGAGGCCGCGCAGCCGTGGCTCACCCCGCTCGGCAGCGTGCGCAACCTGCTCTCCGGGGACATGACCGTGCTGCGGTGGGCGCAGTGGTTGTGCGTACTGCTGCTCTGGGGTGTCGGATTGAACCTCGTCGGGGCGATGGCGTTGAAGCGTCGGAGCGGCACGGCCGGCAGCTAGTCCGGCGTACGCGGGTCCGTCTCGACGAGGCGGGCCCGCCTTGGCGTGCGTGTCTTCCATCGAACGAATCTGTTACGGGCCATTGACGCCCGTTGCACAGGGGTGATCTGATCGCGCTCTCAGAGAATCTTTCATCTTTCGATGGATGGGGGCCCCATGCCCAGGTTCCGGCGTACCGCGCTCGCCGCGGGACTAACGATCGCCATGGCAGCGCTGTCGACCGCCGTCGCGCTGCCCGCACCCGCGTCCGCCGCGCTGCCCACCGCCGCGGTGGCACTCGGGGACAGCTTCATCAGTGGCGAGGGCGCCGGGGCGTACACCCCGGTGGTCGACGCCAACGGGGTCAGCCAGGGCTTCCCCGGCTGGACGGCGGCGAACAACAACGCGTTCTTCTGCCACCGCTCGGCGAACGCCTCGCTCCACCAGGCCAACCTGCCGGGCATCCAGAACCGGTTCAACCTGGCCTGCTCCGGCGGCCAGCCACACGACATCGGCAACGCCTCGCAGGCGCGCACCAACGGTCGCACCGTTGCCTCGCAGGTGAGCCAGCTGCGCGCCGTCGCGCAGACCCAGGACATCGACCTGGTGCTGATCGGCCTCGGCTCCAACAACAGCTCGTTCACCTTCGGCAGCGTCGCGGAGAAGTGCGCCAACCGCTTCATCGCCGACGCCTGGACGGGCTGGTGGGAGTTCTGGGCGTACCTGAACGGCCCGGTGGAGCAGAAGCCGTGCAGCGACGCCGACCTGGCCACCGCGGCGCAGCTCAGCGCCGCGACCGCGGAGACCACCGCAGCGGTACGCCAGATCCTGACCACCCTCGACCAGGTGGACGCGGACGGGCAGCACCGGGTGGTCTTCCAGGACTACACGAACCCGCTGCCGCTGGACCTGAACCAGCAGTTCCACGAGGAGGACAGCCGGGACGACACCCGGGACAAGTTCCGTGACCTGGGCGCCGAGCGGTACGCGGCCGGGTGCCCGATCCACCGGGCCAGCCTGGCGCCGGGGCACCGCTTCTCCCAGGGTCTGGGCGGCATCGTCAAGTCCACCCGGGACACTCTGGCCGCCGAGTTTCCGGCCGACGACCTGGTGTACCTGAACGTGCAGCAGGCCTTCAACGGCGCCCGGCTGTGTGAGCAGACGAGCAGCCCGTCGGGCGCGCTGGCGACCCCGATCCGGCTTCAGGACGGCGCGACCGGCACCTTCGTCACCAGCCTCGCCGGCAAGGACAAGATCGCCATCCAGCGGATCGCCAACACCTGCGTGAGCTACTTCCAGACCTGCCAGGAGTCGTGGCACCCGAACGCCACCGGGCACCAGGTGCTCGGCCAGTGCCTGAGCGGGGCGGCCTCCACCAGCGCCCGTTCGGTGGCCTGCGTACGCGCCGGCAACGGGACGATCTCGGTCTCCTGACCGCAGCGTCCTTCGAAGGGCTCCGCCACCCGGCGGGGCCCTTCGTCGCGTCCGGACACCTGCGGCTACCCGCTGGTAACCTCGGGTCGTAAGCTGAGCCGATGAGCGGGGAGCCGGAGTACGCGCAGGAGTTCGTCGACGTCGACGGTGGTCGGCTGGGTGTGCAGGTCTATCCGGAGCCGACCGGGACGACGGACGCGCCGGTGGTGGTGATCTGGCCCGCGATGGGGGTCCGTGCCCGCTACTACCGGCCCTTCGCCGCCGAACTGCGCGCCGCCGGGCTGGCCGTGGTCGTCGCCGACCTGCGTGGCACCGGAACGAGCACCCCCACGCCGAGCCGCGCCGACCGGTACGGCTACCGGGAACTGGCCGGCGACGTCGACGCCGTCCTGGCCGCGCTCAAGCCCCGGCTGGACGGGCGCCGCCGGTTGCTGGTCGGGCACTCACTGGGCGGGCAGGCCGCGCTGCTGCATCTCGCCCTGCACGGCGGCGACGAGGTGGACGGGCTGGCGTTGATCGCGGTCGGCATCCCGTACTGGCGAAGCTACCCGGGTCGGCGGGGCCTCGGCGTGCTGCCGTACACCCAGGGGATCGCCGCGACCGCGGCGCTGCTGCGGGTCTGGCCGGGTTGGGGCTTCGGCGGCCGGCAGGCGCGCGGCGTCATCCGCGACTGGGCCCACACCGCGCGGACCGGCCGATTCCCGCGCCTCGACGGTACGGACACCGAGGCGACGGTACGCACCGTGCGGACCCCGGTGCTGGCCGTCAGTGTGGACGACGACCAGTTCACCCCGCACGAGACCATGGACCATCTGTGCGCGAAGCTCACCGGTGCTTCGGTGACCCGGGAGCGCTACACAGTGGAGCAGGCCGGTGCGCCACTGGACCACTTCACCTGGGTCCGGGCGAGCGCGCCGCTGGCGCGGCGGATCGCCGAGTTCGCAAGCGACCTGCCGCCCCGGTGAGACGTTCCGGCCGGGTCGCCGTACGACGACCCGGCCGGGCGACTCATTCGTCCTGGTCCAGCGGCACCAGCTCGTCGTCGCGCTCCACCTGGATCGCGGCGTGGTCCTTGCGGGGCGCGACCTCCGCGGTGTTCCGGTGCGGGTCGTTGTCGGGGTGCATGAGCACGGCGTCTGTTTTGGGGGTCTTCTCCCGGCTCTCGTCCGGCTGCGACATCGCGTTCCCCTCTCGTCGGCGTCGCTTGCGGAGGTACCCGCCATCGCGCGAAGGACTCCTGCTGACGGCGAGGCGACCCACCGACGCCCGCAACGTCCCCCACCTGCCGGTACGGCGCGGATCGGCCCGCCCGGGGCGGGGTTAGCCGCCCGGGCGGCGGGTAAGCCGCACCGCCCGACACGGCGGAAGGGGATCACATGTCCGAACGGCACACCGCATTGCGCTCGATGCACGATCTGGGCCTCGCGGCCTGGTTTGGCGGCTCCCTCATGGGAGCCTTCGGCGTCAACGGCGCAGCGGCGAAGATCAGCGACTCGACTCAGCGACTCCCGGTCGCGTCGGCGGGATGGTCCAAGTGGACCCCGGTCAACGCGGCGGCGATCGGCGCTCACCTGGCCGGCGCGGTCGGCGAACTGGTGACCGAGAGCCCACGGGTGGCGGCCCAGGCCGGCGTCGGCCGGGTCAGCGCCATCAAGACCGCGTTGACGATCGGCGCGCTGGCGGTGACCGGCTACAGCCGACTGGTCGGCATGCGGTTGGAGAAGGCGGGTGGCCCGTCGGTGAGCGGCGCCACCGAGCCGAACCACCAGACGCCGGCCAGCGTGGCCTCCTCGCAGCGGCAGATGAAGCTGCTCCAGTGGGCCATCCCGGCGTTGACCGGGACCCTGGTGGTGGTCACCGCGTACATGGGCGAGCAGCAGAAACCGGGACAGGTGTTCCGGGGGATGCTCGGCCGGGCCGGTGGGATGAGGGGCGCCTCGAAGACCATGATCAAGATGGCCGGGATGAGCAACGGCAAGCGGCCGATGGCGATGGCCGGACGCTGAACGGCGGGCCGGTGGGCGTCCCGCCGCCACCTCGACGGCGGGGCACTCTCCGGCCCTACGGGGACTCATCGGCGTGACGACGACGGCCTGCGGCGACGCGCGGGCGCGCAGGGACGGCACATCGTCCGCCGACAGCGGCGGACCGACGAGCGGGGTGGCCATGGCGGCGGACGAGGGACGCAGCGGCGACAACGACCGGCTGGAGCCGGAGGCGGTGAAGCCGTGGGGCACCGGCGACGGCTTCGACGCCGACGCGCCCTGGGGCACGGACGAGGACTCGCCGATGGACGAGGGCAGCGAGGAGACCGCGGTGCCCGAGGGCCGGCGCGGGGAGCGACGCGCAGGTGCCCCGGCGGGCCGCACGGACCCGGCCGGACGGCACGGCTTCGGCTCGGTGGAACCAACCCGTACGCCGATGGCCGGCCCGGGTGCGCCACCCGACCCGGCCCCCAGCGGCAGGACCTTCCCGGACGACGCCGACATCGGCGAGTCGACGCAGGACGCGTTGCGCACCCGGGGCCGGCGCTCCTGAGCTGACCGCCGGGGGCAGTCAGCCGGTGGCCGACGTGGCCCGGGCGCGGTCGTCGACCATCGTCTCGGTGAGCAGTTGCGCCAGCCGGGTGGCGTCGCGTTGGGCCTGCCCGGCGCAGCAGTTGTTGAACAGCACGTGCAGGTCGTCGACCTCGGTGGACAACTCGGCCAGCAGCCCGGCCCAAACCCGAAGCTCGTTCTCGGCGTACGCGTACCGGAACTTCTCCTGCTTGTCGCCGCCGTCCCAGGCCTCGCTGTGGCCGTGGAACCGGACGATCGCCGGCTGCGCCGTCGCGGTCAGGATCGGTGGCACCGACGACGGGTGCCCCTGCGGCATGTCGACGCAGACCAGGGACAGGTCGTGCGCACGCAGCAGATCCAGAGTGTCCGGTGCCGCCGGGCCGTCGAACCAGGACCGGTGCCGCACCTCCACGCCGACCCGCCACGGCCGGCAGCGCTGCGCCAGCTCCACGATCCGGCGCTCGGCGGCGGCGCTGCGCACCAGCCACGGGGGGAACTGCAACATCACCGCGCCGAGCTTGCCGGCCGCCGCGATCGGGTCGAGGGCCGCGCGGAAGCGGGCCCACAGCTCGTCGTACGCCTGCGGCGGCAGGTCACGTCGGCGGATCCGGCTCGGGCCGGCGGCCGGGCGTAGGTCCCTGGGCAGCGCGGCGACCGGGGTCGGGTGGCCGGTGAGGAGGCTGAAGGCCTTGACGTCGAACGTGAAGTCGTCAGGCGTGGCGTCGACCCACCCGTGCGTGGTCTCGGGCACGGGGACCGCGTAGTAGGACGTGTCCACCTCGACCAGTGGGAACCGGCCGGCGTAGAAGCCCAACCGGCGGGCCGGCGTGTTGGCCGAGCGCGGGTACCACCCCGAGCGCAGCAACGACTGGTCCGCCCAGGACGACGAGCCCACCTTGATGACACCCATGTCATTCAGTGGACAGCCGCGGACCTGGATCGGCAACCGCTGGCGGGTCGGGGCCGGGAAGTGTCGGTGCCTCGTCCTACGGTGACCGAGCGGGTTCCGAGGTTCGAGTGGACAGCGACGAGGGGTGGCGGCATGACCAGCACCGAGCAGCTCACCGGTGAGCGGGCCGACTTGTTACAGACACTGCGCAGGCATCGGGGTTTCCTCCTGCACACGGTCGACGGGCTCACCGACGAGCAGGCGGCCGCCCGCCCCACCGCCAGCGAGCTCTGCCTCGGTGGCCTCGTCAAGCACGTGGCCGGCGTCGAGCACCGTTGGATGCTCTTCGCCGTCGGCGGTGCGGAGGCGATGGAGCGCGCGGAGGTCGACTGGGTCGGTCAGTTCCGGATGGCGCCGGGCGAGACGCTCGCCGGGCTGGTCGAGCGGTTCCAGGAGGTGGCTGACCAGACCGACGAGCTGCTCACCACCCTCGACCTGGACGCGGCGCACCCGCTGCCGCAGGCGCCCTGGTTCGAGCCGGGCGCGAGTTGGACGGTTCGGCGGGTGTTGCTGCACCTGATCGCCGAGACGTCCCAGCACGCGGGGCACGCCGACATCCTGCGCGAGTCGATCGACGGTGCCCGGACCATGGGCTGACCGCTGATCCTCAGCCGCTCAGCGCAGGCGTGAGCCGGATCGGTGCGCCGTGGTCCGGTCCCTGGCGTAGGCGTCGGAGCGACCCCAGCGGCCCGGGATGTCGAGCAGCTCCAACCGACCGAATCCCTCGGGCACGGCCGGGTTGACCAGCAGGTTGTCGCCGGTGGGTCGCAGCCCCAGCATGGTGCCCAGCAGCATCAACAGCGCCCCCGACGACCACGCCTGCGGGCGACCGGCCGCCGGCAACTGGACGGGATACTTCGTCAGCCGGCGTTCGTGCCCGGCGATCATCTCCGGCACGGCCCCACCGAGGGTGTGCGCCATGTCGAAGATGCCGGCCGTGATCGTGGCCGCCTGCGCGTCGTACCGGTAGCGGCGCAGCCCGGCGGCGATCAGGGCGTTGTCCGCCGGCCACACCGCGCCCAGATGTGACCCCATCGGGTTGTACGGGCGCTGCCCGGTGGCGAAGGTACGCACCCCCCAACCGCCGAACAACCGCGACCCGACCAGGTGCTCGGCGACGGCTCCGGCGCGGTCGTCCGCGACGATCCCGCTCCACAGCAGGTGCCCCATGTTGGACGACAGCGCGTCGACCGGCTCGCCGTACGGGTCGAGCGCCAGGGCGTAGTACTCCTGGTGCGGCAGCCAGAAGTCCCGGTTGAAGCGCTCCTTGAGCGCTGCGGCCTCCCGCTCCAGCCGGTCGGCGTACGCGGGGTCGCCCCAGAACTCCCGGGCCAGCCGGGCGCCGCGCCTCTTCGCGTCGTACGCGTAGCCCTGCAACTCGCAGGTGGCACGGGGAAAGGCCGGTTGTCGGCCGTCCGCACCGGTGATCGCGTCCGGCGTGTCCTTCCAACACTGGTTGATCGCGCCGTCGCGCTCGTTGCGGCGCTGGTAGCGCACGTAACCGTCCCCGGTCAGGTCGCCGTACTCGTCGATCCAGTCCAACGCCATCCGGGCCGGATGGCGCAGCTCGTGCACCAGGTCCACGTCACCGGACCAGCGCTCGTACTCGTCGAGCAGGATCACGAAGAGCGGGGTGGTGTCCGCCGCGCCGTAGTACAACGCGTTCGCCCGGTCGCCGAACGCGCCGGACTCGCCGTAGCGGAGGTGGGCCAGGATCTTGCCCGGCTCCTCGTCCAGGTCGTCGTCGAGCCGGGCGCCCTGCAGGAACGCCAGCATCCGCAGCGTCGCGGGGGTCAACTCGGGGGTGAACGCCATCGTCTGCAGGCACGTGATGATGCTGTGCCGTCCGCACAGCCACATCGTCCACGGCAGACCGGCGATCGGCACCCGTTCGCGCGACGACCACGGCTTGTACCGCAGTGCCGCGAGGTCGGCCAAGGCTCCCTGGTACAGCTCCTCCAGCCCGTCGCGTTCGGCAACCAGCGTCGGGGCCCGGTCCATCCAGCCCGCCAGGTCCTCGCGCATCCCCACCCGTACGGCCCGCTGGTGCGACTCCAGCGAGGCGCGGACGTCCTCGCCGCCTTCGCCGCCCATGGTCATGGCGATGTGCAGGTCGGTCTCCCACTTGCCGTCCGGGGCGACCCGGATCCGGAACGTCATTCCCTCCTCGTCCACCTCGACCGGGGCGGTGCTCTGCACCGTGGTCTGGCGGACGAACCGTTGCCGCTGGTAGCGCAGCATCAGCTGGCGGTTGGCCGAGTCCGGCGTGACCTCGACGACCCGCCGCCGGAGGCGGCCGATCTCGGCGATGTCGGTGAAGTCGCTACCCATCTCCACTCGTACGGTGAACTCGGCGGGCTCTGCCGAGTGGTTGAGCACCGTGATCTTCTCGTGCGCACAGTCGTGGATCGAACGGTGCCGGATGATCGACACGTCGGCGTCGACGTAGTGGCTCGCCGCGCCGGGGACCAGGAAGAACCGGGTCTCGAAGTACGTCATGTCGTCACGGGACAGTGCGTTGATCCGTTCGCCGTCGATCTTGAGCACCCAGTGGGACAGGAAACGGGTGTCGTACGCGAAGAGGCCGACGGGTGCTTGCGGGTCGGCCTCGATGTCACCCTGGGCGTCGCTGATCGCGAACACGTTGCCGGCGATCACGTGCAGCAGTTCCTGCTTCACGACCTACCCTCCCGAGCGGCAGGCGCGGTCCGGGCCGCCAGGGCGGCCCGACCCAGCTCCCGAGGATGGCGGGCGTCGGCCGGCCCCGCGAAGATTCGCCGTAGCACCAGCAGCAGGCGCATGTCGCCCTGCATGGTCAGCTCGTTGCGTAGCATCGCCGCACCGGGATGCAGCTCACCGTTGACCATGCGGTCGAACACCCGGTGGTCCAAGCGGACCACCAGATCGGCGTCGTCAGCCGAGCGGGTCACCTGGACGTGCTGGTCGGAGATGGTCAGATACCAGTGGTCGGTGCAGCCGTCGCCGCGCACGTCCAGCCGCAGCGTGCCCGCTGTCGTCTCCGGCAGGTCGGGGCGCCGACCGGCGTCCAACTGTTGCAGGTACTGCTCTGCCGTCACGCCCATCAGTTCCCCTCCCCCACGGTTCTCCGCAGGATCACCCGCGCCCGGGTGAGGCCGGTTCACCCGAAACGGGTGAGTGCCCCGGCGAGCCGATGCCGGCCGTTCGGGCATCGGCGGGGAAGGGATCGGCGGGGAGGGCAGCCGACGGAGGGCCGGGCCGTGATCGTGCCGTGAGCCGGCAGACCGCGGTCAGCCGGTTTCGAGCAGACCACGCAGGTAGGCGGCCTGACCCACGTGTTGCAGGTCGTCCTCGGCGACACTGACCAGCCGGACGCCGAGGGTGACCGGCGGGTCCCACCCCTCGTCGACGACGCGGTCCAGGTCCGCCGGGCGCAGGCCGGCCAGGAACTCCCCGGTACGCGACGCGACCGCCCCGTAGTAGTCGATCAACGCCGGTGCGCTCTCCGGCCGCACCGCCGCGACCTGCTCGGGCGAGTGCCCGTAGCCCGTGTCGTCGGGGTCGGCGGTGAGGCCGAACCGGCCCGCCCAGTCGCCACGCACCCAGATCTGCTCGGCGTCGAGCACGTCGGCGACGTGATGGTCCTGCACCCGGGTGAGGTGCCAGACCAGCCAGCCGATCGAGTTGTGGCCCGGCGCGGGCTGGTGGCGCAGTTGCTCCGGGCTGAGGCCCTCCACCGCCGCGCGGACGAGGTCGGGCAGCCGGTCGTACGTCTCGGTCAGCAGATCACTCACGTCCACCGGGCACGCCTCCTGGTCGGTTTCCGGTCAGGTACCGCCGAGGACGGGCGCCCAAACCTCGGCCGCTACGGTGATCGGATGGTCGCGGCGGTGGAGTTGTATCTGGACCCGGACGCCACCCGCCGGATCCGGGTGCTGTGGGACGCGCTGGAGACCGAGGGCGTGCAGAGCATGCGTTCACTGCTGGAACAACGTCACCGCCCGCACGTCTCGCTGGCGGTGGCTCCGCGGTTCGACCCGGAACAGGTCGCCGCGGCCCTGCACGGGACGGTGGTGGCCGCTCCCCTGCGGCTCGAATTCCAACACGCCGGCCAGTTCGTCGGTCGGGTGCTCTGGCTCGGCCCTGCGCCCACCCCGGAGCTGCTGGCCCACCACCGCGCGGTCTACGACCGGCTCGCCGCCGCCGGCATCCCGTTGACCGAGCACTACCAGCCGGGCCGTTGGGTGCCGCACTGCACGCTCTCCATGCGGGTACCGAACGCGCTGATGGCCGCTGCGGTGCGGCGCTGCCTGGAGGTGTTGCCGCTGGCCGCGACCGTGGTCGGCGCGGCTCTCACCGACCACGCCCGCGGCATCGCCCACCCGCTGCCCTGACCACCTCGGACCCTCAGTGCACGAGGGTCGAGATCCAACCGCCATCGACGCTCAGCGTCTGACCGGTGATGAACGAACTCGCCGGCGTGGCGAAGAAGAGCACCGCCTGGGCGAGGTCCTCCGGTTCACCGAGACGACCCAGGGCGTACTGGGACGTCATCTGCTTCTCGAGCGTGGGATCGGCGAACACGACAGCCGACATGTCGGTCCGGGTCATGGCGGGTCGCACGGCGTTGACCCGGACGCCCCGCGGCCCCCACTCGGCCGCCAGCGAGCGGGTGATGGCGTCGACCCCGCCCTTCGTCGTGGCGTAGAGGCTCTGGTAGCCGATGCTCCGCTCGCTGCCGATGACCGACGAGATGTTGATGATGCTGCCGCCGCCGTGGTCGGCCATGTGGGCGGCTGCCCGTCCACCCAACAGCAGCGGGGTACGCGTGTTCAGCCGCCAGAGGGCGTCCGCCTCCTCCTCGGTCAACTCGTTGCTGGCGGTGAAGTTCTCCGCGGCGGCGTTGTTGACCAGGACGTCGAGCCGGCCGAGCCGACCCACTGCCGTTTCCAGCACCCGCTCGACCGCGCCAGCCTCGGCCAGGTCGGTCACGATGATCTCGGCGCCCGCCGGCAGGGTGTCGGCCACCGCACGCAGTGACTCCTCCGTTCTGCCGGCCAGGGCCAGTCGGGCTCCGGCCGTGGCCAGCAGGCTGGCGACGCTTGCGCCGATGCCGCGACCACCACCGGTGACGAGGGCGGTGCGGCCGGCCAGCGGATGGCGGGGCAGTCCCTGGTTCATGACCTTGACTCCTTGCTCACGTTGTCGTCGGCTGGCCGGCGATAGGCGCCGTACCACCAGATCTTTCCCAGTTCGCGGGCGAACGCTGCGTCGCCCGTGCCGTCGTCGACCTCGATGTGTCGGGCGATGGCCTGCCCGCCGCCCCACACGATCACCCGACTCGCCGCCACCGCGTCCAGGTCGGCGGGTGTCGCGCCGGACTGCTGCTGGGCGATCAGGGTGCGCAGGACGGCGTCGTCGAACTCCTCCAGGTCGGCCGTGTGGAAGCCACGTACCGTCGAGTCGTAGGTGGCCACCTCGCGCAGGGCCGCGAGCACCGGGCCGTTCTGCCGGTGGATCGTGATCACGTCGACGAAGAACCGCGCGTACCGCTCGGCGCCGTCCTCACCGGCGCTGGGGTCCCACGCACGCGCCAGCTCCAACAGCCGTTCCCGCAGGGCACCGGAGAGGCGGATGATCAACGCGGTCTTGTCGCGGAAGTGCGCGTAGAAGGTCGCGCGGGAGACGTGGGCCTCCGCGAGGATCCGCTGGACGCTGATCTCGGTGTACCGCTCGCCTCGCTTGAGGAGGCGCTCGGTCGCGTCGAGGATCTGCGTCTCGGCGGCCGACGGCCCGTCGGCCTGCCTACGACCGCGGGTGACGGAGGGCATCGATCTCAGCCAGCATGGCGGCGAACTCCTCGGGATGCGAGTAGAACGGGGCGTGGTGACCGGGGGTCCGGTGGACGTGGTCGGCCCGCTCAGCCATCTGCTCGGCGATGGTGCCGGTCAGGGAGATGTCGGCAGCGGGAATGACGTAACTGTTCGGCACCTCGCGCCAGCCGGCCCGGGTGACCGTCTCGAAGTCGGCGCGAACACTCTGCGGCACCAGCCGGGCGATCGCGGTGGCGGTCGCCGGGTTGCCCAGATCGCCGTCGTAGAACGCGGCTGGCAGGTTGAGGTCGTGGTTCGCCGCCGGTCGCAGGCCGGTCAGCGACTCCGGCGCCGGCACGCCGTGGATGCCGAACATGCTCTCCCCGACGTCGAGCATGTACGCCGCGACGTAGACGACGTGCACGACGTTCGAGTTCGCACTGATCGCCTCGGTGACCGGCACTCCGCTGTAGGAGTGCGCCACGACGATCACCGGGCCGCTCATCTCGGCGAGCGCCTGCCGGATGGTGCGGGCGTCGTCGTACATGCCGGGGTACGGGTCGCCCGTGGAGGCATCGCGAACCGCGCTCGGCAGGCTGATGGTGCGGGACTGCCGGCCCTGCTCCGCGAGCACCTTCTGCAACGGCTCCCAGACCCACTCACCGTGATGGCCACCGTGAACCAGGAGGAAGGTGACGGAATCCATGTGTGTTCACTCCAAGACAGACGACAGTGGGCTACGGCGAGCAACCATACATGCTGTATGGATAACGTGTTCACTCCACTGCCGCCTCGCCATCGCGCGCGAGTCATCGTCCCGCTGACCGCTCCACTACCGGCGCATAATGTCCGGTTTTGCGGGCCACAGTCGGAAACCCGAAAACAAGCGGTGCGGATGCGGCCAGGCGTGGGATGGTTCGACATAGATGCCGTCCTGCCGAGCGCGGTTCGCCCGGCCGGCGGCGCGGGCTCACGCCGCGCCGCCCACGGCGGCTTCGACGAGGAGGGGCAGTGCCTATGCAGGCTCAGCGCAGGCCACCGCGAGCGGAGCGGAGCCAGAGCCGGGACGACCGGACCGCCGGCGGCATGACCGGGGCGGCCACGCCCCTGACGATCTGGGCCGCCGCCGTCCTGCTCGGCCGGATCAGTGCCGGCGACGACGACGTCGAGGACGAACGGCACATCCTGCGCGGCATCGAGTGATCCCGGGCGGGCGGCTCACAGCCAGCCGCGCCGCTTGAAGATCAGATAAAGGGTGCCGCAGACCAGCAGCATCAACAGCAGCGCGAACAGGTAGCCGAAGCGCCAGTTCAACTCCGGCATGTGGACGAAATTCATCCCGTACACGGTGCCGATGAGCGTGGGAGCGAACAGGATCGCCGCCCAGGACGAGACCTTCTTCAGCTCCTCGTTCTGCGCGTAGCTGGCCGCCGTGAGGCTCCGCATCTCCTCGTTCTGCTGCTGCGAGACGAGCGTGGCGTTGACGGTGAGGATGTTCTGCAACAGGTGCCGGAACCCGTCCACCCGCTCCACCACCTGGGTCAGGTGGTCGGTCACGTCCCGCAGCGAGCGGCGCAGCTCCTCGTCCGTGTCGGCACTGCCCGCGCCGTCGGCCAGCGCGTCGAGCACCGCGAGCAGGGGCCGCGCGGCGCGCTGGAACTGGATCACCTCGCGGCTCAGGCCGTAGATGCGCCGGCTCGCGTTCGGGTCGCCACCGAACACCTGGGTCTCGATCTCGTCGATGTCGTTCTCCAACCCGGCCACCACCGGCGCGTACCCGTCGACGACCTGGTCGAGGATCGCGTACAGGACCGCCTCGGGCCCCCGGGCGAGCACCTGCGCCTCGACCTCCATGCGCCGCCGCACCGCGGCCAGATCCGGTGCCTCACCGTGCCGGACGGTGATCACGAAGCCCGGCCCGATGAACAGGTGCAACTCGGAGAACTCGACCTCCTCCCGAAGGTCGTCGTAGCGGGCGGCGCGCAGCACCACGAACAGGGTCTCCCCGTAACGTTCCAGCTTGGGTCGCTGGTGGGCGTTGATCGCGTCCTCGACCGCCAGGTCGTGCAGCCGGAACTCCCGCGCCAGCGAGGTGATCTGCTCGATGTCGGGCCGGTACAACCCGATCCAGGCCATCGCGCCGTCCTGCTCCTGCAGGCAGCGGTACGTCTCGGCGAGGCCGGACGGCGAGGCGAACCGGTGCCCGCGGATGTACACGGCGCTGTCCACCAGACCGCCGGCGGGCGGAGCGGGTGACTCGGTGGACGGTGGCACGCCGACCCTGGTCTCGTACTCGTCGAGTTGGCGACCGAAGCCACCACCCGGGCGGAAGCGACGGCCACCGACCATGCCCTGTCCCCTCCCCCGGTGACGCCCGGTCCGGCACACTCCCGCCAACCCGGGGGCGCTGCTTCCCCCCTGTTTCGGGCCCGAAACCCGCGCTGGGGCGGTGTGGGTTCCCCGCACCGGCGGACGGGCGCGCCACCGCGGGCGGATACTCACGGTGACCAGGGGCGGGACTGACGGGGGACGCGCCGGTGGGGGTCGACGAACGCGCGGGCCGGCTGCGGGTGTGGCTGCTGCGTGCCGCCGCGGAGGAGCCCGTGCAGCATCCGGGGCCGCACGGGCGTCCACCGGAGCACCGGCACCACCCCTGGTGGAAGGTGATGTGTCTGACCGGGGTCGACTACTTCTCGACACTGGGCTACCAGCCGGGCATCGCGGCGCTCGCGGCCGGGGCGCTCTCGCCGGTGGCGACCCTGGTGCTGGTGCTGGTGACCCTGCTGGGCGCGCTGCCGGTCTACCGGCGGGTGGCGGTGGAGAGCCCGCACGGTGAGGGTTCCATCGCGATGCTGGTGCGCCTGCTGAGCTACTGGCCGGGCAAGTTGCTGGTGCTGGTGCTGCTCGGTTTCGCGGCCACCGACTTCATCATCACCATCACCCTCTCGGCCGCCGACGCGACCGCGCACATCGACGAGAACCCGTTCTGGCCCGGTGGGCTCAAGGGACACGAGGTGCTGCTCACGCTGCTGCTGGTGGCGCTGCTGGGCGCGGTGTTCCTCAAGGGATTCACCGAGGCCATCGGAATCGCCGTCGTCCTGGTCGCGCTCTACCTGACACTGAACGCGGTGGTGATGGCCGACGGGCTGTGGCGGGTGGTGACGCACCCGAGCGCGGTCGGGGACTGGACCACCACGCTGACCACCGGTCACGGTGACCCGTGGATGGTGGTCGCGCTGTCGCTGTTGGTCTTTCCGAAGCTGGCACTGGGTCTGTCCGGCTTCGAGACCGGGGTGGCCGTCATGCCGAGTGTGCGGGGCGATCCGCAGGATTCCGAGGCGCGACCGCTGGGCCGGATCCGTGGCGCTCGCCGGCTGCTCACCACCGCCGCCGTGATCATGAGCGTCTTCCTGATCACCAGCAGCGTGACGACCACCATCCTGATCCCGCCGGAGGCATTCCAGCCGGGCGGGCCGGCGAACGGTCGGGCGCTGGCCTACCTGGCGCACGCCCATCTCGGGGAGGTGTTCGGCACCGTCTACGACCTGTCCACCATCGGGATCCTCTGGTTCGCGGGGGCATCGGCGATGGCCGGGCTGCTCAACCTCGTACCCCGCTACCTGCCCCGCTACGGCATGGCACCGACCTGGGCGCGGGCGGTCCGGCCGCTGGTGCTGGTGTTCACCGCGGTGGCGTTCCTGATCACGGTCGTCTTCGAGGCCAGCGTGGACGCGCAGGGTGGCGCGTACGCCACCGGGGTTCTGGTGTTGATCACGTCGGCGGCGACCGCGGTGACGCTCGCGGCGGTGCGGCGCCGGCAGCGCGGCCGCGTCGTCGCGTTCGGAACCATCGCGGTGATCTTCGTCTACACCACCCTGGCGAACGTGGTGGAACGCCCCGACGGGGTCAAGATCGCGACGTGTTTCATCGGCGGGATCATCCTGGTGTCGGTGCTGTCCCGGTTGTCCCGGGCCTACGAGCTGCGCGTCGACCACGTCGAGCTGGACCCGGTCGCGGCCCGGATGGTCGACGAACGCGCCGGACGGCGGATCCGCCTCGTCGCGCACGAGCCCGACCGCCGGGACGAGGCGGAGTACCGCGCCAAGCTGGCGCAGACCATGGCGGACAACGACTTCCCCGACGACAGCGACGTCATCTTCGTCGAGGTCCAGGTCACCGACCCGTCCGACTTCGAGACCGAGCTGCTGGTCCGCGGCAGCGTGGTCGACGGCCGCTTCCCGGTACTCAGCCTGGCCAGTTCGTCGGTGCCCAGCGCGCTCGCCGCCCTGCTGCTGGAGATCCGCGACCGCAGCAGTCGGCGCCCACACATCTACTTCGAGTGGAGCGAGGGCAGCCCCGGCCGCAACATCCTGCGCTACCTGGCGTTCGGGCAGGGCGCCATCGCCTCGGTGACCCGGGAGATCCTGCGCCGCCACGAGCCCGACCCGCACCGTCGACCGCACGTGCACGCCGGCTGACCTGCGAGCGGGCAGCTCGTCGCGCACGGTGAGCGTGGTCATAACGACTGGACGATCCACCCGTGCCTGCTGCTAGCCTCGGCGCAGGTCATGAGTGCCAGCGCGAAGCCCCGGCTCGCTGGCCGGCAACCCTCCTCCGCGGTGGGGTGCCCCGGGTGAAGACCAGGCACCGACGGGACGTCGGTGCAAGCGTGGCCTGGCACCCAGGTCAGCACAGACCCGGGAGAACCATGCGCATCCTCAGCACCACCCCACCGACAGACGTCGCGGATGTCCGCGCCGGTTGGCCCTCGCCGGCACTGACCCGGCGACGGCACGTGGACATGATGCGAATGTGCAGCGCCGCGTGTCGTCGCGGCACCACGCACTAGCGCAGCGCTCCTCCCGAACCCTCTCCCTCTCCGGTACGCCCATCGGGCGCGCCGTCGGCGACGCACACCCGTGCGTGCCGGGACACGACCTTTTCGGAGACACCCGTGCGACTTCTTCCTGCCCTGACCCGTGCCACCGCCCTGGGCGCGGCCACCATCCTGGCCGCCACCGCGCTCACCGCCTGCGGCGACGACAGCTCCTCCGACGCCACCGCCAACCCGTACGGCCTGGCGCAGCCGGGGGTGCTGCGGGCCGGCACGCTGACCGACGCCCCGCCGAACGTGTACCTCAAGGACGGCAAGTTCACCGGCTTCGACAACGACCTGCTGACCGCCGTGGCCGGCAAGCTCGGCCTCAAGGTCGAGTTCGTCGGCACCGACTTCTCCGCGCTGCTCTCCCAGGTCAACAACCACAAGTTCGACGTCGGCAGCTCCTCGATCACGATCACCGAGGCACGGAAGAAGACCGTCGACTTCGGCAACGGCTACGACTTCGGCTACTTCGGCCTGGACGTCCCGGCCGGCTCCCCGATCACCGGCTTCGACCAGCTCGCCGGCAAGCGGGTCGTGGTGGTGCAGGGCACCGTGCAGGACGACTACGCCACCGGCAAGCAGCTCGACCCGGTGCGGGTGCCGGACTACAACGGCGCGATCAACCAGCTCAAGGCCGGCACCGCCGACGCGTGGATCGCCCCGGCCGAGATCGGCGAGAAGTCGGCCGCCGACAGCAACGGCAAGATCACCGTGGCGGCCAAGCAGCTCAGCCCGGCGCCGACCGCGTACGCCGTCGCCAAGGGCGGCGACAAGCTGCGCGAGGCGCTGAACAAGGGCCTCGACGAGGTCATCGCGGACGGCACCTGGAGCCGGTTGCAGGCCCAGTACTACCCGGGCCGGCCGGTCCCGGCGGACTTCAAGCCGGGCAGCGGCACGGTGCCGGTGTCGGCGGCGCCGTCCGCGTCGTCCGCCTCCTGAGTACCCGGTGACGAGCGAGCAGGACGGTAGGAGAGGCGACCGATGGATCCGTTGAGCACCCTGTGGGAGACGTTCTTCGACTGGGACGCGATGGGCGAGGCGCTGCCCGAGATGTTGACCGTCGGGTTGCCGAACACGCTGATCCTGGCGGTCTCCGCCGCCCTGCTCGGCTCGGTGCTGGGGCTGCTGCTGGCCGTCGCCGGGATCTCCCGCAGCCGGTGGTTGCGCTGGCCGGCACGGGTCTACACCGACGTGTTCCGGGGGCTGCCGGCCGCGGCGACGATCCTGTTGATCGGCGTCGGGCTGGCCCCGCTGGGCATGCAGGTATGGGGACCGGACCCCTACCCGTTGGGGATCCTGGCGCTGTCGCTGATCGCCGCCGCGTACATCGGGGAGATCTTCCGCTCCGGCATCCAGTCGGTGGAGGCCGCCCAGTTGGAGGGCGCACGTGCGCTCGGCTTCTCCTGGAGCGACGCGATGCGGCTGGTGATCATTCCGCAGGGCATCCGGCGGGTCCTGCCGGCCTGGGTCAACCAGCTCATCGCGCTGATCAAGGACTCCAGCCTGGTCTACTTCCTCGGCCTGGTGGCCAGCCAGCGGGAGCTGTTCCGGATCGGGCAGGACTACGCGGCCACCACCGGCAACGAGTCCGCGCTGCTCCTGGCCGGACTCTTCTACCTGGCGCTGACCGTTCCGCTGACGCACGTCGTGAACTGGATCGACAGGCGGCTGCGCCACGGCCGGCCAGCCACCGCACCGGACGACGAGGACGACGAACTGCCGTTGCCCGCCACGATCCAGGGAGACCGTCGATGACCACCACCACCGCCACCTCGGTCAGCCTCGACGTACGCGACGTGCACCTCGCCTTCGGGCCGAACCGGGTGCTGCGCGGCGTCGACCTCACGGTGCCGCGGGGCGCGACGGCCTGCGTGATCGGCCCGTCCGGGTCCGGCAAGTCCACCCTCCTGCGCACCATCAACCGGCTGATCGAGCCGGACCGTGGCGACGTGCTGTTGGACGGGCGCAGCGTGCTGGGCGACGACCCGGACGGCCTGCGGCAGCGGGTCGGAATGGTCTTCCAGCAGTTCAACCTCTTCCCGCACATGAGCGTGCTGCGCAACGTCACGCTCGCGCTGCGCCGGCTCCGCAAACTCGGCGAGGACGAGGCGGAGGCCGTCGCCCGGGCCCAACTGGACCTGGTGGGGTTGGCCGCCAAGGCCGACGCACGACCGGCGCAGCTCTCCGGCGGTCAGCAGCAGCGGGTGGCGATCGCCCGGGCGCTGGCGCTGCGGCCCGAGGTGATGCTCTTCGACGAGGCCACCTCGGCACTCGATCCGGAGCTGGTCAAGGGCGTGCTCGGGGTGATGGCCGACCTGTCCGCCGCGGGCATGACCATGGTGGTGGTCACCCACGAGATGGGCTTCGCCCGGCAGGTCGCCGACACCGTCGCCTTCATGGACCGGGGCGTGGTGCTGGAGGCCGGCCCGCCCGAGGCGGTCTTCGAACGGGCCGAGCATCCTCGGCTGCGCCGGTTCCTCGACCAGGTGCTCTGAGTCGCTGCGACCGGAAGCCGCTGACGCTCACTCGTTCGGTCCGCGCCCCAGCAGCCGGATCTCCTCGTTGTCCAGGGCGGCCTGGAGTTCCTGCAGCACCAGGTCGTCGATCTCCCGGTTGTCGCGCAGGCGGGTGACCTCCCGACGTTTGTGGGCGAGGACCTTCAGGCGCAGTTGGCGTTCCACCCGGCGTTCCTCGGCGGTGCTCCCCCCGCTCTCGTCGACGTCCGCCAGGTGCCTCTGGTACTCGGCTTGCAGCCGACGGACCTGTTCCTCCCCGGCGCCGATCTCGGCGGCGACCTGGGGCAGGGCGGCCAGGCCCGCCTCGGTGGCCCGCCGCCGGGCATTCCGGGCCTCGTGGACGCGTTCCGGGTCGCCGACCAGCCCCGCCCAGCGCACGACCAACGGCAGGGTGGTGCCCTGGAGCAGCATGATCAGCACGATCACCAGCGCGGCGACGAAGATGATCAGGTCGCGCTCGACCACCGGTCGACCGTCGACCGTCACGGTCGGGACAGCCAGCGCGGCGGCCAGCGACACCGCGCCCCGGAAACCGGACCAGCCCGCGACGGTCCCCACCCGCCAGTTGGAGGGACCTCCGCCGCCGTCGTCCACCATCCGGCGGCGCCGCAGCCGCGCCAACCGCGCGGTGAGGTAGATGAAAAGCAGGCGGGTGCCGATCACGACCAGCGTGACCACCAGCACGATCACCAGAGCCCGCTCGGGCGAGGTGCTGGTGATGCCCCGCACCGCGCGGGGTATCTGCGTGCCGAGAAGGACGAACAGCCCACCGTTGATCAGGAACGTGGACAGGTCCCAGAACGCGTACGCCAGGACCCGCGACCGGGCGCGGATCACCCGTGGACCGGCATAGGACAGCACCAGCCCGGCGACCACCACCGCCAGCACACCGCTGGCATGCACCGCGTCGGCCAGCAGGAACGCGGCGAACGGCGTGAGCACGCTCAGCGCGCCCTCCCGAAGCGGGTCGTCGAGCCGTTTGCGGACCAGCACCACGGCCGCCCCGACCAGCACACCGGCCAACACGCCGCCGACGCTGGCGCCGACGAACTCCTCACCGATGCCCAGCGCGCCCGGCTCCGCGCTCTGGGTGAGCAGACCCACGGTCACCGCGAAGACCACCAGGGCGGTGCCGTCGTTGATCAGACTCTCGGCGTGCAGGGTGGTGAGCAGCTTTCGGGGCAGCCGTTTCGCGAGCCCGGTGACCGCTGCGGCGTCGGTCGGGGCGAGGACCGCGCCGAGCACCCAGGCGGCGGCGGGGTTCACCCCGAACGCCTGCGCGGTGAACGACACCATGACCATCGTGAGCACCACCAGCACCACGGCGAGCGACCCGATCACCGGAAGGTTGGCCCGGATCTCGCGCAGACTGATGGTGAGGCTCTCCCGGTACAGGATCGCCGGTAGGAAGATCAGCAGCACCAGGTCGGGTTCCAGGGTCACCTCGGACAGCGGAGGCGTCAGGCCGAGCAGCACCCCGAACGCGATGAGCAGGACCGGCGGGGCCACCCGGTACCGTCCGCCGAGCGTGGTGCCGATCAGGACGGTGGCGCCCAGCACCACGATCATGACGAGCGCCTGCACGGCGTACCCCCTTGATCGCCGCCGGCGGTGGACGCGCCGGTGGTTCCATCTGACCGCACCCACCGGTGGTTCCGAGGAGAATCGGCAAGTCGCCGTGGGCGGCGGGTGGCGATCAGCGGGCGGGGGTGGCGGCCCGGGCCCGGGCCGTGACCATGCGGGCTTGCCGGCGATGCTCGGCCGATTCCTCCGCACGGCCCAGTGCGCCGGCCAGGGCCGCGAGGTGCCCGGCCACCGGGCCGAGGGTGAGCACGCCGCTGCCGGCAGCCAGTTCCTCCGCCGCCGGCAACAGTTCGGCGTAGACGCGTTCCATCGTGACCCGGTCACCGAGGGCACGCGCCGCCCCACCGACGAGGCAGAGACGCGCCTCCCGGAGAAGATCGTGTGGCCCGTCCGGAAGTGCCCGCAAGGCCGCTGCCGCAGCGTCCCGATCACCGTCGGCGAGCAGCAGCAACGGCCGGACCCACGGCTCGTGCGGCCCCCAGTCCGCAGCCGCCCAGCCGGCCCCGTCCAGGCCGGGAACCGGTCGGTCGAGACCGTCGGCCCCGGCGAGCGGACGGTCGTCGTCGACGGCCTCAGCCAGCCGCAGGCCGAGCAGCGCGAGCGGAAGCAGCCCACGGGTCAGGCCCGGCATGCCGTCGGCGGGCAGGCGGCCGGCCGCCGCGTGGTAGGCGTCCGCCGCCGCGGCCGACTCGCCGTCGAGTGCCAGGCGCAGTGCGGCGAACCACCTGGTGAAGACCGCGACCAACGGCAGCTCGTACCGCTCGGCGAGGCGGTCGGCGGCGCGGGCGTGCTCGTCGGCAGCGGGCCGGTCGGCCAGCGCGCAGTACGCCTGGACCAGGACGAGGTGACCGAGCACCTCGAAGGTCACCAACCCGTGCCGGGCGGCCAGGTCGACCAGCTCACCACCGATCCGGGCCCGGTCAGCAGCCAGGCCGACGCGCTGGAATGTGTGCATGAAGCGGGCGTTGAGCGCGAAGGCCAGCAGCCCGGGGTCGTTGACCGTCCGGGCGATCGTCTCGGCCTCGTACGCCGCCCGGCGACCACGGTCGGTGGTGGTGCCACGCAACTCCAGCGCGAGGGTACTCAGCAGTCGGCTGCGCTGCGCCGAGCCGGTCGGACCGCGCGCGGTCAGGGCCTGCTCGGCGGCTCGGACGATGTGCCCAGAGAGCAGGTCGTCGTCGTTGCGCGTCCAGATCGCGGGTACGTCGAAGCCGGCCAGCACCTCCTCGATCAGCAGCGGATCGCCGGCTGACTCGGCAGCGGTGATCGCCTCGGCACGTCGCCTTCGCGCCTCGGCCAACCGCCCGGTCACGGCCAGCGCGCGCCCCAGACCGAGCAGTGCGGTCAACCGCTCGCGCTGCTCGACGCCGCCGGCGCGGTCGTACGCCTCGATCACCTGCCCCCACAGGCGAGCCGCCTCGTGCGGGTTGCCGCCGTGTTCGGCCTGCTCGGCAGCCGTGCGGGCGTACACCCCGGCACGACCGGCAGCGGCCCGTCCGCCCGCGCGGAGCAGGTGGTGCGCGATCGCGGCGGGCTCGACGGGTTCTCGTTGTCGAAGCCCTTCGGCGATGGCCGCGTGCCAGGCGGCGCGGCGCGGTGTGGACAGGTCGGCGTAGAGCGTGTCGCGGACCAGGATGTGGGTGAAGCGCAGCCGCCCGTCGGGCTCCCGCTCGGTGAGGAAACCGGCCCGCAGGGCGCGGTCGACGGCGTCCAACACGACTGCGGAGTCGCCCGCCAGGGAGGTGAGGACCTCCAGGTCGAGGTCCCGGCCGAGCACGGCAGCCTGCCGCAGGACGGTGCGCGTCGGCGTGGGTAGCTGCGCCAGCCGGTGCCGGATCACGTCGCGTACCCCGGGCGGCACCGAGGCCAGCGCGGCCTCCCCCTCGCTCGCGTACAACTGGGCCAGCTCTCGGACGAAGAACGGGTTGCCGCCGCTACGGTCGTGGATCAACTGGGCGGAGGCCGGGGCGAGAGCCGCGCCGACGACGGCGCGAGCCAACTCACCCGTCGCCGGCGCGGACAGGCCGGCGAGATACTCCCGGGTCGGCTCCAGCCCGGCGACACGCGCCAGGGCGGCGGTCAGCTCCGGACTGATCTCGGTGGCCCGGTAGGTGCCGAGAACGAGCACCGGTCCGGTGGCCGGATGCGGCCCGGTGAGCAGGGCGGTCAGCAGGTCCAGGGTGTCACCGTCGGCGCGGTGCAGGTCGTCGAGGACCACGAGCACCGGCCCCCGGTCGGCGACCGCCGCAACCAACGACGCCACCGCCCGGTGCCGACGAAACCGCCTACCGGCGGGGTCGCCCGATTCGTCGACCGGCCCGGCGGCCTTCACCTCGCCGGCCAGCCCCGTGAGCGCGTCGGTGACCTGGGTCCACGGCCAGGCCGGCGGGGCGCCCTCGTACTCCGGGCTGCGCCCCCACGCCGTGGTCCAGCCCTCGGCGGCGAGCCGCTGGGCCAACGTCTCGGCCATCGCGGTCTTTCCGGCACCCGGGTCGCCGCTGAGGAGCGCGAGGGTGGGCCTGCGCCGTCGGAGTGCGGCCTCGGCGGCCTGCCGCAGGCGGTCCAGTTCCACGTCCCGGCCGACGAACGGACGCTGCCGCGCCGGGCCCGGCCCAGCAAGCCGCCGCAGGCGGGGAGTGGCGCCGTCACCGAGGGTCGGGGTGAGATGCGGCGCCTGGGCCAGGACGTCGGCTTCCAGCCTCTGCAACTCGGGCCCCGGGTCCACGCCCAACTCGGTCGCCAGGACGCTGCGCGCCTCGCGCAGTGCGGCCAGCGCGTCTCCCTGCCGACCGGCGCGGTACCGGGCCACCGCGAGTAACCGCCAGGCGTCCTCCCGCAGCGGATAGCTGGCCAGGTGAGCCGGCAGGTCGGCGGCGGCTTCGTCCGGCCGACCCAGTGCCAACAGAGCCTCCGCCCGCCGTTCGACGGCCAGCATCCGCAACTCGTCGAGTCGGTTGATCTCGGCAGCCGCCCAGACCTCGTTCGCGCAGTCCGCGTACGCGGGCCCCCGCCAGAGCCGGAGTGCCTCGTCCAGGGCGGTCAGGGCCGGCGCTGGACGTCCCGCCGCGAGCAGTTGGCCCGTCTCGCCGACGGCTGCCTCGAACCGGCCGGCGTCCACCGCGTCCGGGGCGACCCGCAGCACGTACCCCGGTGGCTCGGTGACCAGGATCCGGGGCGGCTGCCGGGGTGGCCGATCGGGCTCCAGTGCCCGGCGCAGGTCGGCGACGAAGGTCCGGATCGCGCCCACCGCGCCGTCCGGTGCGACCTCCCACAGGTCGTCGACCAGACGCTGCACCGGCACCACCCGCCCCTGGGCGATCAACAGACGGGCCAGCACCAGGCGGTGCCGGTGCCCGCGCAGCGGCGCCGGACCACGCCCGGTGACGGCGGTCACCGGCCCGAGGACGCCGAAGGTCACGGTGTCCGGTGCCGTCGGCTGCCTGGTCATGGCATCAATCTAGGCGCGACGGCCAGCCCGCACTGATCCGACGCTGACCGTCCGCTGATCAGCGCGGAGCAGGCTCGACGACGTACGACGGCGTGGGGCGACCGCCCCAGCCGGCACTGCTCAGCAGAGAGGTTCTCCCGTGGACCCCAGGATCAACGGATTCGACTACCGGCGCGTGAGCGTCGCCGACGGTGTGACGCTCAACGCCGCCGTGGGCGGATCCGGACCAGCGGTCGTACTACTGCACGGTTTCCCGCAGACCCACCTCATGTGGCGGCACGTCGCGGCCGACCTGGCCGCCGACCACACGGTCATCTGCCCCGACCTGCGCGGCTACGGCGACAGCGACAAGCCCGTCGACACCGACGGCACCGGGTACGCCAAACGCACCATGGCGGCCGACGTCGTGGCGCTGGCCGGCGCACTCGGTCACGAACGGTTCGCGCTGGCCGGCCACGACCGGGGTGCGCTCGTCGCCTTCCGCGCCGGCCTGGACCACCCGGCGGCGATCAGCCGGCTCGCGTTGCTCGACGTGGTGCCGACCCTGGACATGTGGGAGGTGCTGCACGGCACGAGCGCGGCGGTCGCGTTCCACCTGTACCTCATGGCGCAGCCACCCGGACTGCCCGAGGAGTTGATCGGTGGCAGCCCCGACGCCTTCTTCGGCCACTTCCTCGACGCCTGGACCCGTGACCCGGAGTCGCTGCCGGCGGACGTGCGGGCGGCCTACCTGCGGGCGTCCCGTAACGCGGTCACCTCGATCGTCGCCGACTATCGCGCGTCGGCCGGCATCGACGTGGCCCACGACACCGCCGACCGCGAGGCCGGCAACAAACTGCGCATGCCGGTGACCGTGCTCCAACAGGACTGGGGTGCCGCGCTGGGCTACGACGCAGCCGGGGTGTGGCGGGCCTGGGCACCCGACCTGGAGCACCGGACGGTCACCTCCGGGCACTTCATGGCGGAGGAGGCACCGGCCGAGGTGGTCCAGGCGCTGCGGGCGCTGCTCGACCGCTGACCGATCGGCGACCCGACCACACCTCCATCACCATCGGTAAAATTTACGACACTCTTGGCTACCGAGCTGGTGACGTGGTCGGGTCGCCGCACTCCATCCGACCCGATCCGCGGAAACCGGGCCTGAACAGGCTTTGACCTGCGGTAATGCGACGCGACACCCAGTGGACGATGACCGGTCATCGGTGCTAAACAGGCAGATACCGGCAGCCAACGACGTCGAGTCGCTCCCTCCTCGCCTTACGACTGACCAGCCGCAACGCACCAGCGCCGCATGCCGCTCCATGGTCGCGATCGGACGGCACCGGCCCGTTTGCCGCTGCGGGAGGCCGGTCCCCGACCAAGGAGTTGCCGTGGGAACCTCCCGTATCCGATCCCGACACGAACCGTACGAGATCGCCGCCCTGGTCGCGGCACCCGTCTGTGGCGTTCTGATGATGACCCTCGACGTCCGGCCGATCTCCGTGCAGACGGCCATGCCCGGGCCCGTCCAGATCGCCTGGGAGCTGGGGCTGGTCGCGGTGGGTGTGGGCGGGATGCTGGGCATCCTGTGGCCCGGCCGGCTCTCCACCGGGCTCGGCCTCGAACTCGCGTCGGTACTGGTGCTCGGCACGATCACCGGCATGTACGCGGTGGCCCTGGTGACCATGTCGGGTCGACAATCCCTCGCCGCGACGTCGTTCGTCGTGGCGGTGACGGTCGGATCGCTCTGGCGGGCCACGCAGATCGCCGTCGGCCTGCGCCGCCTGGCCCGGGCTTGCGAAGTTGTCAGTTACGAACCCCTGCAGGCAGGTGTCACGTGATTACCTCCCCGGCGCCGGCCGCACCCTACTGGGTGCAGCTGGCGCTCAGCGTGCTCGGCATCATCGGCGGAGGCACCGGCCTCGCCGCGATCGCCACCGTGGTGGTGCAGCGGAGCAAGTTCAAGGCCGACGCCGCCGACACCCTCACCGAGGCCGCCCTCACCCTGGTGCAGCCGTTGCAGACCCGGATCGCCCAGTTGGAGGGCGAGGCGTCAGGCGCGCGATCCGAGCTGGGCGTGCTTCGCGAGCAGGTCAACCAGTTGCAGTTCGTGGTCCGGGTGCTCACCCGGACGCTGGACCGCTGGAGGGCCGCGATCCGTGCCCCAGACGCCACCCTGCGGAAGGTCCGCGCGATGGTGGCGGAGACCGACCGTTCGCCCGAGGATCCCTGAGCCGCACCGAGTCCGCGCAGTGCGGCTCCCCTGGTCAGGAGACCTCAGCCAGAACGACGGAGGCGGCCCACGAGCTCGCTCACCGCCACCGTGAACTCGGGGTCGGACTCGCCCGGATGGTGCCCCAGAATCGGCGGCGGACGGCGCTCCCCCGGCGCTGGCAGCAGGTCCGCCGGATCCCGCAACCGCCGGTCGACGCGGCCGGCCGGATCGGTCGGGTCCGGGGGTGGATCACCGGGCCGGTGCGCGGCGAAGATCCAGCCACCGACGGGGTCGGTGTCCCGCCACAGGTTGAGCCATCGCCACTCGATCCGCTTCCCGACCTGTCGTAGCACCTCCTCGTTGAGGTAGGCGGGAAAGAGCCGGGCGTACAGGCGATCCAGCGGCGATCCGTAGGTGAGCAGCGCGACCCGCTGACGGGCGCGCGGAGGCAGCCGCAGCACCGCGAGAGCGAGCAGCGCGGACCCGTGGCTGTGCCCACAGAGCAGCACCCCGTCATGTCGCTCGGTCAACTGGGTGATCCGCTCCGCCAGCTCCGGTACCGCCCGGTCGGCGTAGCTCGGAGGCGCGAACGGGTGCGCCGCCCGGGGCCAGAAGGTGCCCAGGTCCCACAGGATGCCGACGTGCCGGCGAAACCACGCCGTGCGGTAGGCGAACGCCCCACCCAGGAGCAGGGCCACCACCAGGGCCGCCACGAGGTAGCTACCCAGGGCGAGCCCCATGCCGACCACCCCGGCCGGAAGCCCGAGAGCCCGCGTCGCCAGTTCGTCCGGTGCCAGGTCGAACAGCCTCGACAGGCCGGTGGCCAGCCCGATCACGGCGAGCGCGGCCCACGCGACGGCGAGCAGTCCCAGCCACTCGGCGAACCGCGCCCGGGCGACCGCCTTCCTCACCTGGCGCAGCCGCCCCACGCCCTGCGGCGTCACCGTCGGAAAGTCGCGGGCCGTCACCGCCGCTGCCGCGCGGCGACGGTGTGGCCGAGACAGCAGGGTCAACGCCCCGCACACCATGACGCCGACGGCGACGTGCAGAAAGAACGCCAGGATCGTCCACTGGTACGGCAGCGGCGGCCCGCCGTCGCCACGGTAGCCGCCCAGCAGGTTTCCGCTCTGGTAGACGAGGTTCGCCGAGAACGCTCCGGCGAGGCCGACCGCGAAGGCCGCGACCACCGCTGCGCCCAACCCCCGCGGTAGCGCGTTGCGGCGTTCCCCGCGACCGTGATGCCACAGCACCAGCGCACTCAGCGACACGAGCAGGATCATCTCCGCGAGCAACGCCCAGGTCGCGATGGTGTCGTAGCCGGGCAGCGCGGCGGACGAGGGCCAGGCACGCTGGTCCAGGACGATGGTGGCGAGGGTGGCCACGGTCAGGCCGACGGCCACCGCGCGCACCGTGGTGGCGGTTCGGGTGACCATCCGCATGGTTGCCGCCCGGTCCAGCAGGCCGGGGACGACGAGCAGTCCGGCACAGGCCAGCAGCACCGCGACGCTGAGCGTCAGCAGCAGGGCCGTCACGGCCGTCGCGCCGTCTGCCGTACGGGCCGCGAGCAGTATCAGACTGAGCACGGCGAGCGCGGCGGCCACGTGGATCGCCCGCAGCCGCCCCACGAGTGGCTCGACGACCCACAGGGGTTTGCCGGCCGGGCGGGGCCGGCGGCTGCCGAGCAGCCGGAGGAACGCCACGGCGGCGAGCGGCAGGAGCGACAGAACGGCCAGCCGCAGCCCGACCTGCCGCCCGTCGAGACCGAACATCGCGTCGAACGGGCCTCTGCAGCGCGTCGCACCGAGACACCGCCAGGCGAGCAGGTCGAGCGCGGCCCCGGCGACGGACACCACGTACAGCACGGTGAGATCGAGCGCGAGGAGTCGGCACAGCACGGTGACCCCGGCGGCGCTGTGACGGGCCGTGGGCCGCATCCACACCGCCAGGTTGCTGAGCATGAACGGCAGCAGGAAGACCAGGGAGAGGGTCCGGGCCACGGTGCCCGAGGGGAGGTCACCCCAGCGGTACGCCTCGAGCGTCACCGCGTCCGGGCCGCCGCTGTCGGACCGTTCGGCGCGGTGGAAGCCCCCGCTGTCGTCGCCGGCGACCTGCCGGGCCGGTGCCTGATCGAGAATGACTCTGGGCTCTGCCCCGGACACGCCGTGCACCCGCAACTCCACCACGTCGTGCTCGCGCCGTGGGCCGCCGTGCTGCCCTGCTCCCTCCGACATCGGGGCGGCTACCCGTGCTGCCGGCTGGCCGCGTCGGCCTGCCACGGTATGGGCATCGCGTCAACCAGGACGATCAGCAGCAACACCCCGGCGACGACCGCGCTGCTGACCAGCTGCGGGAGGTTCCAGGTCGCCAGCCCGGCCACGATGAGGGCCGGCACGCCGATCAGGCGCGCCCAGGGCAGGCCGCTGTCGACCGCAGCCGCGAGCAGGATCCGGGCGGTCAGGAACAGCGCGGGACCGATCACGCCCAGGGCCAGTTGTCCCTGGTCGCGGGTGCCCGGATCATCGATCGTCATCTCCATCGCGACCGAGGTGGCGAGGACCCCGCCGATCATGACCAGGTGCAGGTAGCCGGCCATCAGCGCCAGCTTGCTGCCGGGCGGCCCGGCCGCCACGACGGCGGCGCCGAGCCGCGTGCCGGCCGGCACCAGGTAGAGACGGGCGAGGGCCACCGCGGTCACGAACGCCAGGACGAACGCCAGGGTGCTCTCCCGGTCCAGAGCAGAATCGCTGTACGTCATGCCGGCGATCAGGATCAGCTCACCCAACGCGATGATGAAGATCTGTTGGTAGCGCTCGGAGAGGTGCTCCCCGTTCACCTGAAGGTCGGGCCAGGTGCTGCGCCCGAGCCACGGGAAGGGCCAACGCAGTCGCGCGAGGGCGTACTCCAGCAGCAGGGCGAGCGCCCAGAGTATCTCCCGGGCCGGGGCGACGACCGCCCCGACGATCCAGAGCACGCCGGAGATCGCGAACCAGATCGCCACCCGCGCGCTCCGTACCTGTAGCGGATGCCCCCGCAGCGCCGGGAGCAACAGCGCGCCCCGGCCCAGATGGATGGCGACGTAGGCGACGGCGAACACCAGTGCGTGCGAGTCGAACGCGGTGGGCACGGCGGAGGCCATCAGCAGGCCGCCGAACATCACCCAGAGCAGGAGTACGACGATCAGCGGGGCGCGCGGGTCGAACCAGTCCGCCGACCACGCGGTCACGAACCACACCCACCAGAGCGCCGCCAGCATGATCAGCGTCCGGAAGCCGCCGGCCACGGTGATGTCGTCGAGCAGCGCCCGGGACAGCCGGGTCAGCGCGAAGATGAACGCCAGGTCGAAGAAGAGTTCCAGGAACGACGTCCGGCGGGGGTTCTCACGTCGCTGGAGCAGCCGGCCGGCAAGCCCGTTCGTCATCGCCCGCCTTCCCTGACGTCAACTGCCGCCCCAGTCGTACCACCTGGGCAGCCGGGACCGGGCGCGTTCCCCCGGGCCCGGCGGTCGTCCTCAACGGCCGGTGGTGACGACGCCCCGGGACATCAGGTCCGATGCCACCTCCCAGAGCCGCTCGGCGTTGCCCGGGTCGACCGCGTACGCGGCCACACCGCTGTAGTCGGCCGGCCGCGCGGTGACGACCGCCGCCTCGGCGCAGTCCTCGAAGTAGCGACCGCCGACGCCGTCGAGCAGCGGGGACGCGGCGAGCAGCACCGAGGTCGCGGCACCCTGTTGCGGCGTCTTCTGCCGTTCCTTCGGGGTGCGCAGCCCACCGGTGTGCTTCTGCAGACCGGTGGCGATGGCTCCGGGGTTCAACGCGTTGGCGTAGATGCCCTCGCCGGACCAGCGGCGGGTCACCTCGACGGCGAGCAACGCCTCGGCGCTCTTGGACTGCCCGTACGCCAGCAACGGGTCGTACGGACGGAACGCGAAGTGCAGATCGTCGAAGATCACCGGGGAGAAGAGGTTGCCGCTGGAACTGACCGACACGACCCGGGCCCCTCCGGCGGCGGCGAGGGCGTCGTGCAGACCGACGGTCAACGCGAAGTGCCCCATGAAGTTGGTGGCGAACTGCATCTCCCAGCCCTCGGCGGTGCGCTCCAACTCCGGCAGGGCCATGATCCCGGCGTTGTTGACCAGGATGTGCAGCGGCTGGTCCCAGGCGGCGACGAATCGACGTACCGATTCCTGGTCGGCCAGGTCCAACTCGCGGACGGTGACCCGGTTGGCGCCGATACTGGCCGCGATGTCGGCGGCGGCCTGCTCGCCGGCCGCGACCCGGCGTACCCCGAGCACCACCTCGGCGCCGGCGGCGGCCAGCGAGCGGGCGGTCTCGACGCCGATACCGGCGGCCCCTCCGGTGACGACGGCCCGCATGCCGGTCAGGTCGACCCCGGCGACGACCTCGTCGGCGGTCGAGGCGAAGCCGAACGGGGTCACGATTCGCTCAGTCATCTCTGTCCCATCCTCCGATCACGCTTACCTCAGCCACTGTCACCCAACCAGCGGGCGGTGTCCGGGTCCTGGTTTTCCTGGTAGTGGCAGGACCAGGATGGGCGGCCGGTCACCGCTCCTACGATGGGTTGGTGAGCACGGCCGGCCCGCTCGGCGAGTATCTGCGTGCCCGGCGCGAGCTGATCGGGCCGGGCGACGTCGGGCTGCCCGCGCACGGCCGTCGGCGGGTGCCCGGCCTGCGGCGTGAGGAGGCGGCCCTGCTCGCCGGCATCAGCGCCGACTACTACCTGCGGTTGGAGCAGGGCCGGGACCGGCACCCGTCGGCGCAGGTGCTCGACGCGCTGGCCCGGGCGCTGCTGCTGGACGCGGAGGCCACGGCCCATCTGCACCGCCTGGGCGGACCGGTCCCGGCCCGCCGCCCGGCGCGACGGCCGGAGCGGGTGCCGACGGGAGTCCGGCAACTGGTCGGGTCGTGGACCGAGACGCCGGCCTTCGTGCACGGCCGGCACCTGGATGTGCTCTTCGCCAACCCCCTGGCGACCGCGCTGGCACCCGTCTTCAGGACCGGGGTGAACCTGCTGCGCGCGGTCTTCCTGGACCCGAGCGTGCCAGCGCTCTACCCCGCCCTGACGGCGGTCGCGGCGAACGCGGTGGCCGGGCTGCGCGCCCAGGTCGGCCCGGAGATGGACGACCCCCGCCTCACCGAGCTGGTCGACGAGCTGACGGCCGGCAGCGAACGGTTTCGACGGTTGTGGGCACGGCACGACGTCAGCGTCCGGGCGGGCGGTGGACTGCGGGTGTTCCAGCATCCGCAGGTGGGCGAGTTGGAGCTGCGCTACGAGAAGTTCGCGATCAGCGGCACCACCCAGTCGCTGGTCGTCTACCACGCCGAGCCGGGCAGCCCGTCGGCGCGCACCCTGGCGCGGCTGGCCCCGACGGCGGTGCCGGGCTAGCCGGCGGTCGCCCGCTCGGCGACCACCACCGAGATCCCGTCCAGAACCCGTTGCAGACCGAACTCGAAGGCGTACTCCGGGCCGTACGCGGCACCGTGCTGCTGGCCCGCCGCGGTGCCGACCCGGGAGGCGGTCGGGTAGGTGTCGGCCGTCAGGAAGGTCTCCAGCCAGGGCGCGTGCGACTGCCACCACTGGCCGTCGGTCATGCCGGTCTCGCGTTCCAGGTCGACCACCTCGGAGGCGGCCCGCGCCGCGCTCTTCACGTGGCCGAGCACGAGGGTGAGCACCGCGTCCATCTCGACGTCGGTGAGCCCGATGTCGGCGACCGCGCCGAGCTCGTGGTCGTACTTCGCCACCAGGTGCGGGCCGAGCACCGGTCTGGTCGTCTCGGCCCGCAGCATCCAGGGATGCCGTTGGTAGAGCGCCAGGTTGTCGCGCGCGATCCGTTCCAGCCGGGCTCGCCAGCCGCCCTCGACGGTAGGGCGCGGCATCTCGCCGTACGCGCTGTCGATCATGACGGCGACGAGTTCGGCCTTGCCCGGCACGTAGGTGTAGACCGACATCGTGCCGACCCCCAGCGCCTCGCCGACCCGGCGCATGGTCAACGCGTCGAGGCCCTCCGCGTCGGCGATGTCGGTCGCGGCCCGGACGATCCGGTCGACGCTGAGCGCCGGACCCGCGCTGCGGCTGGTCGGCTCCCGGGTGCGCCAGAGAAGGGCCAGGCTGCGGGCCGGGTCCGCGGTCGCCCTACGCTCACTCGCCATGGTGCGGCCATCCTAACAACGCGGCCGTACGCGGTACGCCCGCGTCGGCCTGCCCCGGGCACACGCCCGGGCGTGTGGAATCAGAGCGCCTCGCGCTCGTCCGACAGCGTCGGGCCGGCGGCGGCGGGCACCAGGTGTCGAACCTCCAGCTCCCCGTCGGTCAGCTCCCGGGCCCGTTGCTCGGCCGCGCGGTCCTCACCGGTCAACCGGCCACCGTGCTGGCGCAGGTGCTCGTCCCAGGAAGGCACCAGATACACCTCGACGAACCGGTCGGTCATCTCGGCCGGGCGGAACAGCCCCCAGCGCATCGCGCCGGTCCGCTGCCGCGCGCCACGCACCAGGTCCATCGCCGCCAGGAACCGTTGGGTCCGCTCCGGCCGGACGGTGTACTGCACTGTCACCAGCACCGGCCCCACCCCCGGGTCGGGCTCGCGCGCCAGGTGCAGTTGCGGCCAGTACGCCGCCGGTTCCCGGTCCACCGACCGCAGGTCCGGCAACGGCCAGATCCGACTCGTCAGGGTGCCGACAAGCATCAGCGCCGCCGCCGCCAGGTACGCGAGGACCAGCCCGGCCATGTCCGCCACCAAACCCCAGAGCAGCGCACCGGCGGCCTGCCCACCGGCGAAGCACACCTGGTAGACAGCCAGGCCCCGGGCCCGTACCCAACTGGGCAGGAAGAGCTGCATCTCGGCGTTGACGTTGGCCAGCACCGTCACCCAGGCCATCCCGGCGGGCAGCAGGGCGAGCAGCACCAGCGGCACCACCCGCACGGTGCCGACCACTGTCAGCGCCACTGTGAACAGCGCCCCGGCGACCAACAGGAGCTGGTTGGCCGACAGCCGGGTGCGGATCACGGCCAGCAGCACCCCACCCGCGATGGCGCCCACGCCGAGGGCGGCCAACAGCACCCCGTACCCGCCGGAGCCCAGCCCCAGCCGCCGACTCGCCACCAACGGCAGCAACGCCCACAACGCGCTGGCCGGGACCACGAAGACCAGCGCACGGCGCAACAGCCGGCGGACGGTCGGCGAGTGGCGTACGTAGCGGCTGCCGGCGCGCAACGCGGCGGTGAACCGCTCGGGCACCTCGACCGCGCGGGCGTTACCGGGCCGCCAGCGCCACAGCGCGTACGCGAAGATGCCGAAGGCGACCGCGTTGATGCCGAAGACCGGGGCGACGCCGGTACGGGCGATCAACACGCCGGCCACTGCGGGCCCGACCGCCCTCGCCACGTTCACGCTTATCGAACCGAGCGCGGACGCCGACCGCAGCTGGTCCTGCGGCACCAGCTCCGGGATCACCGCCGCCCAGGCCGGCAGGGTCAGCGCCTGCCCGACCCCGAACGCGAAGGTGAGGGTGAGCAGCAGCGCGGGCGGCATCCGGCCGGTCAGGGTGAGCAGCGTCAACGCCACCGCCACCGCCACCAGGAACAGCTGCACGGCGATCAGCAGGTGCCGGCGGTCGAAGCTGTCGGCCAGCACCCCGGCGGGCAACGCCAGCAGCAGCACCGGCAGCAGACTGGCGGTCTGCACCAACGCGACAAGGGTGGAGGCGTTGGAGTGGTTGATCAGCAGCCACTGCGCGCCGACGGTCTGCATCCAGGTGCCGATGTTGGCGGCGAGCAGGGCCAGCCACAGGTTGCGGTAGACCGCCGTCCGCAGCGGCGCCCACGCCGAGGCCGGACGGTCAGCGGGCCCGGCTGCGGCCGTCACCACCGCCCGTCCGCGCGCAACACGCGCTCACCGGAGACGTAGAGGTCGTCGGGTTCGAGCAGCAGCAGCCGGACGACCTCGGTGGCGACCTGTTCGGGCATGGCGTACACCTCGTCCAGGAACTCGGCGCCCACCCGTTCCTGTAGCCGCGTCGGCATCGGCCCGGGATGCAGCTGCATCACCTTGACCCGATTGCTGTGCTGGGCCTCGGCCAGCGAGTCGACAAGGCTGTTGCCGTAGCTCTTGGTGGCCCGGTAGACGGGGATGCCGGGCCGGGGTGCCGCCAGCGCCAGCGCGCCGATGTACACGACGTTGCCGTGGCCCTGCCGGTGCAGGTGCTGCACCGCCTCCCGCAGCAGGTATGTGAGGCCCAGAACGTTGATCTCCACGGCCCGGCGGATGTGTTGCACCGACAGGTCCCCCAGGTCGCCGCCCGCCCACATGGAGGCGCAGGCCGCCACCCCGTCGATCGTGCCGTAGCGCTCGACCACCTCGGCGAACCCGTCGCGGACCTGCTCGTAGGAGGAGATGTCGCAGACGGCGCCGTCGCAACCCAGCTCGTCGGTCGCGGCGGCGACCTCGGCCGACACGTTGCCGAACACCACGACCTGATGCTCGTCGACGAGCAGTCGGCCCACCGCGAGGCCGAGACCGCTGGTCCCGCCGACCACCACGAAGGTTCTGGCACCCATGTCTCTCCAGCCGCCGCCAGCACAGGTCACGCGGGCCGCGTGACGGCGCGTTCTTCCCGTTTCCGGACTCCGCACACCCGCTCGCGGGTAGTACTGGGCATACCCCGAAGAGTGGATCTGGACGGCTGGGGCACCCGGTCGCTCCCGATTAGCGTCTGCTGCATGACCACGGAACACCCGTCGCACCTGGCCGAGGCGCTACGCCGCCGCCGCTGGCTGATCTCCGCGTGGCCCTGGCGCGCGCTGGCCTACCTGGTGACCACAGTGCCGATCGCCGGCATTCTCGGCGTCGGGCTGGTCGTCATCGGCGGACCCATGCTGGCCGCCGCCAGCACGCTCCGGCGGCACGGTCGAGCGCCGAGCATCGCGCTGATGCTATTCCTGATCACCAGCAGCCTCATCCTGCTGGCGTTGGCCCCGATCGTGAGCTTCGCGCTGGCCACCGGCGAGCGGTGGCGGCTCCGGCTCGTCGACAATCGTCCGTTGCCCTCGTCGACGTGGCCGGGCCTGGTCGCCCGCTACCGCAGCGCCGCGACCTGGCGGGAGGTGGCCTACCTGTTCTGGCTGGGCGGGTTCACGCCGGTTGTGTACTGGGTGTTCCTGATCCTGGTGTTGCTCGACCTCGGGATGGTCACCAGCCCCTGGCTGGCCGGCGACGCCAACGAGCCGGTGGTGCTCTGGCAGCCGATCGACAGCACCGGCGAAGCCATTCCGTACGCGATCGTGGGGGTGCTGCTGATCCCGGTGCTCTGGTACGCCGCGGGTCTGCTCGCCGCCGTCCAGGCCGCCGTGGCGCGGTGGGCACTGGCCTCGCCGGTGGACGCGGCGGCGTTGCGCGAGGTCGCCCGTTCCCGTACCCGCCTGGTCAGCGCGTACGAGGCCGAACGGCGCCGGATCGAGCGGGACCTGCACGACGGCGCGCAGCCGCGCCTGACCAGCCTCACCCTCCAGCTCGGCCTGGCCCGGCTGGACGTACCCGAGGACTCCCCCGCCGCCCGACCCCTCGCGGTGGCGCACGACCAGGCCCGGGGTCTGATGGTGATGCTGCGGCAACTGGTGCACGGCATCCGTCCGCAGAGCCTCACCGACCTCGGTCTGGCCGGCGCCGCACAGGAGTTGGCCGACGCGTCGACTGTCGCGGTCACCGTTCGCGCCGACCTCGACGGCGAGCTACCGGAGATCGTCGAGACCACCGCGTACTTCGTGGTGTCCGAGGCCCTGGGCAACGTGGTCCGGCATTCCGGGGCGACCCGGGCGGACGTACGCCTCACCCGGGTCGGCGGTGACCTGGTGGTCGAGGTGTCCGACGACGGCCGTGGCGGCGCCGACCCGAGCCTGGGTACGGGCCTGACCGGTCTCGCCGACCGGGTCGCCGCCGTGGACGGCCGGCTGCTGCTGTCCAGTCCGCCCGGCGGGCCTACCCTGGTCCGGGTGGAGCTGCCGTGCCGTCGCTGACCCGGGTGGTGCTCGCGGAGGACGAGGTGCTGCTGCGGGAGGGCCTGGTCGCGCTGCTGACCCGCTTCGACTTCACGGTGTGCGCCGCCGTCGGCTCCGCGCCCGAGCTGCTGGACGCGGTCCGCGAACACGAACCGGACCTGGTGCTGACCGACATCCGGATGCCACCCGGCCGCCGCGACGACGGGTTGCGCGCGGCCGTCGCGTTACGCGCCGGGCGACCCCACCTGCCGGTCGTGGTGCTCAGCCAGTACGTGCAGACCGGGTACGCGGCGGCGCTGCTGGACAGTGGCGACGGCCAGCGGGTGGGGTACCTGCTCAAGGACCGGGTGGCCGAGGTCACCGAGTTCGTCGACACGCTGCGTCGGGTCGCGACCGGCGGCACCGCCATCGACCCGGACGTGGTCCGGCAACTGCTGCACCGCCCGCGCGATCCGCTCGCCGCGCTCTCCGCTCGGGAACGCGAGGTGCTGGCGCTGCTGGCCGAGGGCCGGTCGAACGCGTCGATCGCCGCCCGGCTGCACGTCACCGAGGCGGCGGTGGGCAAGCACGTCGGCAACATCCTGCTGAAGCTCGACCTGCCACCCAGCGACGACACCAACCGCCGGGTGCTCGCGGTCCTCACCTACCTGCGGGCCGACCCACCGGCCTGACCAGCACCGGGCCGAGATCGGGCCGGCCCGCTCGGGGCGTAGATTCTCCTCCGCGGTACCGCCCGCATCGGGGCGCGGACCAGGGAGATGGGGGCACGGGCATGGCGGAGGAGCTGCGGGTTGGTCTGCTGGGGTACGGGTTGGCGGGTCGGGTGTTCCACGCACCGCTGATCGCCGCGACGCCCGGGCTGCGGCTCGACGCCATCGTGACCCGCGATCCGCAGCGGCGCGAGCAGGCCGGGCAGCTCTTCCCGGACGCGCGCCTGGTCGACGACGCCGACGAGTTCTGGCGTACGCCGGATGATCTGGACCTAGTCGTGGTGGCAACGCCGAACCGGCAGCATGTGCCGATGGCGCGGGCGGCGCTCGCGGCCGGGCTGCCGGTCGTGGTGGACAAGCCGTTGGCCGCGACGGCCGCGGAGGGCCGCGCGCTGGTCGACGAGGCGACCGAGCGTGGGGTGCCGTTGACGGTGTTCCAGAACCGGCGTTGGGACGGTGACTTCCTGACCGCCCGCCGTCTGGTGGAGCAGGGCGAGTTGGGGCGGGTGCTGCGCTTCGAGTCCCGGTTCGAGCGTTTCCGTCCGACGATCAAGCCGGGCTGGCGGGAACTGGCCGGGCCCGAGGAGGCCGGTGGCGCCCTCTTCGACCTGGGCGCCCACCTCGTCGACCAGGCGGTTCAGCTCTTCGGTCGGGTCGACCGCGTCTACGCGGAGGTGGACCGTCGCCGCGCGGGCGCGGCTGTCGACGACGACGCCTTCGTGGCGTTGACCCACGCCAACGGGGTGCACTCGCACCTGTGGATGGGCGCGATGACCGCCCAGCTCGGGCCTCGCCTGCGGGTGCTGGGCGACCGGGCCGGCTACACCAGCTACGGGCTGGACGTGCAGGAGGCGGCGCTGCACGACGGCGGCCGGCCGGACCAGCCGGGCTGGGGCGAGGTCCCGCCGGAGCGGTACGGCATGCTCGGCGTCGAGGGTGACCTGCGGCCGGTGGCCACCGAGCCCGGGTCGTACCAGAGCTTCTACAGGCAGGTGGCGGCGGCGCTGCGCGACGGCGCGCCGATGCCGGTGGACCCACGGGACTCGGTCGACACGGTCGAGTTGATCGAGCTGGCGCACCGGTCGGCGGCCGAGGGCGTGGTGCTGCCGGTCCCGACCGCCTGACCGGGGCCTGACACCCGACCGGTGGGCGCGTCCCGCCACCCGGGCTGCTGAGACGTGCGCGAAAAACCAGTGGAGCGGCGCCGCCGTGCGCCGTTACCGTGCTGCGCAACCAGTCGTCCAGGCAAGGACGTGCCGTTGTACACCCTGTGAGACCTCCCGAGAGCTGATCTGTCGCGTGTCGCGCATCTGCGCCGCGCTCCTTTTTGCTGCGGACTTTCTCACTGAAACCGGTGTACTTCTGTGCTCGAAAATTGGGCCGTCGTGCCCACCTGCCTGCCCACCGTTCGCCGCCGTTGTCACGCGTGCGCGTCCCAGCGCCTTCGGGCGAGCGGCAAGTTCCGCGTCAACGCCAACCACAAGCTCCTCGACGTCTGGCTCCTCGCGCTCTGCACGGCGTGCGGGGAGACGGCGAAGCTCACCGTCCTGGAACGGATGACCGTGAGCGCCATCCGACCCGGGCTGCTGGACCGGCTCCATGCCAACGATTCCGGCCTGACCGCCGAACTGCTCCAGGAGCCGGCGGTCCAGCGTCGAAACCGATTCACCCTGGACTGGGACAACGCCTGGCGTCTCGACACGGGCCGATCGGACCACCTGGACCGCGACGTGATCGACGTCGCGGTCCGCTTCGCGGCACGGATCCCGGTCCGGCCGACACGACTGATCGGTGACGGTTTCGGTCTGTCGCGGGCTGAGGTCGACCGACTGATCACCGAGGGGAAGGTCGTTTCGGCGGTCCGGTTGAGCGGCAAGCTCTCCGGCGACTTCACCTTCACGCTGAAGCGCTGAACGCTCTTCGCGTTCCGTGGGCCTGCCCGGCATGTACCGGCCGGGCAGGCCCCCGGGGCCTGGTGCCAGGGCTTGAGCTGAGGTGCGGGGTCGCCAATGGACAGAACCTGGCATAGTCCATCATAAGACTCGCAAAGTGTGCGATTCTCCACCGGTGAACGATGTCAAGGTCACCAGGCTCGCCTCCCCGAGGCCCACATCTGGCGTGAAGGGTCGCGTGGACCACCTGGACGGCATCCGCGGCATCGCCATCCTGGCCGTATGCGCAGTCCACTGGATCGGCCAGCGGCTCCCCGCCTTCGAGGGTGGCTACATCGGAGTCGACCTCTTCTTCGTCCTCAGCGGCTTCATCATCACCACGCTGCTCGTCAAGCGGGTGCCGCCGTACGGGCGCTTCCTACGGAACCGCGTACGACGGCTCTACCCACCGCTGGTCGGGCTGCTGGTGGGCATCACCGCGCTGGCCTGGCTCCTACCTGACAGCGCGCTCTCCCCGGAGACGTCCCTGCGCCACGGTCTCGTGGCCGCGGTCCAGGCGTCTTCGCTGTGGATCACACTGGGGGGCGTACCGATCGACCCCTTCTCGATGACGTGGTCACTCTCGGTGGAGTGGTACTTCTACCTGCTCTGGCCCCTGGCGGTGCTGCGGCTGCGCCGCATGCCGGTGGCTCACGCCGTACGCCTCGCGCTGCTTGCCGCCGGGGCCTTCTACCTCGTCGCGGCTGTCCAGCCGGCCTGGTGGTTCTACTACGGCCCCCTCGCCCACACCAGTGAATTGCTGGTCGGCGCCGCGATCGCCTTTCCGCTGGCCCAGGGCTGGACACCCAGGCGCCGGATCGGCGGCCGTCCGGTCCTGGTGGCCGCGTTCACCTTCGTGGCACTGTGGACGGCGTTCGGCACCGATCCTTACTCGCCGGCCTACCGCCTCGTCGCACTCCCGCTGACTGTCGGGTGCGCCGTGCTGTTCATCCTCTCCGGCTACGAGGCCCGCCCGGCAGGCCCGGTTCGGCTGCTGTCCTGGCGACCGCTGGTGGCGACCGGGCGGATCAGCTACAGCCTCTACCTCTGGCACACCCTCCCGATCGTGCTTCTCAGCAGGAACTGGCTCGGTCTGCCCAGCATCGCGGTCGGCGTGATCGGCATCGGTATCGCCCTGGGCGGCACCGCCCTCAGCTACCACCTGCTGGAACGGCCGTTCGTCGGGTCGCGCGGCAACGAGTTGTCGGTGAGCCGTGGGCAGGAAACGGCCTCGTCCATCCGCCCCCCTGGCGCGCACCGGCGGGAGCCGGCCACGGTCGGCGCACACAGCCGCCGGGAGATCACCCGCCCCTGAGCGCGAGGCTGTCGCGAGCAGTCACTCCCGGCGAGGGTCTTCCTCGGAGGGTGCGTTGTCCGGGGCTCGCGCGTCGTCGTCGGTCAGCGCGTCGTCCGACGAGGTGGTGGTGAGGTTGGCGAGTTGGCGCTCGGCCTCCCGGACCTCCTCGTCGAGCCTGGGGTTCTCCTCAGCGGGACCCTGCGACATGGGCGACCTCCATCAGGCGCGACCGGCAGCCCTGCGTGTACCCGGACTGTCGACCGAGACACGGAGGCATGCCGGTCGCCCCTGATCAAGTGATGAAAGGTAGCCGAATCCGCTCCCCGGAACCTATTTCTGATCACTTGATCAAGGAGATCCAATATCCTCGGCGACCCACAGGCCACGGCCCTGGTCGCGACAACTGCTCGCAACCGGATTGGGCGTTAGGGCTTCCGGCAGACGTTGCTTCCGTCATGCTTCAGGAGCGGTGACCTGTGAGCTGGCGTGGTCGGCGGGTGAGCCGGTGAGCGATTGCGGGACCGACGTTACCGAGCGCCGGGCCGGTCGGCGGGCGCGCCGGGCCGAAGCCCGGGAGCGTTGCCGACCCGGCCCGGTGCCGGATCAGCGCTGCTTCAGCTCGCGCCAGGATGGGTGGGTGCCGCGCCAGGCGTCGGCGAGGATGGCCGCCGAGGCCCGGCTGGGGCACTGCTGCACCCGCTCACGACCCGACGCCCCACCGATCTGGGCGCGGACCTCCCAACCCTGCCCGTCAGTACGGATGTACACGTCCCGGCGCCCGCGCGGGGTCGTGTCTCCGTTCCACCAGTGCTCCTCCACCTTCATTCGCCGACCGTATAGCAATTCCCGCGCCGAGGGTACGGCGCAGGTATGCCCGGACCGGGGCAAGGAGGACAATCCAGGCGCAGTTCGGGCCAAGTGTTGACGGTTCGAGACCATAACGGGCGGTTCTCCCGCGCCTGACTAGCGAATCAGGAACCCACTCTGCCCCCTCCCCGCCACTCCCACCCCGAACCCTGTTGATCAAGAGGTTCGCGTCACGAATCGCGCTCCCGATGACGCAAACCTCTTGATCGACGCGCGAAGGCCCCCGGGGAGGTCGGCGGGCCGTCAGATTCAGGTTGTCAGGAGGTAGTCGTCGGCTTCCGGGCTCCAGCGCAGGTCGACCGCGCCAACCGTGGCGGCGGCCTTGCAGAACTGTAGGAAGCTGCGGTAGCCGAGCTTCTTCTCGCTGAAGTCCGGGCGGGCCCGGCGCACCTGGTTCTTCAGCCCGGACAACGCCACCGGGTTGCCGCCACTGCCCAGGTCCGCCACGACGCCCCTCAGCAGACCGAACGCCACCTCCCGGTCGCCGTGCTCGGGCAGCGAGACCTCGGGGTCGCCCTTCGCCGGCCCCTCGGCCAACTCGATCACGGTGCGCTCGGCGAGGTGGCGCAGCAGTTCGCCAAAGGTGCGGAAGCCGTAGTCGGACTCGCTGAACGTCGGGTCCTTGCGGAGCAGGGTGCGCTTGAGCCGGGATGCGGTGACCTCGCCGTTGGCGCTGCCCTGCAACCCGGCCACCGTCTGGGCGACCAGCACGGCGAGCGTGTCCACGTCCCGGCCGGGCTCCTCACCGGCGGGTCGGCGGTCCACCTCGGGCTCGGGCTCGGGCGGACGCTGGTCCGCGCCGGTCTGGCGAGAGGGACGGGCCCGCTGGCTGCGGGTCGGCGGGATGTCCAGACCCTCCAGCCGGTCGTAGTAGAGGAACTCGTCGCAGGCCGGCGGGAGCAGCGCCGACGTGGACCCCTCTACCCCGACGCCGATGACCCGCTTGTTCAGCTCGCGCAGCTTGTGCACCAGCGGCGTGAAGTCGCTGTCTCCACTGCAGATCACGAAGGTGGAGATGTAGTCGCGCTCGAACGCCAACTCGATCGCGTCGACGGCCATCTTGATGTCCGCGGCGTTCTTGCGGGACGCGCCCATCCGTTGCGGGATCTCGATCAGCTCGACGTGCGACCGGGTGAGCATCCGACGATCCTCGTCGAAGTACGACCAGTCGGCGTACGCCCTACGAACCACCACCCGACCTCTTTCGGCCAGCGCGTCGGCGATCGGCCGGAAGTCGAAGTCCGCGCCGCCACGGTGGTCGCGCGCGCCCAGCGCGAGGTTTTCGTAGTCGAGGAACAGGGCGATCCGGTCTTCTTGATCCACGGGGATCAGCCTACGCCCGACGTGAGCCGGCCGAGGCAGACGACGCGCGACACCTCAACTCGACGACCGTCCATTTCTTGCGGCCTGATTGTCGCTTCTTTTCGTTGTTCGCTTGCAACCTTGCAGCACGGTGTTTGGTGCTGACATCATGACGATCAATGTCGGGCGTCGGGGGCGCCGGGCGGACCTCCCACCACCATCCACCCAGGAGGGTCACCGATGTTTCGGACCATCATGCCGGCGCGGGGACGCCCCGGCCGGCCGGCCGCCACCGCAGCCGCGCTCGCGGCCGGCCTCACCCTGCTGGTCGTCACCCCCACCGTGGCCGTCGCCGGTCCGACCGTCGCCCCCGGCGCGACGCCCGTCGTCACCCGGGCCGCCCTCGACCCGGCGTTGGTCGCCGGGCGCGGCGCGAACGTCGGCTTCGTCGAGCAGGAGGCCGAGAACGCCCGCACCAACGGCGAGATCATCGGCCCCGACCGGTCCGCCTACACGCTGCCCTCGGAAGCCTCCGGCCGCCGGGCGGTCCGGCTCACCCCCGGGGAGTACGTGGAGTTCGTCCTGCCCAGCGCGGCCAACGGAATCACCGTGCGGTACAGCATCCCGGACGCGCCGCAGGGCGGTGGGATCACCGCGCCGCTTCGGGTCGCGGTGAACGGTAAGCACCTGCGCACCATGACGCTCACGTCGCAGTACTCGTGGCTCTACAACCAGTACCCGTTCACCAACGACCCGCAGGCCGGCCTGCTGCACCCGGACTGGTGGATCACCGAGTGCCAGTGCGTGCCGGCGGCCACCACGCCGTACCCGAGCATCAGCACCCCGTTCCGGCCCACCCACTTCTACGACGAGCAGCGACTCCTGCTCGGACGCACCTACCGGGCCGGCGACAGGATCCGGCTCGCCGCGCCACCCGGCAGCGCCGCCGCCTGGACGGTCATCGACCTGCTCGACTCCGAACTGGTCGCCCCGCCGCGGATCCGGCTGCTCGCGGCGAACGTGCTGGCCTTCGGGGCCGACCCGACCGGCCGGCGGGACTCCGCCGACGCCCTGGACAAGGCCATCGCCTTCGCCCGGCGCACCCACCTCAAGGTCTACATCCCGCCAGGCACCTACCAGGTCAACCGGCACGTCGTCGTCGACGACGTGACCATCGAGGGCGCCGGCAACTGGCACACCGTCATCAAGGGCCGCGAGGTGGCCCTGCCGACGCCCGCCCCGGACGGCTCGGTGCACACCGGCGTCGGGTTCTACGGCCGGGACGCCGCCGACGGCGGCAGCCGCAACGTCCACCTCTCCGGCTTCGCCATCGAGGGCGACGTCCGGGAGCGCATCGACACCGACCAGGTGAACGCCATCGGCGGCGCGATGAGTGACTCGACCATCGACGGGCTCTACCTGCACCACACGAAGGTGGGTGTGTGGTTCGACGGGCCGATGCGCAACGTGCGGGTCACCAACAACATCATCGTCGACCAGATCGCCGACGCGCTCAACTTCCACACCGGAGTGACCGACTCCGTGGTGGCACACAACTTCGTCCGCAACACCGGCGACGACGGCCTGGCGATGTGGTCGGAGAAGACGGCGAACGCGCGCAACACCTTCGACCACAACACCGTGCAGTCGCCGACCCTGGCCAACGGCATCGCCGTCTACGGCGGCACCGACACCACCGTCTCGCACAACCTGGTCGTCGACCCGGTCCGCGAGGGCAGCGGCATCCACGCCGGTTCCCGGTTCGGCGCCGAGCCGTTCACCGGGTACCTGCGGTTCACCAACAACACCACCGCCCGCGCCGGCACGTACGAGCTGAACTGGAACATCGGACTGGGCGCGATCTGGATCTTCGCGCTGGACCGCAGCATCGACGCGAGCATCCAGGTGACCGGCGACGCGTACCTCGACAGCACCTACAACGCGATCATGCTGGTCAGCGACTGGCCGGTGAAGGACCTCTACTCGATCAACAACGTGCAGTTCCGGGACATCCGGGTCGACGGCACCGGCACCTCGGTGGTCAGTGCCCGCGCGGCCGGGTCCGCCTCGTTCGCCAACGTGGACGCCCGCAACGTGGGCGCGGTCGGCGTCAACAACTGCGGTTCGTTCCACTTCACCCCGGCCGGTTCGGAGTTCACCCTGACCGACCTCGGCGGCAACGACGGCGGTTGGCTCGCTCCGTGGCTACTGCCCAACACCATCACCTGCGACGACCGGCCACCCGTGTCGCCGCCCCCGCCTCCGGCCCAGTGGTGAAACGCGGTGGGCGGCCCGAGAAGTCCGGCCGCCCACCGCATCCGCAGGGAGAACGCAGCTCAGCGCAGCTCGGCGTACGCCAGCGGCACGGTCGTCGGCTGACCGTCCCAGCTGCCGCCCAACATCGCCCCGGCCGACCTGTCCGCCCCGGTGCCCGGCCGGCGGACGACGACCAGCCCGACGGCGTCGGTGTCGATGAGCGTGTGGTCCTCGTCGACCACCCGGCGCACGGCGCCGATCGCGGGCGCCTCGGCCTCGCCGGCGCCGCTGACCACGATGGTCACCGTCGGCTCGCGCACCTCGCGTCGGCCGTCGACCTCGAAGTACTGCTCCGCCTGCCCACCGCCGGCGAGAATCGCCTGGGCGAGCGCGGTGACGTACACCGGGTCGGCGCAGCCGTCGTACACCCAGCGGGTGCCGAGCACCGAGTGCTCGGTGGTGCCGACCAGCCAATCCTCGGCCCCGTCGAGAGGCGCGGCGCGGTAGGTGAGCGGGACCTGGTGGACCGGCCCGTCGGCGGTGCCGACCAGCATCGTCTCGATGCCGACCTCACCGGCCGGGTCGTCGAAGCGGTACGCGCCCCGGCTCACCACGTCGGCGCCGGTCAGCGCGCCGGAGGCGCCGATCGGCCCGGCGAACCAGGATCGGTCCGGCAGCCAGGCCGCCAGCAGGTCGAGCTTCGTGGGGCGCAACGTGGCGCGGTGCAGCAGTGCCATGACCGCAGCCTAGGTCAGAGGCCGGCGCACGGGTTGCCGCCCACCGTGCAGCTCTCCGGTTCCCGGGCCTTGGGCCGGTTGTCGCGTACGTCGAAGCGGAACGTCTGTGACCCTCCGGCCGGCAGGGCCGCGCCGGTGAAGGTGACCGCCCTGCCGTCCTGCCGCCAGTCCGCGCCCTCGACGTCGTCGACCGTGCTGCCGTCGGCGAGGTTGACCACCACGGCCCAGTTCCCCGACGCAGTGGTGGCGGGGTTGCCGACCACCACTTCGCCGGTGTAGCCGAACAGCCGGCTGGACTCGGTCTCGTAGCGGGCGGTCAGCGGTGGCGGGGGCGGTGGTGGCGCCGCGAGGGTGGGCGACGGCTTCACCGACGGGGTCCGGCTCGGGCGAACGATCGGCGACGCGGCCGTCCGCGAGGGGCGCGCCGAGGCCGTCGAACGCGGAGTGGTGGCGACCGCGACGGACGTGACGGACGGCGACGGTGACGGTGACGAGGTCGGCGCGGCGCTCTGCTCCGCGTCGGTCGGGAGCGCCACCCACGCCGCCAGCCCTCCGACGACCGCCAGCCCGACCAGCACGGCGATCACCCGCCGACGACGCCGACCACCGCGGGCGGACCCGTTGCGGGAAGCGCCGACCAGTGGCAGTTCGGCGGTCATCCCGCCGTCGCCGCGCCGCAGGTCGACCTGCTGGAAGGCGAGCCAGTCGAGGATGGCCGGCAGTCGTACGGTGAGCGCCTGCCGGAGTTGCTGCTCGCGTGGCTTCTGCTGCTCGACGGACCACCCGCCGTGCGTGGTGACCTCCCGCACCTCCAGCCGGCAGCCCTGCGTCGTGGCCGTGACGACGCAGGTCAGCTCGCTGAGCCGGCCGGCCTCGTCGCAGGTCAGCACGAGACGTTCCGGCTCCTGCCGCTCGGTCACCTCGACCTCGACGTTGGCCTCGAAGCCGGGCAACCCGTCGGTGTGCAGCAGCAGCCGATCCGGTACGCCCTCCAGCGTCTCGGCCTCGGCGAACCACCGGCCGAGCAGTTCCCGATCGGTCAGTGCGAGCCAGACCCGCTCGGGTGGGTGGGACAGGTCGACCTGCCCGCCGATCTCGATCACGGCGAGACTCTAACGGGTCCGCGGGCCGTCCTGCCCCGCCCGCCCGGGCCGGTTGTCGGCGCGCTGGTCATCCCCAGCGGGTCGACCGCTCGACCAGCGCGGTGAGCGCCGCCCGGGCAGCGGCGCTCACCTCGGCGACGACCTCGGCCGCGGGCAGGTCCCGGGCCAGCGCGTGCGCCTGTCCGGCCCAGGCGTTCGCGACCGACGCGTCCCCGTCGCGCCGGGCGGCGGCGAGCAGTGGACGCGTCAGGTGCAGCACCTGTGGGTAACCGGTCGGTGCCGCGGCGTCGTACTGGCGCAGGAAGTCGTTGGCGACGCCACGGGCCCGCTTGCCGGTGAAGGAGCGGGTCAACGCGGTCGGCGCGGTGCCGGCCACCGCCTCCCGGTGCATCGGTGAACTGCCCGCCTCCGGGCAGCGCAGGAAGGCCGTGCCGAGCTGCGCGGCGGTGGCGCCGGCAGCCAGCACGGCGGCCAGCGCGGGGCCGTCGACGATGCCCCCCGCGGCCACCAGCGGCAGGTCACAGCGGGCGGCGGTCAGCCGGAGCAACGGCAGCAGCGCGTAGTCGTCGTCGTCCGGCAGGCCGCCGCGATGCCCACCGGCCTCGGTGCCCTGCACCACCACCGCGTCCACGCCGAGGTCGGCGGCGGCCGTCGCGGCGTCCGGGCGGGTGACCGTTGCCCACACCTCGGTGCCCCGCTCGCGCAGGGCGGCCACCGCCGCCCGCTCGGGCAGCCCGAACACGAAGGACACCACCGGGACCGGGTCCGCGAGCAGGGCGGCCAGCTTCTCCGGGTACGCGTCGTCGCCGCCGACCGGTTCACCCAGGCTGACCCCGCGCTGGGCGGCCTGCGGGGCGAGCCGTTCGGCGTACGCCAGGATGGCAGCCTCGTCGACGCCGCCCGGGTCGGGCAGGAAGAGGTTGACCCCGAACGGCCGGTCGGTGCGGGCGCGGACCTCGGCGACGTCGGCGGCCAGCCGGCCGGTGTCGATCATCCCAGCGGCCAGGAAGCCCAGCCCACCGGCCGCGGAGACGGCAGCCGCGAGCGCGGGCGTGGACGGGCCGCCCGCCATCGGAGCGGCGACGATCGGGTGACGCAACGTGGACAGCGTGGACATGGACCCATCCTGCCGCACCGGCCCCGTTCGCTCAGCGACGTGCGGTGTGCCTCCACCGCAGCACGCCGGCCAGCCCGAGCAGGGCCAACAGTGTCCCGCCGCCGGCGACCAGCGGCCAGGTCCGGTCGGCCGCACCGCCGGTGTCCTCGGCGACCGGACGGACCGCCGTGGGCGCCACCGGACCGGTGGAGCCCGTCGGGGCCGCGGTGGTGGCCGTCTCGGCCGTGGTCGGGTAGCGCAGGATCGTCGGACGGGTGCCCGGCGGCTGGTCCGCGGATTCGGAGACGGTGAGCAGCGACCCGCCGTCGCGACTGTAGGTGATCGACTCGCCCTGGGGCTCGTCCGGCAACGGGGTGGTCCGGGGGGTGCCGGAGGTCAACGCCTTGACCACGTCGCCGTCGGGGACGTCGTACTCGAAGGCGTCGGCGTAGCTGCGCAGCACCACCCGACGCCCGTCCGGCGCGGTCGCCGCGCCGGTCACCACACCCCGCCCGAGGAACGAGAACGGGTTGCTGGTGCTGGTCGTCGGGAGGACCACCTGGCCGGCCGCGGCCAGTGGCGTCGTCGCCCCCGCCCGCAGCGCGCGGGTCGGCCGGTACAGGAACACGGTGCCGCTGCCACCCTTGGTGATGATCAGCGGTTGGCCGTCGGCGTCGAGCAGCAACGCCTCGGCGTCGTGCGGGCGATCCGGGTACGTCATCCGGTGCAACACCGGCTGCTTCGCCCCCGGTGCCAGCCGCCACACGCCGACCGTCGTCCGGGAACGGTCGTTGTCGCCGATGTCGGCGACCCAGACGGTGCCGTCCCGGCCGACGGCCAGGTCCTCGGTGTCCCGGGGCCGGGACGGGTAGGAGACCGCCCGGACCACCGCGCACCGCTGGTCGAGGAAGAAGATCCGGAGACGGGCCTCGTCGTCGGCGCCGTCGTTGACGACCACGTACCCGTCGTCGGTGGCGACCATCCCGGAGATCTCGCGGAGCCGGTCGTCGCGAATCTGGCACACCGGCGCACCGACCGCCGCCGCGCCCGCCGCCGGCGGCGTCAGTGCCACCGTCGGTGCGACCACGCCGGTGAGCAGAGCCCCCAGCGCCGCCCCCACCCGGGCACGCCGCCCCCAGCTCAACCGCCCGCGTACCCGCATCGCCCGTCCTCCTCGTCGCGGCCGTGCCCCGGCCACCCGCCCATCTTGTCCGATCCCGGCCGCTGACGGTGGTAGTCGCGGTACCCGTCCACACCCCTGGTCGATGTACCGTCGCTCCGCCTCGTACTCGATCGGAAGGTGATCATGCCCGGGACCAACACCTCCGCGGCCCGCCCGTTCGGGCGGCGGCTGCTCCGCCGCCTGGGCCGTCCGAGCAGGGGCGCGGCCGTCGTCTGGGTGCCACTCGCCGCGCTCGTCTGCGGCCTCTTCACCGGCGCGTTGGCCAGCCGGGCCGCCTGGGAGACCTCCCGAGCGCAACCCGACCGGGCCGAGGCCAGCGCCATCCTGACCATGGCCTTTCCCGGCCACGACCTCGGCGAGATCGACACCCCGCCCGCGCTCTTCGTCGTCTACGGGCACGCGTTGCGTCTGGGCACCGTGAAGACCCTGGTGTTCGGTGACGGCGGTGAATACCAGGAGAGCGCCACCGGTGCCGCCGCCTTCGGCGCGCCACCGGTGCCCGCCGAGCAGATCGTCGCGGTGGCCCGGGACCGCCTGACCGGTGCCGGCTGGCGGGTGTACGACCCGCGGGTGGCCGAGGGAATCAGCTGCGCCGACAAGATGTGCGCCACCCCGCTGCCGATCACCGACACCACCCTGACCGCTCGACGGGGCGACACCATCCTGAACGCCTCGGTCTCGTCGCAGACCGCCGTCGACGCCACCTACCTTGCGGTCGAGCTGCACCGCGCGCCACCGCCGCTGGTGGTCCCCGCCGGGGTGTTCGGCACGCTGTTGGGCGCGGTGGCCGGGTGGTGGGTCTTCGGCTGGGCCAGCCGTCGCACCGCGGGACGACGGCGCGGCGGGGCGGTGAGTGTCCTGCTGGGCGTGGCCGTGGTGCTGTGGTGGCTGCCGGTGCTGCTGGCCGTCCCGTCGCTGCTGCGCCACCACCTCGGCGAGTCACACCCGGCCTGGCACCCGTTCTGGGAGTGGCTGGGTCAGCCGGCCGCCTCACTGCTCTTCCTGGTCGGCGCGGTGTGCGCGCTGCTGGCGCTGGGACTGGCCGCCGGTGCCCGCCGGAACCAGACGCCCGAGGCACCGGTCGGCTGACCGGCTCCACGGCTCGGAGACCGCCAGCCCGGCGGCGGGCCGCCACCGGATCTGTCGTACCCGTCGTCCATGATCGTGTCGTCGCAGCGCCGCCGGTCCCCGGCAGGCGTGCGCATCACCCTGGGTATGTCGATGGTGGGAGGGCGTGACGTGACGGACGCCGACGGAGCCGGATGGCGACGGCGCAGCGTGCTGGCGGTGGTGCCGCCAGCACGGCCCCGCAAACTGGCCAAGGTGCCCTTCGTCGAACTGGCTGACGGGCGGTTGCAGGGCGTCGTCTCCAGCGGCTCGGACATCGAGCGGGTCTACGTCTCGTCGGTCTCCGCCGGCACCCACGCCTATCACTGCAGCACCAACAACAACCGGCCGTGCGGTGGCCTGCGCGGCGCTCCGTGCAAGCACCTGCAGGCGCTCGCCGACGAGGCGCTCCTCCAGTACGGGGCCGCCCGGGTCGCCCGTTACCTGCGGGTCGACGTCGGTGACGGGGTGTCCGGCGGTGCGGCACTGCTGGCCCGGCTGGACGCCAGGCACGAGCCGACATCGGCGGCGATGGTGTTCAGCCGCTTCCTGCGCCACCTGTCCTACCTGGAGCAGTCGGGCAGCACGGTCGCGCTGCCCGAGCTGCAGTGGTTCCCGGCGACCGGGGCGGCCCGCTGATGCGCGGCACCCAGGTCATGCAGCTCCGCGAGGCTCCGGTCGGGCTGACCGACGCGCTCGACGTGGTCGCCGGATTCGACGACGCCCTCGCCAACGGCTTCGGCCGGGTCGGCGAGCAGGATGCGGTGGCACTGGCCGCGTTCGCCGGCGCGATGGCCGGCACCCCACTGGCCGACCCGGTCGCCGCCGCGGTCAGCGCGGCCACCGCCGGGTCGGTCAGCCCCGAGCACCTCACCGCCCTCGCCGGGGCACGCTCGGCGCTGCTCGGCGCGGCGCACGACGCTCTCCTCGGGCAGTGCGACGCGGTGCTGGGACGGCAGCGGTCACCATGGGCGATGGCCGTCTCCGGGCCGGCCGAGGCGCTACCCGCCCTCGCGGGCGCCCGGGCGTGGTGGCACGAGGTGGCCGTCACCGGCTGGCGCGGCGTCGACCACGAGCGGCTCTCCGCCGCGGCGACGGTGGTCGAGGCGGCCCTGGCCGAGCCGGGGCTACGCCGACTCGCGGTGCTGCTCGACGGTCTCACCGCCGAACTGCGGGCCTGCGCCCCGGTCGCCACCATGGCGCAGGTGCCCGCCCGGCGCTGGGCCGACCTCTGGGCCCGGGGCGTGCTGCTCAGCGAGGGCACCCAGCCGACCGACGAGGCGCCACGGGTCTCCGGCCGGCTGCTGCCGCTCGGTGTGGATGTGCACACCCACGACACGGCCGTGCAGGTTCAGTTGCACGCCGTCCTGGAGCCGGTCGACGGTGGGCCGGCGCGGCTGGTCCGCACGGCGGTCGCCGCCGCGAAGGTGGACACCATCGTCGGGCCAGCGGTCTGGCGGCTGCTCTCGGCACACCCGATGCTGCTCACCGCGCTGGCCGAGCAGCGGGCGCTGACCGTCAGCGACCTGCCACTGCGTGGCGGCGATCTGGGCTGGGTCGACGAGCGGGCCCGACTCGACGAGCCCGCCGACCCGTTCGCCACCGCCCGGGTGCTGCTGCCCCCGGCGGTCGCGGCCTCGACCGCCCCACTGGACCGACACCCGACGCTCATCGCCGAACCGGTGCTCGTCGAGGGCAACCCGGTCCACGACGAGGACGGCGCGCTCGCGGTCGAGGTGGACGGCGAACGGGTCGTGCTGGCCGTCGACCGGTTACCGGCAGCCGGCTCTCTCACCGCCGACCTGGTCGCCGCCGCGTCGACCTTCCTGGGCCTGCTGCGTTGGGACGACGGTCGGTGGCAGCTCCAGCCGCTGGCGGTGCGCGCCACCGTGAAACGACGTGCGGTGCAGGCTCACAACGGCGACTGGGCGCGCGGTGTCACCGATCCGAAGATCGCCAAGGAGGAGGCTCGGGCGGGCGACGCCGTGGCCGTGCTGCGCGAGCGCGCGGGACGGTTGCTGCGCCGATGACCGAACCGATCCCCAACGGCGGGTCCGCCGACGCCAACCGCCGCCAGGTCCTCTACTGGAGGCTGCTGTCGCGCCTGTTCGACCGCGACGAGCAGCCCACCCTGGAGTCCGCGAGCGTCGCCGTGGTCGACGACCTCGGGCTGCCCACCGCCCTGTTGGACCCGGCGGTCTCGGTGGACACCGTCGTGCAACGCTTTCCGGCACTCGCGGCGGAGCTGCGCGGGCTACTCAGCCCCGGCGACGACGGCCCCGGCGACGACGGCCCCGGCGACAGCGACGCCGAAGCCCACCGGCCCGGCGAGGCCGAGGTCCGCCGGGCCGCGCTGGTGTCGAAGGTGCTGCTCAACGTGTTCGCCACCGGCTCCGGTGCGGTCAGCGCCAACCAACTGGCCCGCTGGCAGTCGGACGCCGGCTGGTTCGAGCAGGCGCTCGGGGGCGAGCCCGGCGAGCTGCGCCGGCAGGGCAGCGGGCTGGGCGCCACCCTCGCGGGCCTGGAGGGTGACCTGGTCCGGCGCATGCACCTGCGGGAGGTGCTCGCCGACCCGGCGCTGGCCAAGGCGTTGACCCCCAGCATGTCCCTGATCGAGCAGTTGCTGCGGGACAAGGCCAACCTCTCCGGGGTGGCACTGGTCAACGCCAAGGCGTTGATCCGGCGCTTCGTCGACGAGGTCGCCGAGGTGCTGCGAACGCAGGTGCAACAGACCAGCGCCGGGGCACTGGACCGGTCGGTGCCCCCCAAGCGGGTGTTCCGGAACCTGGACCTCGACCGGACCATCTGGCAGAACCTGACCAACTGGAGCCCGGAGGACGAGCGGCTCTACGTCGACCGGCTCTACTACCGGCAGACCGCCCGGCGCACCACCCCGGCCCGGCTCATCGTCGTGGTGGACCAGTCCGGCTCCATGGTCGACTCGATGGTCAACTGCACCATCCTCGCGTCGATCTTCGCCGGCTTGCCGAAGGTCGACGTGCACCTGATCGCGTACGACACGCGAGCCCTGGACCTCACCCCGTGGGTGCACGACCCGTTCGAGGTGCTGCTCCGTACCCAGCTCGGTGGTGGCAACGACGGGCCGGTGGCGCTGGCGCTGGCCCGGCCGAAAATCGTCGAGCCGAAGAACACGGTGCTGGTGTGGATCTCGGATTTCTACGAGTTCGACAGGTCTCAGCCATTGTTCGACGGCCTCGTCGCGGTGCACCGCTCCGGCGTACGGGTCATCCCGGTCGGCTCTGTCAGCAGTTCCGGCCAGCAGAGCGTCAACCCCTGGTTCCGTCAACGTTTCAAGGACCTCGGCACCCCGGTCATCTCGGGGCACATCCGCAAACTCGTCGTCGAGCTCAAGAACTTCCTCACCTAGGAGAGCAACCCTCATGTCCGAGATGCTGCGCGCCCCCGCCGAGGTCACGTACGCCGACGAGCTCGACTTCCTCGAGTCGGTCGACACCGGCCCGAAGCCGTTCTCCTGGCGACTGAGCCCCCGCATGGTCCGTCTGTTCATCCTCGGCTCGGAGCGCGCCGACGGCCTGTCCCGGGAGATCCCGCAGAAGTGGTTCGGCGACCGCAGCTTCGTCGAGCGGGCCATCGTCACCCTCGCCTCGGATCGCGGCCTGCTGCTGATCGGTGACCCCGGCACCGGCAAGAGCTGGTTGGCCGAGCTGCTGGCCGCCGCGATCTGCCGCAACTCGACCCTGGTCGTCCAGGGCACCGCGGGCACCACCGAGGACCACATCAAGTACTCGTGGAACGTGTCCATGGTCATCGCCAAGGGGCAGTCCCGGGAGTCGATGATCCCGTCTCCGATCATGACGGCGATGGAGCAGGGCGTGGTCGGTCGCTTCGAGGAGTTGACCCGTTCCACGAGCGACGTGCAGGACGCGCTGATCTCGATCCTGTCCGAGAAGTACGTCGCCATCCCCGAGCTGGACCACGACAACATCGTCTTCGCCCAGCCCGGCTTCTCGATCATCGCCACCGCGAACAGCCGCGACCGGGGCGTCAACGACCTCTCCTCGGCGCTCAAGCGGCGGTTCAACTTCGTCCGGATCCCGGTGGTGACCAACAAGCGCAGCGAGGCCGAGATCGTCCGCTTCCGCACCGAGGAGCTGCTGCGCCGGCACCGCATCGAGCTGGACGTGCCTCCCACGCTGCTGGACATCCTGCTGCAGAGCTTCGCCGACCTGCGGGCCGGTGCCGCCGCCGCGACCAGCGACGACGAGAAGCTGGAGTCGGCCCTGTCCACCGCCGAGCAGATCGGCGTCCTGGAGGACGCCATCCTGCACAGCCAGTTCTTCGGCGACCGCACACTGCGGGCGGCCACGATCGCCGGGTCGCTGGTCGGCTCGCTGGCCCGGCGCAGCCCGGAGGACCTGGCGATCCTCAACAAGTACCTGCACGGCGTGGTGGAGCCGCGCGCGCGTAAGGACGACGACGGATGGGCCGGCTTCCTCGACGGCGGTCGCCAGGCGATCGCGTCCCTGTCGTGACCGCACCCACCGTCGCCGGCCCCTTCGACGCGCTGCGCGGGCAGCTCACTGACGCGGCCTCCACGTTCGCCGGCTCCCCCGACGCGCTCGGTGCGATCCTCGCGGGCATCGTCGACGACGTTGACCGCGCGCTCGCCGAGCGGCTGGAGATCTTTCCGGTCTGCCACCACTCGCCGGCCTCCGCGCTGGCGATGGTGCGCCGACTACGGGCCAAGCAGCCCCGGGTGATCTACCTGGAGCTGTGTGAGGATCTTCAGCCGCTGCTCGGGGAGCTGCGCAACTGCCGCCTCCCGGTCGCGGTGCAGGCGTTCGCGTCGGAGCTGTCCGGCTTTCCCGCCGACTGGGGTCCGCTCAGCGTCGTCGCGCCGGTCACCGAGGCGTCGGCGGAATACCAGGCCATCGCGTACGCGCTGGAGACCCCCGGAGTGGAACTGGTGCTGGTGGACCGCTCCACCGACCACGTCTTCCAGTGGTCACCACGCGAGGATCTGACCGCCCCGGACGGCGACTCCGGGCCGGCCGCCGACCCGACCGACGAGTCCGGGCTGCATGGCGACGCCGTCGGGCTGGAGATCGGTGACCTGCGGCCCCGGTTCGCGGAGCTGGAGGCCTATCTGCTGCACCACGGCAAGGTGCGGCACTGGTCGGAGTGGTGGGACCAGTACGTCGAACGCCCGCTGGCCGACGCCGACTACGACACCTACCGACAGGTGATGGTGCTGGTCGGCAGCCTGTTCCGACGGTTGCGTCCGGCCGACGCGGACCGACTGGACCGGGACGAGGACCGCGAGCGGTACATGTGGACGCGGATGCGTCAGCACCTCGCCACCTCCGGCGTCGATCCCGCCGATTGTCTCTACGTCTGCGGCGCGTTCCACGCCGCCAGCCGGGTGGAGCAGTTCGGGCTGAGTTCCACCGCCGCCGACTTCGACATCACGCCGCGCACCGAGACCCGGTGGCGGTACGGGCTGATCCCGTCCAGTCACTCGGCCATCGAGGCGCAGTTCCACCTGGCGCCCGGCTCGGTGTCGATCGCCGCGGCGACCTGGACGAAGGCGGTGAGCCGTCACCGGCTGTCCCCGTACCGGCTGGACGGCCAACGCACCGCGGCGACCCGGGGCCGGCGAGGCCGTGCCACAGCGGTGCCACCCGCCGCCCCCGGCCCGGTCAACGACGCACTCACCGGTTTCCTCGCCGCACCGCCCGAGCTGGACGGCCTCGACGAGGCGGAGCTACGCGGCTGGTGCGTCGACATCGTCCGGCTCGCCCGCCGCAACGGCTACCTGGCCAGCACGGCCGACGCGATCGCCGTCTTCGAGACCTCGGTCCTGCTGGCCGGCCTCCGCAATCGGGTGCGACCCACTCCGTACGACTTCGCCGACGCGGCGGTCACCTGCATCGAGAAGGACGTGGTGCCCGGCCGGCGGGACGTCCGGCGGCTCTGCGAGATCCTGCTCGGCGGCGACCGGATCGGTCAGGTCGGTTACGACTCCCTTCCGCCGCTGGCCCGCGACGTCCTCGACCGGCTCCAGCCGCTCGGTCTCGCCCTGGAGAAGCGGCCCGTCCAGCGGGCGCTGCTGGATCTGGGCGGCCACCCCGAGCTGGCCCCCTGCTCCGACCTGTTGTGGATCCTGCGGCACCTGCTGCCACCGGACGCGGTGCGCCCGATCATGGGTGAGCGCCGGCTCGGGCACCGCTCGATCCAGGAGAGCTGGGACCTGGCGCTCGGCCGCAACCAACGCGCGCTGATCGAGCTGGGTTACGAAGGGGTGACCGTCGAGCAGGTCCTGGAGCAACGACTGCGCCGGGCGGTACGCGGCCCCGACGCCACCGCCTCCGGCGCACTCGCCGCCGTGGAGGACGCCATTCGACTGCTCGACAGTCCGCGCCTGGTGGACGAGCTAGGTGCGCGGGCGGTGGACCTGCTGGCCGCCGAGCGCACCGTCGACGACGCCCCGGACGTGCTGCGCCGCATCCGCGGCCTGCTGGCGCACTACCGAACCACCGCGCCGAGCCTGCCGGCCTGGTGCGAGGCGTTCGTGACCACCGGGTACGCGCACTACTGCACCCTGCTGCCGACCGCCGTCACCGCGGAGGAGACGGAGGTCCGGCAGGTGGCCGCGATGCTCGGCTTCCTGTTCTCCGTGGAGGGCCTGGCGCTGTCGCTGGGCTGCGACCGGTCCCAGTTGGAGCTGGCCGTGGCGCAGTCGCACCCGACGGCGCCGGCGAAGGTCGCCCTGCTCTGGGCGGGCCGACACCAGCTCGGCCTGTTACCGCTGGCCGAGCTACGGGCCCGGTGCGCTGAGCTGCTGGCCAACCCGTTGGTGGTGCCCGCCTTCCCGCAGTATCTTGCCGGCCTCGTGCACGCGCTGGAGCCGGTGCCCGGGTTGGCACCGTTCGTCGTCGAGACGATGTCCACCGCCTTCGCCCGACTGCCCGACCCGGTGCTGCTGCCCTGGCTGCCCACCCTGATCACGACACTGCGGGACCAGGGGCCGGAGTTGGTCCCGTTACTGGTCCGCGAGGCGGGGCGCACCTTCCCGGGGGCGCTGCCCGAGTTGGATTCCTGGGTGCCGCCGTGGCTGACGCCCCTGTCCCCACCGCAGGCGGTCACGGTCGCCGCGCCGCAGCGGCGGGTGGGCGTGCTACTCGCCGCCCATCCGGAGGCCGTCGATGCCGTCGCCAGGCTGCTCGGTCACGACTGCGGGTGGCTGCCGTCGGCCGATCCGCCCGCCGAACCGGGTGCGGTGACCGCACTGCTGGCCGCCCATCCGGAGACCACGGAAGCCGTGGCGCGGCAGCTCAGGGCGTGACGGCGGTGGTGGTGGGTAGGCAGCGAACCGGTGGCATGTCGACAACCGTCGCGAGGAGGCTCCGATGAGCACGTACCGGGATGATCAGGGCGACACGTTCCCTCCGCCGGAGGCGGATGCCCAGGAGCAACGGCGGAACGCCGTCGACTACGGGCCGCCGGACCGGATGTCGGGTGACGTCGACCCCGAAGCGTCCGAGGCGGACCTGGCCGAGCAGGGCGCTCTGCCGGCGGGCGCACTGGAAGACGTGACGTCGCTGCCGGCCGACGCCGACCCGGCGGACGCCCTCGAACAGCGCCAGGAGATCCCGGCCCGCGACGAGGGCCGCCGAACCTGACCACCTCGACGTGGCCGAGCTGGGCGAGCCGACGCAGCCATGCCTGCCAGCCGGTCTAGCCCGCGACGACCTGCCAGAGCAGGAAGGCGTTCAGCGCGACCACCAGGACGGCCACCAGGGACGCGGCGGCGGTGGTGAGCGGGTGGTTGACCAGGTTGCCCATCAGGTCCCGACGGCGGGTGAAGGCGACCACCGGGATCAGCGCGAACGGGATGCCGAAGCTGAGGACGACCTGGGACAACACGAGTGCGCGGGTGGGGTCGAGGCCGATCGCGAGCACGGCCAGCGCCGGCACCAGGGTGACCAGCCGGCGCAGCAGCAGCGGAATCCGCCGCCGCAGGAAGCCCTCCATGATCACCTCGCCGGCGTAGGTGCCGACGCTCGTGGAGGCGAGCCCGGAGACCAGCAGAGCGATCGCGAAGCCGAACGCCGCAGCGGTGCCGATGGTCTCGCCGAGGCCGGCGTGCACGCCCTCCAGGCTGTCCGCGCCACCCGGTCCGCCACCCCGGAAGCTGGCGGCGGCGATCAACAGCATGGCGAGGTTGACCGCGCCGGCCGCGCTCAGGGCGAGCAGCACATCGGTGCGTTGACCACGGAACAGGATCCGACGCTCGGTGTCGTCGGAGGCGGGGATGCGGTCCCGGGTCAGTGCGGAGTGCACGTAGATGACGTGCGGCATGACTGTGGCACCGAGGATTCCGGCGGCCAGCAGCACGCTGTCGGTGCCCCGGAGTCGAGGCACCAGGCCGGCCACGGCGGAGCCCGGGTCGGAGCCGGCGGCGAGCAGGTTCGCCGCGAAGGCCAGGACGATGACGCCGAGCCCCACGGCGATGGCGATCTCGAAGGCGCGGAATCCCCGCGAGCGCAGCGCGAGCACGGCGAACGCGGTGGTGCCGATGATGATCCCGCCGGGCAGCAGGGGGATGCCGAAGAGCAGGTACAGGGCGACCGCGCCACCGATCACCTCGGCCAGGTCGGTGGCCATGGCGACCAGCTCGGCCTGCACCCACATGGCCTTGTTGAGGGGCTTCGGCAGGCGTTCCCGGCACAGCTCGGGCAGGCTGTGGCCGGTGGCCAGACCCAACTTCGCGGTGAGTGTCTGCACCAGCATCGCCATCAGGTTGGCCACGACGACGACCCAGACCAACAGGTAGCCGTAGCGGGCACCGGCGGCGGAGTTGGTGGCGAAGTTGCCCGGGTCGACGTAGGCGACCGCAGCGACGAACGCCGGGCCGAGCAGGATCAGTCGCCCGCGTACCCGCCCACGGGCGCGGGCTTCCTGTAGTGGGGTAGCCCTCGGCGTCGTCAGTTCGTTGGTGACCATCGCAGACCTCCCCTACCACCTGGATCGCTGCCGGTTCCTTCCCGAGCGGCTGACCCCTCGGTGCCGATTCGTGGCCTACCGGTGCCACCTCGGCCGACACGCCGGGCAGCCGACGGTGCCGCGCCGGGCCCGGGCAGGACGCGCCGCGCCGGCCTTGACAGCGGGCACCTTCCCGGTGAAGCTGTCTATTAGTCCTACTGTCGTAGGACAACAGGAAGGATCATCGCGAGTGATCGAGTTCGTACTGGACAGCCGGTCGAAGGTGAACACCTACATGCAGCTCGTGCAGCAGGTGAAACAGGCTCTACGGGTCGGCCTGCTGACGCCGGGCGACCAGTTGCCGAAGGTCCGGGACGTCGCCCAATCCCTGGCGATCAACCCGAACACGGTGCTGAAGGCGTACCGGGAGTTGGAGATCGAGGGTCTGGTCGGCGGCCGACCCGGGGTGGGCACGTTCGTCCAGCGCACCCTGGCCGGCGCGTCCCTGCCCAACCAGGCCGAGCTACGCGACGACCTGGTGGCCTGGCTGCACCGGGCGCAGACCGCCGGCCTCACGGCCGAGGACGTCATCGCCCTGGTGGAGACCACGCTGCGCGCCACCCTCGCCGAGGACACCCCGCAGAAGGAACCCGCATGAGCGGAACGAGAGGACAGAGAATGGACCATGTCTTGGAGGCCGACCGGCTGGGCAAGCGGTACGGCAGCACCTGGGCGCTGCGGGACTGCTCGCTGCACCTGCCGGCCGGCCGGATCGCCGCGCTGGTCGGGCCGAACGGTGCGGGCAAGAGCACGCTGTTGCACCTGGCCGTCGGCCTGCTGAAGCCCGACGCGGGCGCGGTCCGGATCTTCGGCAGATCCCCGTACGGCGACACGGAGGGCCTGGCCGACATCGGGTTCGTCGCCCAGGAGACCCCGCTGTACCGGGACTTCACCGCCGCCGAGCTGGTCATCGCCGGCGGCAAGCTGAACAAGCGGTGGGATGCGACGTTGGCCCGCACCCGGCTGGCGCAGCTCGGCATACCGCCGGACAAGCCGGTCGGCAAGCTGTCCGGTGGGCAACGAGCCCAGGTGGCGCTCGCCCTGGCACTGGCCAAGCAGCCCCGGCTGCTGCTGCTCGACGAGCCGGTCGCCAGCCTCGACCCCCTGGCCCGGCGGGAGTTCCTCCAGTCGCTGATGGGCAGCGTCGCGGAGTCCGGCACCACCGTGCTGCTCTCCTCGCACCTGCTGGCCGACCTGGAGCGCGTCTGCGACTACCTGATCGTGCTCAACGCCTCCCGGGTGCAGCTCACCGGCGCGGTCGACGACCTGGTCGCCGAGCATCGCCAACTGGTCGGCCCCCGGCACGACGGCGGCGCTATCGGGGGCGTCGCCGCCGTGGTCCGGGCCAGCCACACCGACCGGCAGTCCACGCTGCTGGTCCGCACCGACGGCCCGGTCACCGACCCGGCCTGGACGGTCCGCGAGGTCAGCCTGGAGGACGTCGTGCTGGCCTACCTGGCCGACGGGACCACGCAGACCAGTCACAGCGAGTGGGGGGTAGCAGCATGATCTGGTTGACCTGGCGACAACACCGCAAGCAGGCGTTCTACACCCTGCTGGGGCTCGCGGCGCTCGCCGCTCTGCTGGTACCGATCGGCCTGTCCATGCGGAGCAGCTTCGCCGACCTCGGGCTGGCGGAGTGCGTACGCCAACTCAACGACCCGAACGTGGCAGCAACGGCCCGGACCGGCTGCGACGCGGCCTTCCACCGCTTCACCGAGCGCTACGGCAGCCTCAACCTGGTGGCCGTACTGCTGATCACCCTGCCGGCGCTGGTCGGCCTGTTCTGGGGTGCCCCGCTGGTCGCCCGCGAGGTGGAGCAGGGCACGCACCGGTTCGTCTGGACCCAGGGCGTCGGCCGGACCCGCTGGGCCCTGGTGAAGTTCGGGCTGGTGGGCGCGGCCGTCGTGATCCTCGCGGCGGTCTACGGGCTGGGCATGTCGTGGTGGGTCGACCCGCTCACCCAGGCCGCGTACGAGGGCCGGTTCGGCATGATCGTCTTCGACCTGCAGGGCGTCGTCCCGATCGGGTACACCCTCTTCGCGGTGGCGCTCGGCATCTTCGCCGGCACCGTCTGGAAGCGGATGCTGCCCGCCATGGGCATCACCCTGGCCGGGTTCATCGGCGTACGGGCGGCGGTGGAAGTCCTGGCCCGGCCGCACTACCAGCCGGCCCGCACCCAGACGTTCCCGATCGAGGGGGACGGACCTCCGGAGGTCAGCCGGGGTGACTGGATCCTCACCCAGGGCGTCCGTAACCCCGACGGGACGATGATCGCGGAGGACACCCGGATCCAGTGTCCGCCGGGCGGAAAGGGGCCGGACGGTCGGATCTGCGGGGCCGAGCTGGGCCTCGAGCCGGGCGCGTACAACTGGCAGCTCTACCAGCCGGCGGACCGGTTCTGGCTGTTCCAGGGCATCGAGACGGGCGTCTTCGTCGCCCTCGCCCTGCTGCTGCTCTATCTCGCCGTGCGCCGGGTCCGCCGGATCGCGTAGGCGTCCACGTCGGATCGCGTGGGCAGCGACGGGTGCTCGTCGGGGCGCGGGGGCCTCGGCGATCACCCGTCAGCGCAGACCCTCCGGGGTCAGCGAGAGCCAGGACGCCAGGTCACGCAGCTCGTCGCGCACGGCTCGGCTCACCTGCGGACTGAAGGGCACGTCCTCGTGGACGGCGTGCACGGTGAACGTGCCGCGCCGGCGGTCGGCCGTGGCGTCCACCTTTCCGACCAGCCGGTCGCCGTGCAGGATCGGCAACGCGAAGTAGCCCCACCGGCGGTTCGCCTTCGGTTTGTACATCTCCAGCACGTACTCGTACTCGAAGAGCTCTTCGAGGCGGACCCGGTCGTGCACCAGGCGGTCGAACGGCGACAACAACGCCGTACGCCCGGTGAACGGCTGCCCCAGCGCGGCCGGGTCCACCCGCCAGACCCCCGGAACTCCCTCGACCACCGCCGGCTCACCGGCGTCACCGACCTCCGCCGGCTCGCCGGGGAGGACCGGCGTCTTCGCCCGGGCGATGCCCAGCGCACGTAGCCGGCGCTCGTTGCGGACCCGAAGCGCCTGCTCCAACGCCACGACGGATATGCCGGCCGGGTAGACCCGCTCGGCGACGTCCCACAGCCGTTGCCGGCCCTGCCGACCGGAGATCGCGACCTCGCCCCGGGCGACCAGGAACTCCAGCATCTGGGTGACGTTGCGGTTGTTGGTCCAGCCCGACGACGGCCAGGGCACCGCGCAGGTGTCCGGGATGTCGCGGGACAGCAGTGGCCCGCAGCGACCGAGCAGGTCGAGCACGTCCCGCCGGAACGAGTCGTTCGCGCGCAGCCACTCGCGTTGCCGCTCGTGACGGGGCCAGGCGGCCATCGTCGCGAGGTAGAGCCCCAGGTCGTCCATCGGTCGCAGCATGGCCTGGTGCTCGAAGAGGGTCCGGTCCCGTTCGAGGGCCTGACGCAGTTGCGCGGGCTGGTACGACGAGCCGAGCCGGCTCCAACAGACCAGGTCGGCGCTCGGCGCGACGGCAGCCGTCGGGTCGATCTGCAGCAGCGTCAGTTGCCGCACCACCGTGAGCAGGTCGGTCGGTCGTGGATCGGCCAACAGCTGGGCGCGCACGGCGATCCGTCGTGCCTGCGCGCGATCGAGCTGGTGCACACCCACGCCGGTGAGCCTAACGCCGAGCACCGACATGCTGCTGACCAGCGCAGTCGGATTCCAGCCCGTCGCCAACGCGACTGAATGCGTCGGTCCGGTCACTATCGGTGCTCCGATGTGGACCGCAGGGCCCACGTCCGGTGGGCCGCAGCGATGGGAGCGTTCGCGTGAAGTCTAGAGTCCTCCATCGGGTCGCCGCCTCCGCCGTGGCGCTCGCCTGCGCCGTACTGGGGGCGGTGGCGCTGCCGGCCGCCCCGGCGAACGCCAGCCCGATCCGCAACGCGACCCCCTGGTCGGTGCTGTTGTGCAAGTTCAGCGACAAGCCGGCGCAGCCACAACCGCCGTCGCACTTCGCCAACTTCCTCACCGCGGCCGGCGTCGGCACCGGCGGGGTGGCGGACTACCTGGCCGACCAGTCGGGAGGCCGGGTGTCGTTGGCCGGCTCGGTGGTCCGGGGCTGGTACACGATGCCGTACACCCTGGCGCAGTTCCAGTCGATCGACCGGTGGACCCGTACCCAGCGCTGCGTGGACACCGCGGCGGCCGCCGGCTACGCGGTGCCCGCCGGCAACCGGATCGCGGTCATGCTCAACGACTGGGTGGACTCCGGCGCGGCCGGCGGTCGGGTGCTGCTCGACCCGGGCGCCTGGAACGTCGGCTTCGCCGCGCACGAGATGCTGCACGGCTACAACCTGGGCCACTCGTTCTCCAACGACACCACCTACCAGAACGCGCCGTGGTCCCAGCCGGGCGAGTACGACGACCCGTGGGACGAGATGAGCGCGATGCACATCTACGCCTTCGGCACCGCGAACTACGGCACCAGCGCGGTCGGGCTCAACGGACCCAACCGTGACGAGCTGGGCTGGCTGCCGAAGAACCGGATCTTCACCATGGCCGCCGACGGCATCGGCTCGCGCAGCCTCACCCTGGCACCGCTGGAGGTGCCCGCCGCGAGCGGCCCGCAGCTGGTCCGGATCCCGTTCGACCCGGCCGACCTGTTCCACTACTACACCGTCGAGTTCCGGCGGAAGACCGGTTGGAGCGCCGGCATCCCGGCCGACACGGTGCTGCTGCACGAGGTCCGCAACGGCACCCCCACCCTGCTGCGCACCGGCCCCGGCGGCGGTCCGGCCCAGTCGCTCAACGCCAACGGCGTGCAGATCGGCGTGAACTGGCTCTCCGGCAACACCGCCTCGGTGACCGTCACCACCGACGTGGTCAACCGCTGCCTCCAGGGGTACGTCTGGCGCGAGGCCCGCGCCGGCGACCTGGTCTGCGTCACCGGCGCCACCCGCAGCCAGGTGTGGGCGGACAACGCCGCCGCGACGAGTCGCTGGGTGAACGGTCCGTACGGCCCGCACACCTGCGTCGCCGGCTACGTGTGGCGAGAGGCGTACGCCGGGGACGACGTCTGCGTCACCGGAGCGCAGCGCACCCAGGCCGCCGCCGACAACTCCGCCGCCGCGTCCCGTCGCAACCCGGCCCGACTGGTGTCCGGCCCGAACACCTGCGTCAGCGGGTACGTGTGGCGCGACGCCGACCAGTCCGACTACGTCTGCGTGACCGGCACCACCCGATCCCAGGTGCTCGCGGACAACGCGGTCGCCGCGAGCCGCTGGGTGAACGGTCCGTACGGCCCGCACACCTGCGTCGCCGGCTACGTGTGGCGAGAGGCGTTCATCGGGGACGACGTGTGCGTCACCGGAGCGCAGCGCACCCAGGCCGCCGCCGACAACGCCGCCGGCCCCGGCCGGGTGCTGCGTCCCGGCGGCTGACCGACCGCGCCCCCGGTGGTGGGAGCCACCGGGGGCGCGTCCGTCGGCGGCTCAGCCGTTCAGCCGCCGGTACCGGGCGACCGAGAGCGGCAGGAACACGACGACCAGTGCGATCGGCCAGGCCACGGCCAACCACAGGTAGTGCTGTGCCGCCCAGGAGTCACCACCCCAGCCCGGGTTGCCGAAGAGCTCACGGGCGGCGCCGACGGTCGCCGACAGCGGGTTCCACGCGGCGACCGCGCCGAGCCAGGCCGGCATGGTCGCCGGTGCGACAAACGCGTTGGAGAGGAAGCCGAGCGGGAACTCCAGGGTCTGCACGGCGACGACGGCCGTCTGTCCGCGCGTGACCAGGCCGAGGAAGATGCCGACCCAGATCAGGGCGAACCGCAACAGCAGGATCAACCCCACCGCGCCCAGCGTGGCACCGGGCCCGCCGTGCGCCCGCCAACCGACCGTGAGGCCCGTGACCAGCAGCACCGCGAGGGTGACCAGGGCGAACAGCAGGTCGGTCACCGCTCGGGCGACGAGCGGGGCGAGCGGTGCGACCGGCATCGAGCGAAGCCGGTCGGTCACCCCGCGCTCCAGGTCCTCGGCGACCGCGATCGTGGTGAGGCTGATGCCGAACACCATGGTCATCACGAACATGCCGGGCATCAGGAACTCCCGGTAGCTGCCTCCGCCGGGCACCCGCATCGCCCCGCCGAACAGGTAGGCGAACATCAGCACGATCAGGATGTTGAAGCCGAGCGACGCGACCAGGGGCCCGGGGTCCCGTCGCCACCGGGCCAGACCCCGCCAGACGAGGGTGCCGCTGTCGGCCAGCGCAGCGGGCCGGCCGGGCGTCAGGTCCACCGTCGAAGGTACGGCCGGGGCGCTCACGCGGCCGCCTCCGCGCTGGCCCGGTGGCCGGTGACGTGCAGGAAGACGTCGTCCAGAGTGGGACGACGGAGGGCAACGTCGGCCACCGTGACCTGCGCGGCGTCGAGCGCCCGCAGCACCTCGACGAGTGCACCGGCGCGGTGCCCGACACCGACGCTCACCGCGCGCCGGTCCACGTCGACAGTTGGTTCGTCGTCGACCACCCGACGCATCTGCGCGACGGCGACGGCGAGATCGGCGGTCTCCCCCAGGACCAACTCGATCCGGTCGCCGCCGAGCCGTGCCTTCAGCTCGTCCGGGGTGCCTTCGGCGATGACGCGGCCGGCCTCGACCACCGAGATCCGGTCGGCGAGTTGGTCGGCCTCGTCCAGGTGCTGGGTGGTGAGCAGCACTGTGGTGCCCGCACGGACCAACTCCCGGATCGACTCCCACACCTCGTTGCGACCGCGCGGGTCCAGCCCGGTGGTGGGTTCGTCGAGGAACAGCACGGCCGGGGCCAGGACCATGCCGGCAGCCAGGTCCAGCCGGCGACGCATGCCCCCGGAGTACGCGCGGACCGGTCGCTCACCGACGTCGACGAGACCGAACCGCTCCAGCAACTCGACCGCCCGCCGTTCGGCCCGGCGGCGCCCCAGGTGGAACAGCCGGCCGAAGAGCAGCAGGTTCTGCCGGCCACTGAGTGCCTCGTCGAGCGCGGGGTGCTGCCCCACCAGACCGATCCGGTAGCGCACCTCGTCGGGCTGGCGGGTCACGTCGAACCCGGCGACCTCGGCGCGCCCTCCGTCCGGCCGCAGCAGGGTGGACAGGATCCGCACCGACGTGGTCTTGCCGGCCCCGTTGGGGCCGAGCAGGCCACACACCGTTCCGGTGTCCACCCGAAGGTCGAAGCCGTCCAGAGCGAACCGGTCCCGATACCGCTTCCGCAACCCCTCCGCGGCTATCGCCGCACCGTTCGTCGTCACGCCTGTCCCCTTCCCGCGTCGAGCATCCGGCCTTACCGTACAACATACGGTATGCCGTACGGGAGCAGTGGATCGACTAGCGTCGGTGGCATGACGATCTCGTTGGACGGCCGACGGTTTGCCCCGGTGACGGATGTGGTGACGGGCGAGGTGGGCACCGAGACGGTCTTCGCGTACCACGAACGGGCCGGTGAGGTGTGGGCCGAGTACACCGGTGGGTCCATCCGGCGCGGCTACCTCGTCGGCACCCGGGAGGGCGACCGGTTGGACTTTCGCTACGTCCAACTCAACGCCGACGGGCAGACCTCCGCCGGGCACTGCGTCACCGAGGTGGGGGTGTCGGCCGACGGTCGCCTGGAGCTTCGCGAGAGCTGGACCTGGGAGTCCCGGCCAGGCAGCGGCACCAGCGTGGTGCGGGAGATCCCCTAGGAATCCAGCTGACCGGCGACGCCGACGTTGAGCGGATCGGCCAGCAGCTTCTCGAAGGCCAACTCGGCGGCGCCGATCAGGACGGCGTCGCGGCCGAGTGCCGCCGCGCGCAGCCGCAGGTGCTCGCGGGAGGCCGGCAGCGGCATGGTGTCCAGTCGCTGGCGGACCACGTCGGCGCCGGCGGTGAAGATGTCGCGAAGCGACCCACCGAACACCACGGCGTCCGGGTTGACCACGTTGACCAGGTTGGCCACACCGAAGCCGAGCCAGTCGGCGACCTGCGCGACCGCCGCGCGGGCGGTCCGGTCGCCGTCCGCCGCCGCGCGCAGCACCTCGGCCACCGCCGCGCGGTCGCTCGGGTCCCGGCCGGCATGCCGCAGCAACGCGGCTTCGGAGATCTCGGTCTCCCAGCAACCACGTGACCCGCAGCCGCAGGGCAGACCATTCGGGTTGACCACCATGTGGCCGACCTTGCCGCTGTGGCCCCGGTGGCCGATCACCAATCGACCACCGACGATGATGCCGGCGCTGATGCCGAGGTCGCCGTGCAGGTAGATGAGATCGTCGACGCCGGCGGCCACGCCCCGTACGTGCTCGGCCAGGCCGGCGATGTCGGCCAGGTCGCCGGCGACGAAGCCCGGGCAGGCGCTCAGCTCGGCCTCGAGTGCGGCCCCGAGGGTCGCCTCGACGCTCGCGACGCTGATCCTGCCGTCCGGGTTGCGGGTGGTGTCGGTGACCGCGACCGCGCCGCCGACCAGCAGCGCGTCGGGGGCCACGGATCGTTCCATGTCACGGACCAGGTCGGCGAGCGGCCGGACGGCGTCGACCGCCGACATGCCATCGGGTCGGGCGACTTCGCGGAGGTCGAGAATGCGTCCGCCGAGACCGACCCGGGCGGCGCGCAGCCGGTCCGCGTCGATGCTCAGGGCGTGTGCGTAGACCCGGTCGGAACGGGGGCTGATCACCAGCGAGGGGCGGCCGGCGCGGCGGGCCGTGGTGGGTACGTCCTCGGTGACCAGGCCACTGGCGACCAGGTCGGCGGCGAGGGCGCCGATGGTGCTGCGGTTGAGGCCGAGGCGGCCGGTCAGCTCGGCGCGGGAGGTCGGCCCGTGCAGGTGGACGTGGCGCAGCACGGCGCCGAGGTTCTGCCGCCGGATCTCCTCCTGGCTGGCGCCGGGGACCGACGGCAACGGTGAGTCGGTGGCACGGCCGACGCCGGTTGGCCTGGCCCGCACTGGTGTCGCCACGGTCAGACCTCCTTCCGGGTCGATGCCGGTTGGTGCGGGGGTGCGGGGACGACGATGGGTCCCGGTAGTGAAGACCCGGGACCCATCGGCGTTGCTACCTAGGTGCGCTGACTACTTGGTGAGCGGCGCGAGCTTCGGGTCGTTGGCGTACGCCTCAGCCGCGTTCGCCTTGGTGACGGCGACCGGCGGGAGCAGGTACGTGTCGACGACCTTGCTGCCGTTGTTGTAGGACTTGGTGTCGTTCACCTGCGGAGCGTTACCAGCCTGGAGGGCCTTGACCATGTTGATGGTCTCCTTCACCAGGTTGCGGGTGTCCTTGTTGATCGTCATGTACTGCTCGCCAGCGACGATCGACTTGACCGACTCGACCTCGGAGTCCTGACCGGTGACGACCGGGGTCGGCTTGCCAGCGCCCTTGACCGAGGTCAGGATCGCGCGGGCCAGGGTGTCGTTCGGGGAGAGGACGCCGTCCAGCTCCTTGTTGCCGTAGGTCGAGGTCAGCAGCTGGTCCATCCGGGCCTGCGCACCCTCGGCCTTCCAGCCCTGGATGGCGGTCTGCTTGACGTCCTTCTGGCCCGAGGCGACGACGACGTTGCCCTTGTCGATCTCCGGCTTGAGCACGTCCATCGCGCCGTTGAAGAAGACACCGGCGTTGTTGTCGTCCGGCGAGCCGGAGAACAGCTCGATGTTGTACGGGCCGTTCGGCTTCTTGGCCTTCATGCCGTCCAGCAGGGCCTGGCCCTGGAGCTGGCCGACCTTGAAGTTGTCGAACGCGACGTAGTAGTCGAGGTCCGGCGTGTTGGTGATGAGGCGGTCGTACGCGATCACCTTGGCACCGGCGGCGTGCGCCGCGGCGACCTGGGTCGACAGCTGCGCGGCGTCGGTCGCGCCGATGACGATGACCTTGGCGCCCTTGGTGGTCATGGCGGTGATCTGGGCCTGCTGGTCGGCGACCGTGGTCGACGCGCCGGCGTACTGCACGTCAGCCTGGAAACCGGCCTCCTTGAGGCCGTTGGTGAACAGGTCACCGGCGAGGACCCAGTTCTCCGAGGTCTTGGCCGGAAGGGCCACGCCGATCAGCGAGTTCGCCGCGAAGCCCTTGGCGGCCTCGCCGTTGGAGCCACTGTCGCCGTCGCGGCCGGAGCCGCAGCCCGCGAGGGCCAGCATGGCGGCGGCGCTGACCGCGACCACCGACGTGCCAAAGAATTTACGCATGGTGAGGACTTGCCTTTCTCGATGATGAGACGGGTGGTGAGGTCGGTGGCCGTCAGCCGGACACCGCTGCCTTGGCGGGCTCGCGCTCCGCGTCCGGCGGTGAGGCGGGTGGGGCGGAGTCCTCGCGGCGGAACGGCCGCATCAGGCTCCCGATGATGGAGAAGCGCCCCTGGCTCTTGTTGTAGACGTCGATCGCGACGGCCAGCAGCAGGACCAGGCCCTTGATGATCTGGACGCGGTCGGTGCCCACGCCCATCAACTGCAGGCCGTTGTTGAGCACGGCCATGACGAGACCACCGACGATCGAGCCGCTGATGGTGCCGATACCGCCGGAGACGGCCGCGCCACCGATGAAGACCGCGGCGATGGCGTCCAGCTCCCAGCCGTTGCCGTCCTGCGGGCCGGAGGCCGCCGAACGGGCCACGAAGATCATGCCGGCCAGCGCGGCCAGGACGGACATGTTCATCATGACGAAGAAGTTGACCCGCTTGAGCTTCACGCCGGACAGCTCGGCCGCCCGGGAGTTGCCGCCCACCGCGTAGATGTGCCGGCCACCGGCCGTGTTGCGGGTGTAGAAGGAGTACGCGATCACGAGGAGCACCAGGATGATGCCGGAGATCGGGAAGCTGGTGCCGACGCGACCGCTGGCGAAGCGCAGCGAGGCGAAGGCGATCACCCCGACCATGACGGCCATCCGCAGGATCGAGATCCACACGGGTGCCGGGTCGGCATCCATCGCCTGACGGGTCCTGCGGGCCTTGAGTTCCCGCCACACCACGGCTACCGCCGCCAGCAAGCCGAGCAGCAGCGTCGCGTTGTTGTAGCCGGTGTTCGGACCGAACTCGGGCAGGAAGCCGGAGCCGATCTCCCGGAAGCCCTCCGGTACCGGGATCGTGTTGGCGTTACCGATGAACTGGTTGCCACCACGGAACAGCAGCATGCCGGCCAGGGTCACGATGAACGCCGGCACCCCGATGTACGCGACCCAGAAGCCCTGCCAGGCACCGATGATCGCGCCGATCGCGAGGCCGAACAGGATGGCGACCGGCCAGGGCAGCGACCACTCGGCCATCGACTTGGCCACCAGGATGCCCGCGAAGGCGGCGACCGAGCCGACCGAGAGGTCGATGTGCCCGGCCACGATCACCATGAGCATGCCGATGGCCAGAATCAGAATGTACGAGTTCTGCTGGAACAGCGCGATCAGGTTGTCCGACCGCAGCGTCAGGCCGTCGGTCAGGATCTGGAACAGGACGACGATCGCCACCAGGGTGAAGATCATCCCGAACTGGCGGGCGTTGGAGGTCGTGCCTCCGAACAGGTTCTTCTGAAGGTCCTTGATACGGCTCATCGGGTGGCCAACTTCTTCGTCGAGGTCATCTGCTTCATGAGGGTCTCCGGGTCCGCGTCCGCCCGGGCGATCTCGCCCGTGATGGCACCTTCGAACACGGTGTAGATGCGGTCGCAGAGCCCGATCAGCTCAGGCAGCTCCGAGGAGATGACGACGACGCCCTTCCCCTGGTCGGCGAGCCGCTGAATGATGCCGTAGATCTCGTACTTCGCGCCGACGTCGATACCGCGCGTCGGCTCGTCGAGGATCAGCAGGTCCGGGTCGGTGAACATCCACTTGGCCAGGACGACCTTCTGCTGGTTGCCACCGGAGAGCTTGGAGACGCCCTCGTCGACCGTCGGGGCCTTGGTCCGCAACTCCTTGCGGTACGCCTCGGCCGCCTGGTACTCCTCGACCTGGCTCAGGACGCCGTGGTGCGAGATCTTGGAGAGCTTGGCGGCCACCGTCGACGACTTGATGTCGTCGAGCAGGTTGAGGCCGATCGCCTTGCGGTCCTCGCTGACGTACGCGAGCCCGTGGTCGATGGCGTCCGCCACCGACTTCAGGACGATCTCCTTGCCGTCCTTGATGATCGTGCCCGACTCGTACACCCCGTAGGAGCGGCCGAAGACACTCATCGCGAGTTCGGTGCGGCCCGCGCCCATCAGACCGGCGAAGCCGACGATCTCACCGCGGCGCACCACGAAGCTCTCGTTCTTGCAGACCTGCCGGTCGGCGGAGATCGGGTGCCGGACGTTCCAGTTGCGGACCTCGAAGAAGACGTCGCCGATCTTCGGGGTGCGATCCGGGAACCGGCTGCTCAGCTCGCGACCGACCATGCCGCGCACGATCCGGTCCTCGTCGACCCCGTCCGCCTTGACGTCGAGGGTCTCCACGGTCCGCCCGTCGCGCAGGATGGTGATCTGGTCGGCGATCGCCTCGATCTCGTTCAGCTTGTGCGAGATCATGATCGAGGTGATGCCGCGGGAGCGGAAGCCGCGCAGCAGGTCCAGCAGGTGCCGGGAGTCGGCCTCGTTCAGCGCCGCGGTCGGCTCGTCCAGGATGAGCAGCTTCACGTCCTTGGCGAACGCCTTGGCGATCTCCACGAGCTGCTGCTTGCCGACGCCGATGTCCTTGACCAGGGTGTCCGGGTCTTCCTGTAGACCGACCCGGGCCATCAGGTCCAGCGCCATCCGGTTCGCGGCCTTCCAGTCGATCGCGCCCCGCTTGCGCGGTTCGTTGCCGAGGAAGATGTTCTCGGCGATCGACATTCCTGGAATGAGCGCGAGCTCCTGGTGGATGATCACGATGCCGGCGTTCTCGCTGGCCCGGATGTCGGAGAACTTGCTCTCCGACCCCTGGTAGACGATCTTGCCGTCGTAGCTGCCGTGTGGGTAGACCCCGCTGAGCACCTTCATCAACGTGGACTTGCCCGCACCGTTCTCGCCGCAGATGGCATGGATCTCGCCGGCGCGAACCACCAGGTTGACGTCGGAGAGGGCCTTGACTCCGGGGAACTCCTTGGTGATGGAGCGCATCTCAAGGAGGATCGGCACGTCGCTCATAGCTCGTACCACCTCGCCAACGTCATCGGTTGCCTCCGGAAGGTTGAACCTTCACTTGGTTTTGTTGTTGACGGCAACGTATTGCGGCCGGAGGGTCATCCGCAAGGCGAGGGCCTGTTGAAAATGTAACAATCCGGCAATATAGACGTAGCGCAGTATTCGCCCGTCACAGCCGCCCCCGCAGCCCCTCGAGGCACCCTCGCGTGCCGGTGGCAACGTTGTCAAATGGTAGCCCCCGCCGGGATCGACCCCACCCACCCTTGACATGCCCCGCCAGCAGGCACGATCCGCGACGACCGGACGAACGGCGACGCACCGGTCCGCTCGCCCCCATCGAATGATCTTGATCGGGCCGCGACGCCGGCACTGCCTCCGGGCCGCCACTCCGACCCTCGGCCGATGGTGTGACCCACGCCTCTACCGGAGAGACGGATCGACGACGGTCGTCTCGACGCGCCCGCCACCAGGAGAGGGATCCGCGACTTAACGCCCCTTAAGGCCGATTCGGGGTCGTCGGCGCCCGGCTCACGACCTCGGAGCAGCCCGGACGGCTTACCGACGACGGGGCCTGCCCTCGCCGATGCGGAGGCTCTGCCGCACCGGCGAGGGGCCGGGTCTAGGACGCCTGGGCGCTCTGCTGTTGCCGGAACTGGTCGACCGGGAGGCCGCCGCGACCCCAGTTCTCGGTCGCGACCTCGTCGATCACCACGAAGGTCGACGTCAGCGGCTTGTTCAGGACGTCGCGCAGCAACTCGCTCACGCCCTTGATCAGGGCGGCCTTCTCCTCTGCGGTCGCCGCGGACGCGCCGGGCGTGCTGCCCTCGCGGGTGATCTGGATGGTGACGATCGGCATCATCTGCTCCTTTGCGGGATCGGGTCAGGTCAGTGACCGGCGTTCTGGCCACCGTCGACGTGCAGGATCTCGCCGGTGACGAACGGGGCGGACTCGAGGTAGACGACAGCGTCGACCACGTCGCTGGTCTCACCCATCCGGCCCACCGGGTGCAGGCCAGCGAGCGTCTCGTGCGTCTCGACCGGGTGCATCGGGGTCTTGATGACGCCGGGCGCGACGGCGTTGACCCGTACGCCGCGACCCGCGTACTCGATGGCCAGGGACTTGGTGGCCGAGCTGAGGCCGCCCTTGGTCAACGACGCGAGCACCGACGGGACGTTCGAGTTGGGCTGGTCGACGAAGCTGGTCGTGATGCTGACGATGTGACCGGCACCGGTGGCCAGCAGGTGCGGCATGGCGCGCCGGGTGAGGTGGAAGAACCCGGCGAGGTTGATCCCGGTCACCAGGTCGAAATCCTCGTCGGTGTAGTCGGTGAACGGCTTGGCGACGAAGACGCCCGCGTTGTTCACCAGGGTGTCGATGCGCCCGAAACGGTCGAGGGCGGCGTCCACGACCCGCTGCGCCGTGTCGGCGTCGGCGATGTCCCCCCGGACGGTGACGACCTGCGGGTCGTCGGACGTGCCGATCGAGCGCGACGTCGCGACCACGCCGTAGCCGAGCTTGCGGTAGGCGTCGACGAGGCCGGCGCCGATGCCCTGGGACGCACCGGTGACCACGACGACCTTCCGTGCCTGACTGGTGCTCATGGGAACCCTTCCTGACTGGCCGAAGCCCTGGGGGCCGGACCTGGAGGTCCGACCGGACGATCACTAGACGACTGGTCTACTAAAAGCTAGCCGACCGGTCGTGTATCGTCAAAGCATGGGACGGACCAGTGACGCGCGGAACAAGATCCTCGACGCTGCCGCCACGCTGATCGAGCAGCGCGGCTACTCGGCCCTGGGCGTGGCCGAGATCTGTGCGACGGCCGGCGTGCCGAAGGGCAGCTTCTACTACTTCTTCGAATCGAAGCAGGCCCTCGCCCGCGCCGTCATCGACGAGCACTGGGTCGCCCAGCGTCGCCAGTGGGAGCAACTGCTCGGCACCGAGCACGATCCACTACGGCGGCTACGGGACCTGTTCGTGGCGACCGAGGAGATCCAGCGCGTCGGCCAACAGAAGTCCGGCGTGGTCGCCGGCTGCCTGTTCGGCAACCTCGCCCTCGAACTCAGCAACCAGGCCGAGGAGATTCGCGGTCGGCTCCAGGAGATCTTCGAGGAGCAGATCACCCTCATCGAGCAGGTCGTCGTCGAGGCGAAGGATCGCGGCCTGGCCGGCCCGTCGGTCGACGTCCGGGAGGCCGCCCGGTCCATCGTGGCCCAGATCGAGGGGCGGGTCCTGCTCGCGAAGCTGCTCAACGATCCGACCCAGCTGGAGACGCTGTGGCGTAACTGCCTGAATCTCCTCCAGGTGCCGGCGGAGGCACGGACCACGATCGACTGAGTGGGCGACGAGCGCTGACCGTTCAGGCCGGCACACGAACCGGGCCACTCGCTGCGTACCGGTTGTTTCTGCGATCCGGGCGCGGGCGAGGGCGCGTTCGGGATCAGGCCGGAGTCGGTGCGGCGGCGGCTGTTGGCGCGGGTCGACACGATCGACCATTACCTCGACGCGTTGCGTCTGCCGACGGGCGGCGCGGTCCGCGTCTCGTTCGGGCTGGCCTCCACCGCGACCGACGCGGAACGTTTCGTCACCTTCGTGCAGTCGACCTACCTGAACCGTGAGGTCGGGGTGGAGTCACCTCTGCCACCCCGACTGCGCCGCTGAGGAGAGCGCGGGTTCAGCCGACCTGGGCCACCGGGGCCGGGCGGTGCGCGATCTCCTCCATGAACGGGAACCGGGCGGTGAGCTCGGCGAACGGCAGCCCGGCCCGCCAGGCCGCAGCCACCTGGGCGACCTGCAACAGGTCCATGACGTCGCCGCGCGCGAGCACCTCGCCGGAGATCCGCAGGTCGATCATGAAGTAGCGGGCCTGCGAGCCCAGCTTGACGCAGACCACTCCCTGGTCGGAGTGCAGTTCGGCGCAGGTGAACCGGCTGCGCCCCTGCTCGGGGGCGGTCACCCGGCCGATGTCGAGCGCGTGGCGGGTGGCGGTCTCGATGAGCGCGGGGGCCAGACCACCGTGCTCGACCAGGTCCGGGTAGAGGCGCACACCCAGCGCCGTCGAAGCGTCGCTCATGACTGACTCCCACTTCCTTGTGACAGAGACCAGCAGCGCGCAGGTTACGAGGAGGTTTCCCGCACGCCTCGCCATCCTGTCCCGGTTGGACGCCCCACGGCAATAGGAAGGGTCGATTCGACCGCCATCGAGTAACACTCGGCGGCGCCGAACTCGGTCGATGGGCCACCGCCGTCCATCTCGGAGGCATCGACCGACCCTCGCGTCCTCGCCGCACTCCGACATCCCGTCGCTCACTGGGCAGCATCGGGCGGTAACGGACGGTCGTCGTATTGGAAACACTCTTGACAGAAAGGATCCGGCATCGACATTCTTAACTATGGAGAGCGCTCTCCGCGCCTCTGCCACCCCCCACGCTGAGGAGCCTCCCGTGTTCACAGCCCGCCCCAGACTTCGCTTCCGCCCTCTCGTACTCGCGGCAGCCGCCCTGGTCGCGACCGCCACGGCACTCGTCGTCCCGTCGCACCCCGATCGGGCCGAGGCCGCCATCGGGCCGATCAGCTGGCAGGACGAGTTCAACTCCCCCGCCGGCACGCCGGTCGACCAGAACAAGTGGCGGTTCGACACCGGCGGCGGCGGTTGGGGCAACAACGAACGGCAGTACTACACGAGCAGCACCAGCAACGCCGTCCACGACGGCCAGGGCAACCTGGTCATCACCGCCCGCCGGGACAATCCCGCCAACTACCAGTGCCACTACGGGCGCTGCGAGTACACGTCGGCCCGGCTGCTGTCGGCGGCCACCTTCACCCAGACGTACGGACGGTTCGAGGCACGGATCAAGATCCCGCGCGGTCAGGGCATCTGGCCGGCGTTCTGGATGCTCGGCACCGGCGGCGGGTGGCCCGACGCCGGCGAGATCGACATCATGGAGAACATCGGCCGGGAACCCAACACCGTCTACGGCACCGTGCACGGCCCCGGCTACTCCGGCGGCGGCGGCATCACCGGCAGCCGCACGCTGGGCAGCCCCCTCGCCGACGGCTTCCACACCTACCGGGTCGACTGGGAGCCGAACGTCATCACCTGGTACCTGGACGGGGTGCAGTACCACCGGGTCGACCCCGCGCGGCTCGGCGGCAACCGGTGGGTGTTCGACCACCCGTTCTTCATGATCCTCAACGTGGCGGTCGGCGGTAACTGGCCCGGCTACCCGGACGGTTCCACGCAGTTCCCGCAGCAGATGCTCGTCGACTACGTCCGAGTGTCCAGCTACACCTCCGGCGGAGGCGACCCCGCTCCCGGCACCAGCCGGATCCGGGGCGCTCAGAGCGGTCGCTGCATCGACATCCCCAGCGCCAACCCGGTCGAGGGAGCCAAGTTGCAGATCTGGGACTGCAACACCACCGCGGCCCAGAGCTGGACCTTCGCCTCCGACGGCACCGTCCGCGCGATGGGCAAGTGCATGGACCCGGCCTGGGCCGGCACCGCCAACGGCACCGAGGTCAACCTGGTCAGCTGCAACGGCAACACGGCCCAACGCTTCACCCTCAACGGCTCCGGTGACCTGGTCAACCTCAATGCGAACAAGTGCGTCGACGTACGAGACGCCAACCCCAACAACGGCGGCAAGCTGCACCTGTGGGACTGCCTCGGCGCGGCCAACCAGAAGTGGTCCCGCGTCTGACGACACCGGCATCACGTGGGCCGTCCGAGCACAGTCTCGGGCGGCCCATCGTCCTGCCCGGCCGCTCCGCCACCCGGGTGACTGCGAGGCCAACCGTCGCCGCAGTCAGTCTTGTGCCCGCTACGTTCGGACAAACCAGATGTCCGGCCGTTCCGGGAGTGAGTTCATGTCGCACCACCTCGACACCCCGCTCGCCGCCCAGGGCGGTCAGCTCTACATCGACGACCTCTACGTCTTCGACGGCGACCGCGCCACGGTGTTCGTGATGGACGTCAACAGCTCGGTGACCAGGGCTGACATCAAGCGGGGCTTCCACGCCGAGGGCCGCTACGAATTCAAGATTCACGTGAACGGCACGGAGATGGAGGACCTGGCCTACCGGTTCGCCTTCGGTGAGCTCGACGGCGACGGCAAGCAGGCCTTCCAGTTGTACGAACTGACCGGAACGGACGCGCGGGACGACGCCGCGATGGGCACCCCCATCGCGGAGGGGCGGACCGGTGAGGTGTCGACCGGCGGCAACGTCCGGATCTGGGCCGGGCGGATCACCGACCCGTTCTACGTCGACCTCGACCAACTCGCCACCATCAACGGCGCGGTCAAGGACGGGTCGAGGGTGAACCGCTCGGCGTGGCGCGTCGACCAGGCCAAGAACAGCTTCGCCGGTACGACAGTCGAGTCGATCGTCCTCGAGGTGTCCCACGACGAGCCACTGCTCCGCGACGGCACCGAGATCGGCGTGTGGTGTCGGACCCTCCTGGCCACCGACGCCGGGGGGTGGCGCCAGATCAACCGCGCCGGCCACCCGATGATGTGGCCGATCTTCTGGCCGCACGACACCGACTTCTCGAACCCCGCCAACGTCCGCCACCCCAGTCGCGACCTCACCGAGGACGGCGAGGAGATCGCCAACGCGGTCGCGGGTGTCGTCGCGGCGAACGGCACCGCACCGGACCCGCAGGCGTACGGCTGGAGCGTCGCCCGGCAGCTCTATCCCGACCTCCTGTCGTACCGGGTCGGCACGGCCGCGAACTACGGCTTCGCGATCCGCAACGGGCGCGCCATGGCCGACAACGCGCCCGAGGTGATGTTCTCCCTGGTCCTCAACACCGGCACCACCTCGGGCCTCACCCCGGAGGTCACCAAGGCCGCCCGGGCTGCCAGCTTCCCGTACGTGGTCCCCGCCTGATGCCACGACATCCATGATCGAGCACAGTCATGCGAGGTGACGGCCGGGCGGAAGCCGACTGACCTCCTCGGCCACGCCGAAGAGGTCAGTCCACCGAAAAAGGGAAGCGGTCAGCCCTCGATGTCCCGGGGATCGCGGCTGCGCGGGTAGGTGTTCTTCTCCCCGATCGTGCCGTCCTGCTTCTTGACCACGTGTTCGACGCCCCGGTCGGCCGCCATCTCCCGGCCCTGGGCCTGCGCGTCGGCCTTCACGTCATGCGTGCTGCTGGCCCGCTCGTTGCCCTCCGGCCTGTTCTTCCACTGCCCGTCCTCGTGGTACGTGTCGACGTCACCCTTGACCATGGCCAGCTCCTCCCTGCGTCCGAACTGTTCCCCGAATCAGTGCCCCGCCAAGCGCCGGGCAAACCGACGTCCTCAGGAGACGGGCGCGGGGCAGTTCCTGCTCGCCCGCTTGACCGTGTATTCGCGGTCGTCGGTGGTGATGCCCGACGGTGCCCCGTCGAAGTAGGTCTCGACCTTGTCCCAGCCACGTCGCTGCTCGTAGTGCAGGTGCGGTGCGCCGGAGTTGCCGGTGCTGCCGACCCGCCCGATCTGCTCACCCTGGGCGACCTTCTGACCGACCTCGACCAGCGGCGGTTCGAGCATGTGCAGGTACTGCGTCTCCCACTTGCCACCGTGGTCGATCTTCACCCAGTAACCGCCACCACGCCCCCGTGGGCCCTCCGGGTTCTCCGGCGTCCGGCCGCCCAACGACCCGTTGACACCGGCCACCGTGACCGTGCCGGCGTACGACGCGAGAACCGGCCGCCCCCACGCCTCACCCTCGATGGGGAACAGGTCCACGTCGTAGTCGTCGTGGCCGGGATAGGTGCCGAGCTGCCAGGTCTCGCTGCAGGTGACCGGCATCTGGAAGAGCGGACGCGGACCCGGCGGTCGCAGCATCGGCACCACGACCAACGCGACGCCGAGGACGGCTGCCACCGCGACGAGCGCAAGGAGAACGAGGATGGCGCGGCTTCGCGGGCGGCGGTGGGTGCGGGCTCTGGCGGGGCGGCCGGTCGTCACCGGCCCGAGCATGGCAGATGCCGGCAACGCCTCGGCGCCGGGCCGCGCCAGGTGGCATTGCAGTCGCATTGCAAACGGGGTACCGTCAGATGCAATGCAGTTGTATTGCAATGAGAGTAGGGCCCATGTACGTGATCCCGTTGTCCGAGGCGACCACCGAACTGCTCGACCTGGTCGGCGGTAAGGCCGCCGGGCTGGGCGAGCTGATCCGGCGCGGCGAACGGGTCCCCGAAGGTTTCTGCGTCACCACCGAGGCCCACCGACTCGGCGTGATACCCGCCGCCGAGGTCGCCGCCGCGTACGAGCGGCTCGGCGCGGGCCCGGTCGCGGTGCGTTCCAGCGCCACCGCGGAGGACCTGCCCGACGCGAGCTTCGCCGGGCAGCAGGACACCGTGCTCGACGTCGTCGGCACCACCGAGCTGATCGCCGCCATCGAGAAGTGCTGGGATTCGTTGTACAGCGACCGCGCGACCGCCTACCGCGACGCCCGGCAGATCGACCATCGGCAGACGCGGATGGCCGTCGTCGTACAACGCATGATCACCCCCACGGTGGCCGGGGTGCTGTTCACCGCGAACCCGCTGACCGGCCGGCGCGACGAGATGGCGGTGGACGCCGCTCCGGGTCTCGGCACGACAGTGGTGGACGGCGCGGCGACCGTGGACCACTACGTCCTCGACGGCGTCGCCCGGGACGACACCGGATGCCTGACGTCCGCGCACCTGGCCGACCTGCGAGCCACCGGCGAGCGGCTGCAGGCCCACTTCGGTCGCCCGCAGGACATCGAGTGGGCGATCGACGCGCACGACGTCCAGTGGCTCCTCCAGTCCCGGCCGATCACCAGCCTGTTTCCGCAGCCGCCGGCCACCGACAAACCTCTCCCCCGGGTCTATCTGGAGTTCGGTCACGTCCAGGGCATGTTGCAACCGGTCACCCCGATGGGCATGTCGACCCTGCGGACACAGATCGCCGCCATGCTGGCCTCGCTGGGTGTGCGGGTCGAGATCGTCGACATCGGTGGCCGGCTCTACGGCGACCTGACCGACCTGGCTCGGGACCGGTCGTCCCGCCGGCGGCTGGTCAAGCTCATGGCGGTCGACTTCGGGCCGCGCGCCCAGGCGGTGATGCAGCACGTGCTGGCCGACCCCCGCTTCGCCCCGACCAGCGGCGGGACCAGGCGCGGCGGGGCGTCGGGGGCCGCGTCGCTGCGGACGGCCCGGCGCGCGGTGGTGGGGATCCTGCGGGCCCTGGCCCGCCCCGACACCGCGCGGATCCGGATGTTCGAGGCGATCGAGCAGCTGAGAACACGATCGGCCGCCCCTGCCGACCTGCGGACCGCCGCCGATCGGCTGCGCTTCGTGCAGCCACGGGACGCCGACGACGACAGCGCCGATGCGATCACGTGGCCGATCGTCGCGGGAATGCTCGCCGCCGCGCTGCCGGCCGCACTGCTCAAGGGTCTCGCCGGCCCGGACGAGATCCACACCGTGCTGGGCGGCATGCCGCACAACGTCACCATCGAGATGGACCTGGCACTGTGGCGGCTCGCCCAGGGCGCGGGCGACCACCGGCAGCTTCTCCTCGACACCCCGCCGGCCGAGTTGGCCGCGCGCTACCTGCGCGGAACCCTGCCCGACATCGGCATGGCCACCTTCCTGGACGTCTACGGTCACCGGGGCGTCGCCGAAGTCGACCTCGGCGTGCCGCGCTGGGAGGAGGACCCCACCGCGGTCTTCGCGGCGGTCGCGAACTACCTCCGGATCACCGATCCACGGCAGGGCCCCGACCAGCGCTTCCAACGGGCCGCCTCCGCAGCGGAGACAGCGCTGGAGGAGCTGATCGGGCGAGCCCGCCGCAGGCGGCCGGTGCGGGGCAGCATCGCCGGCTTCCTGCTGCGCCGGGCGCGGTCGTTGGCCGGCCTGCGCGAGGCCGGCAAGTTCGCCGGGTTGTACCCCCTGCGCGAGACCCGCCGCCAACTGCTGCTCATCGGTGCCGACCTGCACGCTTCCGGGTTGCTGGACCAGGCCGACGACATCATGTTCCTGACTCTCGACGAGGTGCACACCGCCGTACACCAAGGGGTTGATCCGCGGGCGACGGTCACCTCCCGGCGGGCCGCCCACCGCCGGGAGCTACGGCGCAGGACGGTGCCCGTGGCGCTGCTCTCCGACGGCACGGACGTCGAGACCGTCCTGCCGGCGGTGCCCACCGGCGACGGGACGCTCGCGGGCGTGGGCGCGTCGGCGGGCCGGGTGACCGGCCCCGCCCGGGTCGTCCACGACCCCGGCACCGCCCACATCGAGCCCGGCGACGTCCTGGTGGCCGCGACCACGGACCCCGGCTGGACCCCGCTGTTCCTCACCGCCGCGGCGCTGGTCACCGAGACCGGCGCGATCATGGCGCACGGTCCGACGGTGGCCCGCGAGTACGGCATCCCCGCCGTCATCTGCGTGCCGGACGCCACCCGGACGATCTCCACGGGGCAACTCGTCACCGTGGACGGCGGCGCCGGCACCATCACGATCCACTGATCGTCGATCCCTACCGAGAAGGACGACCATGAACGACACGACGGCGTCGACCAGGGCGCGAGTGGGCCCGCTGCTGCGTCGCGCGGCCAGGGCCGAGGCCGCTACCTGGCGCAGCCTGTACGTGTGGGCGCGACGCCGCCCACTGCCGCTGGGGCCCGGCGACGAGCCGTTCGGCTACCTCGGCGTGGTCAAGCCGATCCTGGGCATCTTCATCGGCCTGTCGGTCGTGGAGATCCCGATCTTCGATGTCGTCGTCACCCACGTGGTGCCCTGGCGGCCCGCCCGCTGGATCGTGCTCGGCCTCGGCATCTGGGGTCTGCTCTGGATGATCGGGCTCTTCGCCAGCATGACCATCCACCCCCACGTCGTGGGTGACCGTGGCCTGCGGGTACGGCTCAGCTCGGGCATCGACATCTTCATCCCGTGGACGGACGTGGAGGCGCTGCGCAAGCGTTACCGCTCCCTGCCGTCGAGCAGGTCGGTGCAGGTCGAACAGGAGGGCGACCGTCGGGTGGTGTCCATCTCGGTCGGCAGCCAGACGAGCATCGACGTCCTGCTGCGCCGGCCGCTGACCTTCGACCTGCCGAAGGGCGGGTCCGCGCCGACGAACGAGCTGCGACTGTACGCCGACGACCCCGACGGCCTCCTGCGTAGCGCCCGGGGTACCCCCACGAGCAGCACCGTCAGCCGGTAACCACCGCCGCTGGCGGGGTGTCCGGGTCACCCACTGTGAAACGATCGAGGCCATGCCCAAGAAGGTCGACCACCAGGAGCGACGCACCCTCATCGCGGACGCGTTGATGCGGGTCGCCGCGGACCAGGGGCTGGAGGCCGTCAGCCTCCGACACGTGGCCGCCGCCGCCGGCGTGTCCGCCGGAATGGTCCAGCACTACTTCCGGACCAAGGACGAGATGATGACGTTCGCGTTGAGCGTGGTACGCGAACGCAGCCAGATCCGGGTCACCGAGGCGGTGGCGCGGCTGGGTGAGAATCCACCGCCTCGGCTGCTGCTGCGGACCATGCTCGCCGCACTGCTACCCCTCGACGAGCACACCCGCGACGACGGGCGGGTGGCGCTCGCGTTCCTCGCGTACACGGCGGTGCGTCCGGCCGCCGCGACCGGCCTCCGTGAGGGCACCCGGCAGCTCACCGAGTTCATCGCCAGCCTCCTGCCCAACCGGCACGACGGCGCCGCCGCGGCCGGCCTGCTGGCGCTGATGGAGGGGCTCGGTGTCTACCTGCTCGGCGGGCAGTACACCGCCGAGCAGGCGCTGGACGCACTGGACGCGCACCTCGACCTGCTCTTCAACTGATCCCGTCGTAGCTGGCCGTTGGCCCCCGGACACGGGGCGGCACAGACCAGGATGAGCGGATGAGCCGCGTCCACCGGTCCCGGCCGGTGCTGGTCGACGAGGCACACCGGGCCACCACCTTCGAGATCTTCTTCGACCTGGTCCTGGTCTTCGCGCTGACGAGGCTCATCGGTTTCATGGCGGAGTCGCTGGGGCCGCTCACCCTCTACCAGGGGCTGCTGCTCCTGCTCTGGTTCTGGTACGCGTGGAGCTGCTACGCCTGGCTCGGCAACGGGGTCCGCGCGGACAACGGCCCCGTGCTGGCCGGGATGCTCGCGGCGATGGCCGCCATCTTCATGGCCGCCCTGGTGATTCCCGAGGCGTGGCACCGCCACGACGGTGCGCTGAGCCCGCCGCTCACCCTGGCCATCGCCTACCTCGTGGTCCGGGGGCTGCACCTCGCACTGATGGTCTACGCCTCGTCCGGCAACCCGCAGTACCGCCGGCAGACCCTGCGCTTCGCCCTGTCCACCACACTCGCCTGGGTCCCCCTGCTGGTGGGAGCCGTGCTCGGCGGGACCGCGCAGACGGTGCTGTGGACCGTGGCGTTCCTCGTCGACTACGGCGGCGGCCGGATCGCCACCGCCGCCAGCTTCGGAGAGGTCCGCAGCGGGGCGCACTTCGCCGAACGCCACGGTCTGGTGCTGATCATCGTGCTCGGTGAGTCGCTGCTGTCGGCCGGAGCCGGCGTGGGCCAGGCCATGATCGCCTGGCCGGTGCTGTTGGCCGCGGTGTTCGGCTTCGCGGCGACCGTGTGCCTGTGGTGGCTCTACTTCGTGGGCGTCGCCCCGGCAGCCGCAAAGGTGCTGACCTCGGCCTCGCCGCGCTCCCGACGCCGCCAACAGCTGGCGTCGGACGCGTACACGCTGGCGCACCTGCCGATGGTGGCCGGCGTCGTCTACTTCGCCCTGGGCATCCACCTGGTCCTCGCGAGCCTGACGGATCAGCCTCGGCACCCCGCCGGTGAGCCGATGGGGTGGTCGGCGGTGACCGTGCTCTATGGCGGTGTCGCGCTCTACCTGATCGGTCGTCTGCTGTTCCTCCGGCTGACCGTACGCAGCTCCCCGGGCCAGCTCGTCGCGATCGGTGTCGTCCTCCTGTTGCTGCCGGTGGCCCGGGTCCTGCCCGCGCTGGCCGCCCTCGGACTGCTCGCCGCCTTCCTCGCCGCGCTGGTCCTGTACGAGCGGCAGACGCGCACCGACTGATGGTGTCCCCACGGGGGCGAGCGGGCGTGATCGACTCGGTATCGCCGAAGTCGCGGTGTCCCCGCTGGGCGGTTTCAAGCGGCTGTTGCAACCAGGTGTTTGTGGAGTACCTCGGCTGGATTCTGCCAGTCGAGAGTTTGGCGTGGTCGTCCGTTGAGTTCGCGGGCGACCGCGTCGAGGTCGTCCTGGGTCCAGGTGCGGTCCA